>NZ_JBFAOG010000002.1:0-472259 GCF_040659695.1 Modestobacter sp. NPDC049651
CCCGCCAGTACCTGCTCCCGGGGACCCCCCCGCCCGCCCCCCCCCCCCCCCCCGCCCGCCCCCCCCCCGCGGCGCGGCCCCCGGGGCCGCAGCACCACCCAGCAGGACAGCACCACCCCACTCGAGCACCACCGATCGCCGACAGGCCCGCGCGCCAAGTCACGGAGACCCAGCGCCAGAGGAACCGCGGCGAGAGAGGCAAGTCCCCACCCATGACGATGACCGACCCCATCGCCGACATGCTCACGCGGCTGCGGAACGCCAACCAGGCGTACCACGACACCGCGGCCATGCCGTCGTCGAAGCTGAAGACGCACATCGCCGAGATCCTCCAGAAGGAGGGTTACATCGGCGGGTGGACCGTCAACGATGTCGAGAAGGACGGCCACGTCCGCAAGGAGCTCGTGGTCACCCTCAAGTACGGCCCCAACCGCGAGCGGAGCATCGCCGGCGTCCGCCGCGTCTCCAAGCCCGGTCTGCGGGTCTACGCGAAGTCGAACTCCCTGCCCAAGGTCCTGGGCGGCCTCGGGGTGGCGATCATCTCCACCTCGACCGGGCTGCTGACCGACAAGCAGGCGACCAAGAAGGGCGTGGGTGGGGAAGTCCTCGCCTACGTCTGGTAAGAGGAGCGAGCAGACATGTCACGGATCGGACGACTCCCGATTCCGGTGCCCAGCGGGGTGGACGTCGCCATCGACGGGCGCACGGTCAACGTCTCGGGCCCGAAGGGGAAGCTGAGCCACACGGTGGCCGCTCCCATCACCGTCGAGCGCGGTGAGGACGGCACGCTGCTGGTGCAGCGGCCCAACGACGAGCGCGAGAGCCGGGCCCTGCACGGCCTGTCCCGCACGCTCATCGCCAACATGATCACCGGCGTCACCCAGGGGTACGACAAGACCCTGGAGATCGTCGGCGTCGGTTACCGAGTGCAGGCCCGCGGCACGGACCTCGAGTTCGCCCTCGGTTACAGCCACCCGGTGCCGGTGCGTGCCCCCGAGGGCATCACCTTCACCGTCGAGTCCCCGACCCGCATCAAGGTCACCGGGATCGACAAGCAGCAGGTGGGCCAGGTCGCGGCCAACATCCGCAAGCTGCGCAAGCCCGACCCGTATAAGGGCAAGGGCGTGCGCTACCAGGGTGAGGTCGTCAAGCGCAAGGTCGGGAAGACGGGCAAGTGATGGCACAGGCAGCGAACACCGCGAAGGGTGCCCGGGTGCACAAGCCCGTCGGCACCGATGTCAGCACCGCGCGCCGCGTCTCGCGGCTGCGCCGTCACAACCGCCTGCGCAAGCGGGTGGGTGGCACGCCGGAGCGCCCGCGCCTGGTCGTCAAGCGCAGCTCGCGGCACATCCACGTCCAGGTCGTCGACGACACCGTCGGCCGTACCCTGGTCAGTGCCTCGACGCTGGACGCCAGCCTGCGCGGCGCCGAGGGCGACAAGTCCGCCCTGGCCCGTCAGGTCGGTGCCCTGGTCGCGGAGCGGGCGAAGAGCGCCGGCATCACCGCCGTCGTCTTCGACCGTGGCGGCAACCGCTACGCCGGCCGCATCGCGGCGCTGGCGGACGGTGCCCGCGAGGGCGGGCTGGACTTCTGATGCACACCGTTGAGATCGAGAGGGACGTCTGATGCCAGGACCACAGCGACGCGGCGGCGGCGCCGGCGGCGGCAACGACCGCCGGGACCGCCGTGACGGCGGGCGGGGGCCCGGAGGCGCGCCCGCCGAGAAGAGCAACTACATCGAGCGCGTGGTGGCCATCAACCGCGTGTCCAAGGTCGTCAAGGGTGGTCGTCGCTTCAGCTTCACCGCCCTGGTGATCGTGGGCGACGGCGACGGCACCGTGGGCGTCGGTTACGGCAAGGCCAAGGAGGTGCCCGCGGCGATCGCCAAGGGCGTCGAGGAGGCCAAGAAGCACTTCTACCGCGTGCCGCGCATCGCCAGCACCATCCCGCACCCGGTGCAGGGTGAGGCGGCGGCCGGTGTCGTGCTGCTGAAGCCGGCCAGCCCGGGTACCGGTGTCATCGCCGGTGGTCCGGTGCGCGCCGTGCTGGAGTGCGCCGGCATCCACGACGTGCTGTCTAAGAGCCTCGGCTCGTCGAACCCGATCAACATCGTGCACGCCACCATGCAGGCGCTGAAGGACCTCGTCCGCCCCGAGGAGATCGCGGCCCGCCGCGGTCTGCCGCTCGAGGACGTCGCCCCCGCCGCCATGCTGCGGGCGCGTGCCGGCCAGGGGGTGTGACGTGGCGCAGCTGAAGGTCACCCAGGTCAAGTCGACGATCGGCACCAAGCCGAACCAGCGCCAGACGCTGCGTTCGCTCGGCCTCAAGCGGATCAACGACTCGGTCGTCCAGGAGGACCGTCCCGAGATCCGCGGGATGGTCGCGACGGTGCCCCACCTGGTCACCGTCGAAGAGATCAGCTGACGCTGGTCCAAGACAAGACTCAGTAGGGACACGTCATGACTCTCAAGGTCCACCACCTGCGTCCGGCCCCCGGCGCCCACACCAAGAAGACCCGCGTGGGTCGTGGTGAGGGCTCCAAGGGCAAGACCGCCGGTCGCGGTACCAAGGGCTCCGGCGCCCGCGTGCAGGTCTCGGCCCGCTTCGAGGGTGGCCAGACCCCGCTGCACATGCGGCTGCCGAAGCTCTCGGGCTTCAAGAACAACAACAAGGTGGTCTTCCAGGTCGTGAACCTGGACCGGATCGCCGCCCTGTTCCCGCAGGGTGGCTCGATCAACCCGGACACGCTGGCCGAGGCCGGCGCCGTCCGGCGCGGTCAGCCGGTCAAGGTCCTCGGCACCGGCGACCTCGGCGGGGTCCAGGTCCACGTGCACGCGCACGCCTTCTCCGGCTCTGCCGCCGAGAAGATCAGCGCGGCCGGGGGCAGCTCCACCACGATCTGATCCAGCCGACCCCCGGGCCGGTCACCCGTTCCGGGTGCCCGTCCCGGGGGTCGTCTGCCATCCAGCTCCCGCCAGATAGGGTCGGACGGCCCCTCGCGGGGCCCGCCGCGGGCCCGTGAGAGCGGGGGCGGGGTGGTCCGTACACTCATTCGACCGACTCGGGGAGGGCACGTGCTGCAGGCGTTCGCCGCGGCGTTCCGGACGCCAGACCTCCGGCGCAAGCTGCTGTTCTCCCTGGCGATGATCGCCGTGTACCGGCTGGGCGCCAGCGTCCCCGGTCCCGGCGTCTCGATCGAGCGGATCAACAGCTGCCTGGACCAGGCCCAGGCATCCGACCAGCGGGACGTCTACTCGCTGGTCAACCTGTTCTCCGGCGGGGCGCTGCTGCGCCTGTCCGTCTTCGCGCTCGGCATCATGCCGTACATCACCGCCAGCATCATCGTGCAGCTGCTGGTCGTCGTGATCCCGCGGTTCGAGCAGCTGAAGAAGGAAGGGCAGTCCGGGCAGCAGAAGCTGACCCAGTACACCCGCTACCTGACCATCGGCCTGGCCATCCTCCAGAGCACCGGGATCATCGCGCTGGCCCGCAGCGGCCAGCTGTTCCCGAGCTGCTCCCAGCCCGACGTCATCCCCTCCAGCTCGGTGTGGACGACGGTCGTGCTGGTCGTGACGATGACCGCCGGCACCGCCGTCATCATGTGGCTGGGCGAGCTGCTCACCGAGAAGGGGATCGGCAACGGCATGTCCGTGCTGATCTTCACCTCGATCGCCGCCCGGATCCCCGCCGAGGGCGGCTCGATCCTGCAGACCCGCGGCGCGTTCATCTTCACGCTCATCTGCGTGCTGGCCCTGCTGGTCATCGCCTCGGTCGTCTATGTCGAGCAGGCGCAACGGCGCATCCCGGTGCAGTACGCCAAGCGGATGGTCGGCCGGCGCATGTACGGCGGCACGTCGACCTACCTGCCGCTGAAGGTGAACCAGGCCGGCGTCATCCCGGTCATCTTCGCCTCGTCGCTGCTGTACCTGCCCCAGCTGATCACCCAGCTGCAGGGCGACTCCAGCGGTGCTGTGCGGCGGTTCTTCGAGAACTACATCGTCGACCAGAGCAGCCCGGTGCACATCCTGGTGTACTTCGCGCTGATCGTGTTCTTCACGTACTTCTACGTGTCGATCACCTTCAACCCGGAGGAGCGGGCCGACGACATGAAGCGCTACGGCGGCTTCATCCCGGGCATCCGCCCCGGCCGGCCCACGGCCGAGTACCTGCAGTACGTGCTGTCCCGGATCACCCTGCCGGGGTCGATCTACCTCGGCCTGGTCGCGGTGCTGCCCAACCTCTTCCTGTCGGTGACGCAGGAGGGGCAGAACCAGAACTTCCCGTTCGGCGGGACAGCGGTGCTGATCATGGTCGGAGTGGGGTTGGAGACGGTGAAGCAGATCGAGACGCAGCTCAACCAGCGCAGCTACGAAGGGTTCCTGCGGTAGTGCGCGTCGTGCTGCTGGGGCCCCCCGGAGCGGGCAAGGGCACCCAGGCCCAGGTCATCGCCGGCCGGCTCGGCATCCCCGCCATCTCGACCGGCGACATCTTCCGCGCCAACGTGAGCGGCCAGACCGACCTCGGCCGGCAGGCCAAGGTGTTCATGGACGCCGGTGACCTCGTCCCCGACGCGCTCACCGTCGCCATGGTGGCCGACCGGCTCGCCGAGCCCGACGCGAAGGCCGGCTTCCTGCTCGACGGCTTCCCGCGCACCATCGCGCAGGCCGAGCAGCTGCGGGACAACCTGGCCGGGGCCGGCCAGGCGCTGGACCGCGTGCTCGAGCTCGTCGTCGACGAGGACGAGCTGGTGCGCCGGCTGTCCAGCCGGCGCATGCTGGTCGAGGGCGAGTGGGTGCAGCGCGACGACGACCGCCCGGAGACCGTCCGGCACCGCCTCGAGGTGTACCGGGAACAGACCGCCCCGCTGTCCGGGTTCTACGAGGGGGCCGGGCTGCTGAGCCGGATCGACGCGATCGGTGAGATCGACGAGGTCACCCGGCGTGCGCTGGAGGCCCTCGGGGCCACCGACGCGCTGGAGGACGAGTCGGCCGGCGAGCAGGACCGGGACTGAGACCGCGAGGTCCCGGTGCACGGTGACCGCGGCGCCGCCGTCCTCGGCCGGCTGCCGCTGCTGGCGAAGTGGAGTGGACGGATGATCCAGGTCAAGACGGCGCACGAGATCGAGCTGATGCGCGCCTCCGGGCTGGTGACCGCCGGCGCGATCAAGGCCGTGCGGGCCGCGGTCCGGCCGGGCGTCACCACCAAGGAGCTCGACGCGATCGCCGAGGACCACATCCGGTCCCAGGGCGCGGTGCCGAACTTCCTCGGCTACCACGGGTTCACCGGCACGATCTGCACGTCGATCAACGACGAGGTCGTGCACGGCATCCCGGACCCGAACCGGGTGCTCGCCGAGGGCGACAACATCTCCATCGACTGCGGCGCGATCCTCGACGGCTGGCACAGCGACTCCGCGGTGACGGTCACGGTGGGGGAGCCCTCCCCGCAGGACGCCGGCCTGCTGGCCGTCACCGAGCAGTCGATGTGGGCGGGGCTGGCCCGGGCCCTCGCCGGGGGCCGGCTGACCGACATCAGCCACGCGGTGGAGGAGTCGATCACCGCGCACGAGCACCGGTACGGGATCGTGGACCACTACGGCGGCCACGGCATCGGCACCGAGATGCACCAGGACCCGCACATCCTCAACTACGGGCGGGCGGGCCGCGGCCCCCGGCTCGTGCCGGGGATGGCGCTGGCCGTCGAGCCGATGGTGACCGTGGGCGACCCGGCCACCGAGGAGCTCGACGACGGGTGGACGGTCGTCACGAAGGACGGCTCCCGGGCCGCGCACTTCGAGCACACCGTCGCCGTCACGCCCGAGGGCCCCTGGGTCCTGACGGCCGAGGACGGTGGCGTCGCCGGCCTCGCGCCCTTCGGGGTCACCGCCCGCAGCTGACGGAGTTCCTCCTGCCCCCCCCCGTAGGAGGGCCGTCCCAGCGGGTAGCCCCCGTCACCCCGGCCCGGGTTGGAGAGCAGCCCGGGGGCGGAGTACAGTGGCCGATGGCGTTCGCGCCGTCCGTCGTCCTGCTGTGGCCGCAGACCGACGGGCGCCCTCTGCGAGATCGCCCATCAGCACCACCGTCCGTGCCCTCCGGCATGGGCGTGCACGCACCGGACCGCAGCCGAGCACGACAGGCTGGCGGCAGCGACGAACGAGGAGAGCGTTTAGGGCATGGCGAAGAAGGACGGGGCCATCGAGGTCGAGGGTCGCGTCGTCGAGCCGCTGCCCAACGCGATGTTCCGGGTCGAGCTGCAGAACGGGCACCGGGTGCTCGCCCACATCAGCGGCAAGATGCGGCAGCACTACATCCGCATCCTGCCCGAGGACCGCGTGGTCGTGGAGCTCTCGCCCTACGACCTGACGCGCGGTCGCATCGTCTACCGCTACAAGTGACGAGCCGTGTCCGCACCCCTGGTGCGGGCGGGCAGTCCCACGACATGAGGAATGAGGGGCGGCACCGGTGAAGGTCCAGCCGTCAGTGAAGAAGATCTGCGACAAGTGCAAGGTGATCCGCCGGCACGGCCGGGTCATGGTCATCTGCGAGAACGCCCGGCACAAGCAGCGCCAGGGCTAAAGGGAGTACCACGACATGGCACGACTGGCTGGCGTCGACCTGCCCCGCGAGAAGCGGATGGAGATCGCGCTCACCTACATCTACGGCATCGGCAAGACGTCGGCGAAGGCCACCCTGGAGGCGACGGGCGTCAGCCCGGACCTGCGGGCCAAGGACCTCACCGACGACGACCTGCTGAAGCTGCGCGACTACATCGACGAGCACTTCCGGGTCGAGGGTGACCTCCGCCGCGAGGTCGCCGCCGACATCCGCCGCAAGATCGAGATCGGGTGCTACCAGGGTCTGCGGCACCGCCGCGGCCTGCCCGTGCACGGCCAGCGCACCCGCACCAACGCGCGCGGCCGCAAGGGCCCCCGCAAGACGATCGCCGGCAAGAAGAAGGCTCGCTGAGCCACCGGCGCGCCGCCCGCTGAGTCCGCGAGGGCCGGACCGGCGGCGCGCCCGCAGCGGCAACGCTGCACCTGCACCGCGGTGGTGACCGCGGTGTGCACGACCAGGCCACGAACACAGACACAGACCGGAGAGACATGCCTCCCAGGGCTCGCGCGGCTGCTGGCACCAAGAAGGTGCGCCGCAAGGAGAAGAAGAACGTCGCCCACGGCGCGGCGCACATCAAGAGCACCTTCAACAACACGATCGTGTCGATCACGGACCCCACGGGCAACGTGATCAGCTGGGCCTCGGCCGGGCACGTCGGGTTCAAGGGCTCGCGCAAGTCGACGCCGTTCGCCGCGCAGATGGCCGCCGAGAACGCGGCCCGCAAGGCCCAGGAGCACGGCATGCGCAAGGTCGACGTCTTCGTCAAGGGCCCGGGCTCCGGCCGGGAGACCGCGATCCGCTCGCTGCAGGCCACCGGCCTCGAGGTGGGTCAGATCCAGGACGTGACGCCGCAGCCGCACAACGGCTGCCGCCCCAAGAAGCGCCGCCGGGTCTGACCGGCCACTGACGAGACGAACGAGGAGAACCTGACGTGGCCCGCTACACCGGTGCCGATTGCCGCCTCTGCCGGCGCGAGAAGATGAAGCTGTTCCTCAAGGGCAGCAAGTGCGAGTCCCCGAAGTGCCCGATCGAGATCCGGCCCTACCCGCCGGGCGAGCACGGCCGGGGCCGCAGCAAGGACAGCGAGTACCTGCTGCAGCTGCGCGAGAAGCAGAAGGCCCGCCGCATCTACGGCGTGCTGGAGAAGCAGTTCCGCGGCTACTACGAAGAAGCCAACAAGAAGACGGGCAAGACCGGTGAGGTCCTGCTGCAGATCCTCGAGTCGCGCCTGGACAACGTCGTGTACCGGGCCGGTCTGGCCGAGTCCCGCGACATGGCCCGCCAGCTCGTGCGCCACGGCCACATCAAGGTCAACGGCCGCAAGGTGGACATCCCGTCGTACCGCGTGAGCGCGAACGACATCGTCGAGGTCGCCAGCAAGTCGGCCTCGATGGTGCCCTTCGAGCTGGCCCAGGCCCGGGCCGGTCAGCGCCCCGTGCCGCCGTGGCTCGAGGTCATCACCGGTCAGCTGCGGGTGCTGGTGCACAGCATCCCCGCGCGCCAGGTGATCGACACCCCGGTGCAGGAGCAGCTGATCGTCGAGCTCTACTCGAAGTGATCCACCCCTGCCCCGTCGCGACCTGAGGTCGCGGCGGGGCAGGTGCACGACGGCGGGACGGCCGGCCAAGAGGTCCGCCCCGCCGGCACCACCCCCTCACGGCGTCATATGGCGGTCGCCGGAGGACCTGGAGGAGAACCATGCTCATCGCACAGCGTCCGACCCTCACCGAGGAGACCATCGACGCCCAGCGTTCCCGGTTCGTCATCGAGCCGCTGGAGCCGGGCTTCGGCTACACCCTCGGCAACTCGCTCCGTCGCACCCTCCTGTCGTCGATCCCCGGCGCTGCTGTCACCAGCATCCGGATCGAGGGCACCCTGCACGAGTTCACCACCGTGCCGGGCGTCAAGGAGGACGTCACCGAGATCATCCTGAACCTCAAGGGCCTGGTCGTCAGCTCCGACTCCGACGAGCCGGTGACCATGTACCTGCGCAAGCAGGGCCCGGGTGAGGTCACCGCCGCGGACATCGCGCCGCCGGCCGGTGTCGAGGTGCACAACCCCGACCTGCACATCGCCACGCTGAACGCGAAGGGCCGGCTCGAGATCGAGCTGGTCGTGGAGCGCGGCCGCGGCTACGTGCCGGCCACCCAGAACAAGCAGCCCGGCCAGGAGATCGGCCGCATCCCGGTCGACTCGATCTACTCGCCGGTGCTCAAGGTCACCTACGCCGTCGAGGCCACCCGTGTCGAGCAGCGCACCGACTTCGACCGCCTCGTGGTCGACGTCGAGACCAAGCCGTCGATCGAGCCCCGCGACGCGATCGCCAGCGCCGGCTCGACCCTGGTGGAGCTGTTCGGCCTGCTGCGCGAGCTGAACGTCGACGCCGAGGGCATCGAGGTCGGACCCAGCCCGGCCGAGGCGGCCGACATCGCGAACTTCTCGATGCCGATCGAGGACATGGACCTCACCGTCCGGTCCTACAACTGCCTCAAGCGCGAGGGCGTGCACACCGTCGGTGAGCTCGTCACCCGTTCCGAGGCCGACCTCCTGGACATCCGCAACTTCGGTGCGAAGTCCATCGACGAGGTCAAGATGAAGCTCGCCGCGATGGGCCTGGCGCTCAAGGACAGCCCGCCCGGGTTCATCCCCACCTCGGTGGAGAGCTACGACGAGGGCTACGAGACCGACGCCTACCAGGGCGACGCCGCCTACGGCGACCCGGCCGAGTACGTCGAGGGCGACTACCAGGAGACCGAGCAGCTCTGACAGACGGACCCTGCCGCCCCCCGGGGCGGCAGGGTCCCGCCGGGTCCGGCACCGCCGGCACCGGAGTACCACCCATCAGTGAACGCGCGGTACGCAGGGACACCCCGGCGGCCTGAGGAAGGACCGACATGCCCACCCCCACCAAGGGCCCCCGTCTGGGCGGCTCGCCCGCGCACGAGCGGCTGATGCTGGCCAACCTGGCCACCTCGCTGTTCGAGCACGGTCGGATCACCACCACCGAGACCAAGGCCAAGCGGCTGCGCCCGTACGCCGAGAAGCTGGTGACCCTCGCCAAGCGGGGTGACCTGCACGCCCGTCGCCAGGTGATGACGGTCATCCGCGACAAGGACGTCGTCCACACGCTGTTCGCCGAGATCGGCCCGCGGTACGAGACCCGCCCGGGTGGCTACACGCGGATCACCAAGGTCGGTCCCCGCAAGGGCGACAACGCCCCCATGGCGGTCATCGAGCTGGTCGAGGGCCAGACCGTGGCCCAGCAGGCCGTCGGTGAGGCCGAGCGCGCCCGTGGCACCCGGTTCGCCGCCGGTGCCGGAGCCGCCTCCGCGGCCGGCGAGGTCACCGCGGACGCGGTCGACACCACCGACGAGGGCCTGACCGACACCGACGTCACCACCGGCCCGGGCGGGGACACCAGCCCGGCCGTCACCGGTGGCGCCACGGCCGCCGAGCTGGCCGAGGCGGAGGGCGTCGTCGCCGACGTCTTCGACCCGGACGGCGACGTGCAGGACGACGGCAACGTCACCCCGGAGCCGACCGCGGAGAACCTGGCCGTCGTCGACGACCCGGCCCTGTCGCCGGACGTGGCCGAGGCCGCGGCCGCCGAGATCGAGGCCGCCGAGCTCGGCGACGCCGCCACCGCGGGCACCCACGCCCCCGGGGGCGAGCCCGAGATCGACCCCAAGTGATCTCCTGAACGACCAGCACGCAGACGAGCCCGTCACCGGATCCGGTGGCGGGCTCGTCCGCGTCCGGCTCGACGTCGCCTACGACGGGACGGCGTTCTCCGGCTGGGCCCGGCAGCCGTCCCGGCGCACGGTCCAGGCGGAGCTGGAGCTCGGCCTGGCCACCGTGCTGCGCCGCGACGTCGACCTGACCGTCGCCGGGCGCACCGACGCCGGGGTGCACGCGACCGGCCAGGTGGCGCACGTCGACGTCCCGGCCGACGTGTTCGCGGGGCACGAGCCGCGCCTGCTGCGCCGGCTGCGGGGCGTGCTGCCCCCGGACGTGGCGGTCACCGGCGCCCGGGTGGTCAGCCCGGACTTCGACGCCCGGTTCAGCGGTCTGGCCCGGCACTACGTGTACCGGCTGTCCGACGCCGACTCCGGCCCGCCGGTGCTGCGCCGGGCGGACACCGTGGGCTGGCCGCGGCGGCTGGACGACCGGGCGATGGCCATCGCGGCGGGGCTGCTGCTGGGCCGGCAGGACTTCGCCGCCTTCTGCCGCCGGCGCGAGTTTGCCACCACCATCCGCACCCTGCTGGCCCTCGACGTCGAGCGGGACGGCGACGTCGTGGAGATCCGTGCCTCGGCGGACGCGTTCTGCCACTCGATGGTGCGCAGCCTGGTGGGCGCGCTGACCGCAGTGGGGGAGGGCCGCCGGCTGCCCGAGTGGCCCGGCTCGCTGCTCGGCATGACCACCCGGGCCCAGGACGTGCCGGTCGTGCCGCCCGGCGGGCTGACGCTCGTGCGCGTCGACTACCCGCCGGACGGCGAATTGGCGGCCCGCAACCGCAAGACGCGCGCCGTCCGGACCTCGGTGACCGAGGACTCCTGACCTCAGGTCAGGTGAGCGACGCGACCGCCTCGTCGATCGGGGTCTCGCCGCCGACCAGCTCCACCACCTCGCCCCACTTGCCGGCGTGCAGGATCTCGGCGAGGACGGCGGCCACGTCGTCGCGGGGCACGTCGCCGCGCTGCACCCCGTGGGCGAGGGTGACCCGGCCGGTGCCCGGGTCGTCGGTGAGGCCACCCGGGCGGACGATCGTGGTGTCCAGCGCGGGGCGGGGCAGCACGTGGTCCTCGGCGGCCAGCTTGGCCTGCAGGTAGGTGGCGAAGACCGGGTCCATGCCGGCGGGCGTGCCCGCGCGGGCCTGCTCTACCCCGATCGAGGAGACCAGCAGGTACGGGCGGACGCCCGCGGCCTCCGCGGCGTCGGCGAGCAGCACGGCGGCGCCCCGGTCGACGGTGTGCTTGCGGGCGGCGCCGCTGTTCGGCCCGGCGCCGGCGGCGAACACGACGGCGTCCGCCCCCCGGACGACCGCGGCCAGCTCGTCGACGGACGCCTGCTCGAGGTCCAGCACGGCCGGCTCGACGCCGTCGGCCTCCAGGTCGGCGCCGTGGTCGGGGTTGCGGACGATGCCGACGACGGTGTCGCCGCGGCTGCTGAGCAGCCGGCCGAGGCGGCGGGCGACCTGCCCGTGGGCTCCTGCGATGACGATGCGCATGCGCTCGTCCTACCCGGGCCGGGGACCCCAGTCGAGACCGTCGCCGACGTCACCTGCCTGCTGCCGCGCCCGGGCCAGCTCGGCGGGGGTGTCGCAGTCGGTCCACGGGGCGGGGGCGCCGGCGGCCACCGGCGGCCGGTAGCGGGTGGCCGACAGCCTCCCGAGCACGGCGCGCAGCGGCGCGGGGCCGGACACCGCGGCCAGCGCCGGACGGAGCGCCGCCGTCCGCCAGACCCCCAGCAGCAGCTGGTCGCGGCCGGTGTCGTCGACCACCAGCGCACCGTCCCCGGTCAGCCGCCGGCGCAGCTCGGTGACCAGCTCGGGGGTGACGAAGGGCAGGTCGCCGGCGAGGACGGCGACCACCGCGGCGTCGTCGACCGCGGCCAGCCCGGCGGCCAGCGCCGGCACCGGTCCACCGCCGGGCGGCTGCTCGCGGACCAGGCGGACGCCGTCGGGCACCGGCTGCGGCGGGCCGACGACCACCCGCGGCGCGGCGCCGGCGACGGCGGTCAGTGCGGCCTCCAGCAGCGTCCGCCCGCCCACCCGGACCTGCGGTTTGGTCCGGCCGCCCAGCCGGGCGGCGCGGCCGCCGGCCAGCACGACGGCGGCGAACGGCGGCAGGTCGTCCATGGGGAGCACCGTAGGGCGCGGGGGATGGGTACCGTCGGGGTCGTGGGACGAGTCACCAGCCGCACCCCGGTGCTGCGCATCCGCGGGCCGCAGCACAGCCGCCGTCCGGACACCGTCGCGGCCGAGGAGCCGCTGGAGATCCGCCTGGGCGGCACCCCGCTGGCGGTCACCATGCGCACCCCCGGTGACGACTTCGACCTGGTGCACGGCTTCCTGGCCACCGAGGGCGTCATCCGCTCGGCCGCGGACGTGCTGGGGCTGCGCTACTGCAACTCCGTCGACGACTCCGGGCGGAACACCTACAACGTGGTCGACGTCGACCTGGCGCCGGGCGTCGAGGCGCCGGACACCGCGCTGGACCGGAACTTCTACACGTCGAGCTCCTGCGGGGTGTGCGGCAAGGCGAGCATCGACGCCATCCGCACGAAGACCAGCTACGACGTGGCCGGCGACGGCACGCGGCTGACGCTGGCGACGCTGCTGGCGCTGCCCGACCGGCTGCGCGCCGCCCAGCAGGTGTTCGACAAGACCGGGGGCCTGCACGCCGCCGGGCTGTTCACCGCCGACGGCGAGCTGGTGGCGCTGCGCGAGGACGTCGGCCGGCACAACGCCGTCGACAAGGTCATCGGGGACGCCGTGCGCGAGGGCCGGGTGCCGCTGGCGCAGCACGTGCTGATGGTGAGCGGCCGGTCGTCGTTCGAGCTGACCCAGAAGGCCGCGATGGCCGGGGTGCCGGTGCTGGCCGCGGTGTCGGCGCCGAGCTCGCTGGCGGTGGAGCTGGCCGCCGACGTCGGCATCACGCTGGTCGGCTTCCTCCGCGGCGACGGCTGCAACGTCTACACCCACCCCGACCGGCTGGTGCTGCCCGAGCAGGAGCCGGCTCCCGCCGCGGCGGGGGCCGCCACGAGCTGACCGGGGGTCAGCCGACGAGCGCGGCGTCCGCGCCGTAGAGCTCGATGCGGTGCACGTCGAGGTGGCGGGGGTGCACCAGCACGGCGATGCGGTCGGCGCGGCCCGGCAACGGGTGCAGGACGAGGTCCTCGCGGGTGCCGTCGGACAGCCGCAGCACGGCCGCCCGGACGTCGGGCCGCACCTGCAGCAGCACGACCGCCGGCCCGGCCTCGTCGCTGCCCACGGTGACCACCGAGGGCGCGGGCAGCGGCGGCTCGGCCAGCCCGCAGCCGGTGCCCCAGAACGGGTGCCCGTCCCAGGAGCACACCTCCACGACGACGATGTCGTCGCCGGGCCCGGTGTACCGGACGAGCGCCCACCGCTCGCCGTCGACGGTCCGTCCCTGGGCCAGCACGGTCACCCGGCCAGGATGGTCGCCCGGCCCAACCACCGGAAGCCCCGCGCGCCCGCCTCCCGCAAGACGCACAGTGCCGTTCCGAGACCGGCCCGACCCGGCAGGGAGCCGGTGGACCGGGGACGCGACCCCAGCTCAGTGGTCCCCGCCGCGGAGCTGGCTGACGATGTGGGGGAACAGCGGCCCGAGGACGGCGAGCCCGTCGCGCACGCCGCCGGGGGAGCCCGGCAGGTTGACGACCAGGGTGCGGCTGACGGTGCCGGCCAGCCCCCGGGAGAGCACGGACGTCGGGACCTTCTCAGCGCCGTAGCGGCGCACCGCCTCGGCGATGCCGGGGGCCTCCCGCTCGAGCACGGCGCGGGTGGCCTCGGGGGTGACGTCGGTGGGGGTGAGCCCGGTGCCGCCGGTGGTCAGCACGACGTCCGCCCCGCCGGCGACGGCCTCACGCAGCACGACCTCGAGCTCGGCGACGTCGTCCGGGCGGACGTGCGGGCCCTCGACGGTGAAGCCGAGCGCGCGCAGCCCCTCGGCCAGGAGCGCACCGCTGCGGTCCTCGTAGACGCCGAACGCGGCGCGGTTGGACGCGGTGACGACGACGGCGCGGGCGTCGGCGGGCAGCTCGGTCACCGGGTGAAGTCCCCGCTCTTGCCGCCGGTCTTCGACAGCAGCCGCACGTCGGTGATCGACGCCCGCTTGTCGACCGCCTTGACCATGTCGATCATCGTCAGGCCGGCGACGGTGACCGCGGTCAGCGCCTCCATCTCCACGCCGGTGCGGTCCGCGGTGCGGGCGGTCGCGGTGATCTCCACGGCCTCGTCGGTGACCTCGAGGTCGACGGTGACGCCGTGCAGCGCGATCGGGTGGCACAGCGGCACGAGGTCCGGCGTCCGCTTGGCCCCGGCGATGCCCGCGATCCGGGCGGTGGCGAGTGCGTCGCCCTTGGGCACCCCGCCGCCGCGCAGCAGCGCGACCACCTCGGGGCTGACCAGCACCCGGCCGGCGGCGGTGGCGGTGCGGGCGGTGACCGCCTTCTCCGTGACGTCGACCATCCGGGCCGCGCCGGACTCGTCGAGGTGGGTCAGCCGGGGCTGGCTCATTGCAGGGCTCCTTCGATCAGGACGACGGTCACCTCGGCGCCCGCGGGCAGCTCGGTGACGTCCTCGGGGACGACGACGAGGCAGTTGGCGCGCGCCAGGTGGGCGACCAGGTGTGAGCCGGGGCCGCCGACCTGGGACACCCGGCCGTCGTCGAACCGGCCGCGCAGGAACTGCCGCCGTCCGGCCGGTGACCGCAGCGGCGCGGTGAGCCGGGCGGTGGTGCGCAGCCGCTCGGGGGAGGTGGAGCCGAGCGCCCGCCGCAGCGCGGGGCGGACGAACACCTCGAACGACACGAACGAGCTGACCGGGTTGCCGGGCAGGGTGAACACCGGCACCCCGTCGACGGTGCCGGCGCCCTGCGGGCCGCCGGGCTGCATGGCCACCTTGGTGAACTCGACGGTGCCCAGGCCGCGGAACGCGTCCTTGACCACCTCGTAGGCGCCGGCGCTGACCCCGCCGCTGGTGACCAGCAGGTCGGCCGACGGCAGCTCGGACCGGACGGTGGCCAGGAACGCGTCGACGTCGTCGGGCACGAAGTGCAGCGTGCGCGCCTCGCCGCCGGCGTCGGTGACCGCGGTGGCCAGCAGCAGCGAGTTCGACTCGTAGATCTGCCCCGGCTGCAGCGGGGAGCCCGGGGCCACCAGCTCGCTGCCGGTGGAGAGCACCAGCACCCGCGGCCGACGGCGGACGGCGAGCTCCGCGTGCCCCAGCGACGCGGCCAGCCCGAGCTGCGCCGGCCCGAGCGCGGTGCCGGCCGCGAGCGCGACGGCGCCGGCGGGGATGTCCTCGCCGGCGTGCCGCACGTGGCTGCCGGCGGGCGGGGCGGCGGTGATGGTGACGACGTCGGTGCGGGCGTCGGTCTGCTCGACCGGGACGACGACGTCCGCGCCGTCGGGCACCGGGGCGCCGGTCATGATCCGGTGCACGGTGCCCGGCGCCAGCGGGGGGACGTCGGTGCGCCCGGCCGGCAGGTCGGCGGCCACCGGCAGCCGCACGGGGGAGTCGGCGCCGGCCGCGCCGACCTCCGCCCAGCGGGCCGCGTAGCCGTCCATCGCGGAGTTGGTGAAGACCGGGAGCGGCACCAGCGCCGGGACGTCCTCGGCGAGCACCCGCCCGGCGGCCGCGGTCAGCGGCACCCGCTCGACCGGCATCAGCCCGAGCAGCCCGGACACGACCGCCTGGTGTTCCTCGACCGTGCGCACCCGCCCATCCTGACCGATCCACGGGAGGCCGGCTCCGGCGCCACCCGTTATCGTCCTCGCGGTTCCGAGGGGCGGGGAGGACGCATGGCCGAGATCGACCGGATGCTCGCGGCGAACGAGCGGTGGGCGGAGCAGTTCCCGGGCAGCAAGCCCGTGCGACCGGCGCGGAAGGTCGCCGTGGTCGCGTGCATGGACTCGCGCATCCCGCTGTTCGGCGTGCTGGGCCTGGAGATCGGCGACGCGCACGTCATCCGCAACGCGGGCGGGGTCATCACCGAGGACGTCATCCGGTCGCTGACCCTCAGCCAGCACGCGCTGGGCACGCGGGAGATCGTCCTGGTGCACCACACCGACTGCGGGCTGCAGACCACCGACGACGTCTCCTTCGCCGACACCGTCGAGCGGGCCACCGGTCGCCGTCCCCCGTGGGCCGCCCGCACCTTCACCGACGTGGACGACGACGTCCGCGAGTCGATGCGGCTGGTCCGGGAGAGCCCCTACCTGCTCTCGCACGAGGTCCGTGGCACGGTCTTCGACGTCACCACCGGCCGGCTCCGCGAGATCGAGGACCCTGCTGCTCCCCGGTGAGGCCCGGCTGGCAGGGCCAGGAGCCGGCCTCCCGCCGCACGCTGGTATTCTTCTCGGCTGGTGCGTGACGCCGGCTGGTGCGCGCGTGCCCGGGGCCCCGATCCCATCGGGCCGGCCCAAGTCTCTCGTGTTCGGTGAGGCGATCCCACCAGCCGCCCGCCCGACGACGAAGGACAGTGAGCCTCGTGCGCACGTACACGCCGAAGCCCGGTGAGATCACCCGGGCCTGGCACGTCATCGACGCCACCGACGTGGTGCTCGGCCGACTCGCCAGCCAGACCGCCATCCTGCTGCGCGGCAAGCACAAGCCCCAGTTCGCCCCCCACGTGGACGCCGGCGACTTCGTCGTCATCGTGAACGCGGGCAAGGTGGCGCTGACCGGCTCCAAGCGCGACAGCAAGATGGCCTACCGCCACTCCGGCTACCCGGGCGGCCTGCGGGCGATCAACGTCGGCGACGAGCTGAAGACCCGCCCCGACCGCGTCATCGAGCGCGCCGTCAAGGGCATGCTGCCGCACAACTCGCTGGGCCGGCAGATGCTCTCCAAGCTCAAGGTCTACGCCGGGCCTGAGCACCCCCACGCCGCCCAGCAGCCCCAGACCTTCGAGATCAAGCAGGTGGCCCAGTGACCAGCGCGCTGACCGTGACCGACGCCGACGGGCGTCCCGTCCAGACCGTCGGTCGCCGCAAGGAGGCCGTCGTCCGCGTCCGCCTCGTCCCCGGCACCGGCCAGTTCAAGCTGAACGGCCGGACCATCGAGCAGTACTTCCCGAACAAGCTGCACCAGCAGCTCATCCGGGAGCCCCTCGTGATCCTGGAGAAGGTCGAGCAGTACGACGTCATCGGCATCCTGCACGGTGGCGGCGTCAGCGGTCAGGCCGGCGCGCTGCGCCTGGCCATCGCGCGCGCCCTCATCGAGGTCGAGCCCGACGACCGCCCCGCGCTGAAGAAGGCCGGCTTCCTCACCCGTGACCCCCGCGTCACGGAGCGGAAGAAGTACGGCCTGAAGAAGGCCCGCAAGGCCCCTCAGTACTCCAAGCGCTGACCGGTACGTCCGTGGGTCGCCTGTTCGGGACCGACGGCGTCCGGGGTCGGGCCAACGCCGACCTCACGCCGGAGTTGGCCCTCTCGGTGGCGCGTGCCGCCGCCAGCGTGCTCGCCGACCGCGACGGGACCTCGCGTCCCGTCGCGGTCGTCGGCCGTGACCCCCGCGCCAGCGGGGAGATGCTCGAGGCGGCGGTGGTCGCGGGGCTCGCGAGCGCCGGCGCCGAGGTGCTGCGCGCGGGCGTGCTCCCCACGCCCGCGATCGCGCACCTGACCGGCCGGACCGACGCCGACCTCGGCGTCATGATCTCGGCCAGCCACAACCCGATGCCCGACAACGGCATCAAGCTGTTCAGCCGCGGCGGGCACAAGCTGCCGGACGCCGTCGAGGCGGCCATCGAGCAGCGCATCGCCGGCCGCGAGGGCGTCGACCACCGGCCCACCGGTGGCGCGATCGGCCGCGTCCGGGACCTGCCCGGCGCCGCCGACGAGTACGTCGAGCACGCGCTGTCGGTGCTCGAGCAGCCCCTCTCGGGCATCCGGCTCGTCGTCGACTGCGCCCACGGGGCCGCGTCCGGCGTGGGCCCGGAGATCTACCGCCGCGCCGGCGCCGAGGTGCACGTCATCGGCGGCGAGCCCGACGGCTGGAACATCAACGACGGCATCGGCTCCACCCACCTGGGCCCGCTGGTCGCCGAGGTCGCCCGCCGGGGCGCCCACCTGGGCATCGCCCACGACGGCGACGCCGACCGCTGCCTGGCGGTCACCGCCGACGGCACGGTCGTCGACGGTGACGGCATCCTCGCCATCTGCGCGCTCGCCCTGCACGAGCGCGGCCGGCTGACCGACGACACCGTCGTCGCCACGGTGATGAGCAACCTGGGCTTCCACCACACGATGCGCGACGCCGGCATCACGGTGCAGACCACCGCGGTCGGCGACCGCTACGTGCTCGAGGCGCTGCGGGCCGGCGGCCTGAGCCTCGGCGGCGAGCAGAGCGGCCACCTGGTGTTCCTGGACTGGGCCACCACCGGCGACGGTCTGCTCACCGGGCTGGCGCTGCTGTCGCGGATGAGCGCGACCGGTGCGTCGCTGGCCGAGCTCGCCTCCGTCGTCCGCAAGCTGCCGCAGACCCTGGTCAACGTGCCGGTCGCCGACCGCATCGCCGTGGTCGAGAGCGAGGCCGTCGCCCAGGCCGTCAACGCGGTCGAGGCCGAGCTCGGGGACGCCGGCCGGGTGCTGCTGCGCCCCTCCGGCACCGAGCAGCTGGTGCGCGTCATGGTCGAGGCGCCGAGCCAGGAGCAGGCCGACGCCGTCGCCGCGCGGCTGGCCGAGGTCGTCGCCGCCGCGAGCTGACCGTTCGCCCGTGTGGGCGAACCCTCGCCGCCGGCGGCCGGTGGAACGCCCCGGTGCCGGTACATTCGGGGGAATGTGCGGCATCGTGGGATACGTCGGTCCGCAGGACGCCCTGGGCGTCGTGCTCGAGGGGCTGCGGCGGTTGGAGTACCGCGGCTACGACTCGGCCGGCGTCGCCGTCCTGGCCGACGGTGAGCTGACGACGGCGAAGAAGGCCGGCAAGCTGGCGAACCTGGAGAAGGTCCTCGCCGACGCGCCGCTGCCCGGCGCGACGATCGGGCTGGGGCACACCCGCTGGGCCACCCACGGTGGGCCGACGGACGCCAACGCGCACCCGCACGTGTCCGCCGACGGCCAGGTCGCGGTGGTGCACAACGGCATCATCGAGAACTTCGCCCACCTGCGCGCCGAGCTCGAGGCCACCGGTGTCGAGTTCACCTCCGAGACCGACACCGAGGTCGTCGCCCACCTGCTGGCCGCGACCTACCGGGAGCTGCCGGCCGGCGAGGGCCGGCTGGCCGAGGCGATGCGCGTGGTCAGCCGCCGGCTGGAGGGCGCGTTCACCCTCGTCGCCACGCACGCCGACGAGCCCGACACCCTGGTCGCCTCGCGCCGCAACAGCCCGCTGGTCGTCGGCATCGGCGACGGCGAGTACTTCCTCGGCTCGGACGTCGCCGCGTTCATCGCGCACACCCGCCACGCCCTGGAGCTCGGCCAGGACCAGGTGGTGGAGATCGACCGCACCCGCGGTGCCACCGTCACCGACTTCGCCGGCGCCCCGGTCGAGCCGACGTCCTACACCGTCGACTGGGACGCCGCGGCCGCCGAGAAGGGCGGCTACGACTGGTTCATGCTCAAGGAGATCGCCGAGCAGCCCCAGGCGATCGCCGACACCCTGCTGGGCCGGCTCGGCGACGACGGCGAGCTGATGCTCGACGAGGTGCGGCTGTCCGACCAGGACCTGCGCGACATCGACAAGGTGTTCGTGGTCTCCTGCGGCACCTCGTACCACGCCGGGCTCATCGCCAAGTACGCCATCGAGCACTGGACCCGCATCCCGGTCGAGGTCGAGGTCGCCAGCGAGTTCCGCTACCGCGACCCGGTGCTCGACCGCTCGACGCTCGTCGTGGTCATCAGCCAGTCCGGCGAGACCATGGACACCCTGATGGCGATGCGGCACGCCAAGGAGCAGAAGGCCCGCGTGCTGGCCATCTGCAACGTGAACGGCTCGACCATCCCGCGCGAGTCCGACGCGGTCCTCTACACCCACGCCGGGCCGGAGGTCGCGGTCGCCTCGACCAAGGCCTTCCTCGCCCAGATCGTCGCCTGCTACCTGGTCGGCCTGATCCTGGCCCAGGTGCGCGGGGTCAAGTACGCCGACGAGGTCTCCACGATCGTCAACGAGCTGCGCAAGCTGCCCGACGCCGTCGCGCAGGTGCTCACCCAGATGGAGCCGGTGCGCGAGCTGGGCCGGTCGCTGGCCGACGCGAACACGATCCTGTTCCTGGGCCGGCACGTCGGCTACCCGGTGGCGCTCGAGGGGGCGCTCAAGCTCAAGGAGCTCGCCTACATCCACGCCGAGGGCTTCGCCGCCGGTGAGCTCAAGCACGGACCCATCGCGGTCGTCGACCAGGGCACCCCGGTCGTCGTGGTCGTCCCCTCGCCGCGGGGCCGCAGCCTGCTGCACGGCAAGGTGGTCTCCAACATCCAGGAGGTCCGCGCCCGCGGCGCCCGCACGATCGTGATCGCCGAGGAGGGCGACGAGGACGTCGTCCCGTTCGCCGACCACCTGATCCGCGTGCCGCAGACCCCGACCCTGCTCGCGCCGGTGGTCACCACCGTGCCGCTGCAGATCCTGGCCTGCGAGATCGCCGACACCCGCGGTTTCGACGTGGACCAGCCGCGCAACCTGGCGAAGTCCGTCACCGTCGAGTGAGCCCAGCGTCGATCAGGTGACCTGATCGAAGGCCGTCCCCCTGCACCAGCGTTGGTGCGGGGGGACGGCCTTCGGTGCAGGGGGACGGCGGGCGCCGGCGTCACCAGGCAGACTGTCGCGGTGATCATCGGGGTCGGCATCGACGTCTGCCCGGTCGAGCGGTTCGCCGCCTCGCTGGAGCGCACCCCCGGCCTGCGCGACCGGCTGTTCACCGCGGCCGAGCAGCGCACGCCGTCGGGCGGGCCCCGCACCGGGGAGTCCCTCGCCGCGCGGTTCGCGGCCAAGGAAGCGCTGGCCAAGGCGCTCGGTGCCCCGGGCAGCCTGCACTGGCACGACGCGGAGGTCGTGGTCGGCGAGCACGGCCGCCCGCACCTCGAGGTGCGGGGCACGGTCGCCCGGCGGGCGGCCGCCCTGGGCGTCACGACCTGGCACGTGTCGCTGAGCCACGACGGGGGCATCGCGTCTGCCGTGGTGATCGCCGAGGGACCTGACGCATGATCGACCTGTTCACCGCCGACCAGGTGCGCGCCGCGGAGCGCGTCCTGCTGGCGGACCTGCCGGACGGCGCGCTCATGCAGCGCGCCGCCACCGGCCTGGCCACCGTCTGCCTGGACCTGCTCGGCCGCGCGCACGGCACCCGGGTGGTGCTGCTCGTCGGCTCCGGCGACAACGGCGGCGACGCGCTGCACGCCAGCGCCGTCCTGGCCGGCCGCGGCGCCCGGGTGGACGCCGTCCTGCTGGCCCCCGAGCGGGCGCACGCGGGCGGGCTGGCGGCGCTGCGCCGGGCCGGCGGCCGGATCGCCCCGCCCGGCCGCACCGGCCTGGACCGCGCCGACCTGGTGCTCGACGGCATCACCGGCATCGGCGGCAGCGGCGGGCTGCGGCCGGACGCCGCCGCGCTGGTCGCCGAGGCGGTCGCCGGGCCGGGCCTGCTGGTGGCCGTCGACCTGCCCAGCGGGGTCGCCGCCGACACCGGCGAGGTGCCGGGCGCGGCCTTCCCCGCGCAGCACACCGTCACCTTCGGCGCGGTGAAGCCCGGCCTGGTGGTGGGGGAGGGCCGGGACCACGCCGGCACCGTGCACCTCGTCGACATCGGCCTGGGCCCGCACCTGCCCGAGCCCACCGCGCGGCAGCTCACCGACGCCGACGCGATCGCCCGGATCGAGCCGCCGTCGTCCGGCAGCGACAAGTACTCCAGCGGCGTGGTCGGCGTCGTCGCCGGCTCGTCGACCTACCCCGGCGCCGGGGTGCTGTGCACCGGTGCCGCGCTGCGCACCCGCCCCGGCCTGGTGCGCTACGCCGGCACGGCGGCGGACGGCGTGCGGGCCGCCTGGCCGGAGGCGATCGTCACCTCCGGCCGCCCCTCCGACGCGGGCCGCGTGCAGGCCTGGGTGGTCGGCCCGGGCATGGGCACCGACGACGACGCGCGCAGCGTGCTGGCCGAGGTGCTCGCCACCGACCTGCCGGTGGTGGTGGACGCCGACGCCCTGACGCTGGTGTCGACGCAGCCGGAGCTGGTGCGCGACCGCACCGCGCCGACCGTGCTCACGCCGCACGACCGCGAGTTCGCCCGCCTCTTCGAGTGGGCGGGTCGGGCGGGGGGACCGATCAGCACCGACCGGATCGGCGCGGCCCGCCGGGGCGCGGCGGAGCTGGGCTGCACGGTGCTGCTCAAGGGCGACGCCACGGTGGTGGCCGACGCCGACGGCCGGGCCTGGGTCAACGCGACCGGCACCCCGTGGCTGGCCACCGCCGGCACCGGCGACGTGCTGGCCGGCGTCCTCGGCGCGGTGCTGGCCCAGCACGAGGTCACCGGCCTGCCGGCGGTGGAGGCGGCCGCGGTGGCCGCGCACGTGCACGGGCGCACCGGGCAGCTGGCCGCGGAGGAGGGCCCGCTGGTCGCCGGCGACCTGGTGCGGCACCTGCCGGCGGCGCTGGGCCGGCTGCGCCGGGGCGGCGCGGCGGGCTGACCCCGGGCGGCTGGGAGGATGGGGACGTGACGCAGGTGCAGCGCAGGCTCGACGCCCGGGCCGAGGTCGTGGTGGACCTCGACGCCATCGCCGCCAACGTGGCCGTGCTGCGGGAGCGGGTCGACCGCCCGCTGATGGCCGTGGTCAAGGCCGACGGCTACGGCCACGGGATGCTCCCGGCTGCCCGTGCCGCCCTGGCCGGCGGGGCCGACGCGCTCGGCGTGGCGGTCGTCGAGGAGGCCCTCGCGCTGCGTGCTGCCGGCGTGACCGCGCCGCTGCTGGCCTGGCTCAACGGGCCGGGCGAGGACTTCGCCGCCGCGCTCACCGCCGACGTCGAGGTCTCGGTCAACGCCGAGTGGGGGCTGGCCGAGGTGGTCGACGCCGCCCGGGCCACCGGCCGCACCGCGCGGGTGCACCTGTTCGCCGACACCGGGCTGTCCCGCGAGGGCGCCACCCCGGCCGACTGGCCCGGCCTGGTCGCCGCCGCGGCCCGGGCGCAGGCCGACGGCGAGGTGGTCGTGACCGGGCTGTGGAGCCACCTGGCCTACGCCGACGCCCCGCACCACCCGACGATCGGCGCCCAGGTGCGGGTGTTCGACGAGGCCGTCGGCATCGCCCGCGCCGCCGGGCTGACCGGTGCCCGCCGGCACCTGGCCAACTCCGCGGCGACCGTGGCGCTCCCGGAGACCTGGTACGACCTGGTGCGGCCGGGTGTGGCGATCTACGGGCTGGACCCGCTCGGCGGCGACCCGGCCGCGTACGGGCTGCGCCCGGCGATGACCGTGCAGGCGCGGGTCGCGCTGACCAAGCGGGTGCCGGCCGGCGTGGGCGTCTCCTACGGGCACACGTACTCGCCGGAGCGGGAGACCACGCTGGCGCTGGTGCCCGTCGGGTACGCCGACGGGGTGCCGCGGGCCGGCGGCAACCGGGCGCCGGTGCTCGCCGCGGGGGCGCAGCGGACGATCGCCGGCCGGGTGTGCATGGACCAGTTCGTCCTCGACGTCGGCGACGACGCCGTGCAGCCCGGCGACCCGGTGGTGCTCTGGGGCGCGGGCACCGCCGGTGAGCCCACCGCGCAGCAGTGGGCCGACGCCGTCGACACCATCCACTACGAGCTGGTCACCCGCATCGGCGGCCGGTTCCGCCGCCGGTACGTGGGCACGGCGGGCGCGGCGGGCACGGCCCCGTGAGCACCGCCCCGCACCGGCCCTCGGGCAAGCAGGTCGGGCTGGCCGGCGCGGTCGTCGGCCTCGCCGCGGCCGGCACGGCGATCGGCGTCGCGGTGGCCCGGTCGGCGGCGAACCGGGTGCGCGCCGAGCAGGCCGGCAAGCCGGACGTCGACACCGCGGCACCGGGCCGGCTGCGCACCGAGGACCCGCTCGGCGCCGCCCGCCGGGACCCCGACCGCAGCGTGCTGGTGCGCGCCGACGACGGCGTGCTGCTGGCGGTGGAGGAGATCGGCCCCGCGGACGCCCCGCTGACGGTGGTCTTCGTGCACGGCTACGCCCTGTCGATGGGCAGCTGGGCGTTCCAGCGCCGCGACCTCGGCGCCGAGCTGGCCACCGCGAACGGCTCCGCGCCGGCGGCCCGGCTGGTGTTCTACGACCAGCGCGGGCACGGCGCCTCCGGCCGGGGGGACGCCGGGCACTCGACCGTGGAGCAGCTCGCCGCCGACCTGGAGGCGGTGCTCGCCGAGCGGGTGCCGACCGGCCCGGTGGTGCTGGTCGGGCACTCGATGGGCGGCATGACGCTGCTGGCGCTCGCACGCCGCCGTCCGGACCTGTTCGGCTCGCGGGTCGTGGCCGCGGCGCTGATCTCGACGTCGTCGGGCAACCTGGCCGACCTCGACTTCGGCCTGCCGCAGCTGCTCACCCGGGTGCGCGCCGCGGTGCTGCCGGCCGCCGCCTGGACGATGCGGCACCGGCCCGGCTTCGCCGAGCGCACCCGGCGGCTGGCCAAGGACGTCGTGTCGGCGGCCACCCGGGCGCTGTCGTTCGCCGGCAAGGACGTCGACCCGGCGCTGGCGCACTACGTCGACGCGATGATCGCCGGAACGCCCGTCGACGTGATCGCGGAGTTCTACCCGGCCCTGGTCGGGCTGGACGAGAGCGGCGCCCTGGAGCCGCTGGCCCGGGTGCCGGTGCTGGTGCTCACCGGCGACGCGGACAAGATGATCCCGATGGCGCACAGCGAGCTGATCGTGGAACGGCTGCGGGAGCTGGGCGGCGACCCCGAGGTCGTCGTCGTCCCCGACTCCGGGCACCTGGTGCTGCTCGAGCACCCCGACCAGGTCACCCGCCCGCTCGCCGGGCTGCTGCGCCGGGCCGTCGCCGCGCAGGGAGCCCGGTCGTGACCCGCCCGCCGCGCCCGGACGCCGCCGCCCAGGAGGTCGCCGCGGTGGCCGCCGCCGCGCCGGACTGGACCGCGCTGGCCGACGTGGCCCGCGGCTGCGTGGCCTGCCCCGAGCTCGCGGCCACCCGGCAGCACGTGGTGGTCGGCGACGTCCCGGCCGGTGGCCGCCCGCGGCTGGTGCTGGTGGGCGAGGCGCCCGGCGCCACCGAGGACGAGACCGGCCGGCCGTTCGTCGGGCGGTCCGGCGCGCTGCTCGACCAGCTGCTGGCCGAGGCCGGGCTGGACCGCGGGGAGGCCGCCGTCCTCAACGTGGTGAAGTGCCGGCCGCCGGCCAACCGCACGCCGAAGGCACCCGAGGTGGCCCGGTGCAGCGGCTGGCTGCGCCGCCAGCTGGAGCTGCTCGGCGCGCCCACCGTGGTCGCCCTGGGGCTGTCGTCGGCGAAGTGGTTCCTCGGCCCGCGGACGGTGCTCGCGCAGGTGCGCGGCCGCCCGCACGACGTCGACGGCCGTGCCGTGTGGGCGACCTACCACCCCTCGGCCGCCATCCGGTTCGGGCCCGGCGGTGCCCCGCGCGCCGGCCTGCTGGCCGACCTGACCGCCGTGGCGGGCACGCTGTGAGGCCCGAGCGGGAGCTGCCCACCCTCGCCGACACGCAGGCGTTCGGGCGCGAGCTCGCCGGGCTGCTGCGCGCCGGTGACCTGGTGGTGCTGTCCGGGCCCCTGGGGGCGGGGAAGACCGCGCTCACCCAGGGCATCGGCGCCGGGCTCGGGGTGCGCGGGCCGGTCACCTCGCCGACGTTCGTGCTCGCCCGGGTGCACCGCGGCGGCCGGGTGCCCCTGGTGCACGTCGACGCCTACCGGCTGGGCAGCGTCGCCGACGTCGACGACCTGGACCTCGACGCGACCGCCGAGGAGGCGGTCACCGTCGTGGAGTGGGGGCACGGGCTGGTCGAGCAGCTCGCCGACGAGCACCTCGTCGTCGAGCTCGACCGGCGGGACGACGACGTGCGCACGGCCCGGCTGCGGCCGGTCGGTGCCGGCTGGGAGCAGCGCCTCGCGGAGGGGTGACCGCCGGTCCGCTGGGTAGCCCGGTCTGCAATACCCCGACCGAGGAGGAACCGTGGCGGACAGCGACCGGAGCGCCGACCAGCTCCAGGACATGAAGGTGGACGAGCTGCGCGACGTCGCCCGCGAGGAGGGCGTCAAGGCGCCGTCGTCCAAGCGCAAGGGCGAGCTCGTCGACGCGATCGAGGAGGCGACCGGGTCCGACGCCGGCAGCGGCAGCGGGGACGGCGACGGCGACCTGGGCGCGGGCCCGGACGGCGGCGAGGTGCGCACCGGCGACAAGAACTCCAAGTCGGTGCGGTACTCGCAGAACATCACCTCGCCCGACGAGGACCCCGAGCGGCCCGGCCGCAGCCTGGTGACCACCCACCACGAGGTGATCAAGGAGTGGGCGGAGGCCCGCGGCGGGCGGCCGGCCACGGTGCCCGGCAGCGAGTACGACGGGCGCCCCGGCCGGCTGCGCATCCACTTCGGCGAGGGCGGCGACGACCTGGTCGAGATCAGCTGGGACGACTGGTTCGGCACCTTCGACGAGCGCCGGCTGAACTTCATCTACCAGGAGGAGCGCAGCGACGGCCGGCCGAGCACCTTCTTCCGGCTGGAGAACCCCGACACCGAGGGGCAGGGCGTCTGACCCGGGGCGGGGGCCCCGCCGGGTCCCCGCCCGCTCAGCCGGTGCGGGCGCCGCGCTGCGGGACCCAGGCCGGGTCGAAGTCCGGGTGGTCGGCGTGGCGCAGGGCCAGCCGCCACATGGCGGCGAACAGCCCCTGGCTGGCCACCCGGTAGGCCTCCGGCAGCTCCGCGTCGGGGTGGTCGGCCCACACGGTGACCGCGTCCCAGGCGTCGACGACCTGCTGGACGGCCTGGCAGTTGGCCAGCACCTGCCCGGGGTCGCCCGCCGGGCGCCCGGCGTCCGCCGCCGCGCGCGCCTCGGCGGTGCGCTCGGCGAGGAAGTGCCGGACCGCCCACATGACCGGCCACGGTGCGCGGCCGGAGGCCAGCCAGCGTTGACCGGGTGGGAGCCGGGGGTGCGACCGGAGCGCGCGGTCCACGGCGCTCCGCGCGGACGCCGGATCGGTGGCCCGCGCCTCCGCGGCCGGCCGGGCCACGGGCACGTCGGGGACCGGGCGGGCCCGGGAGCCGTTCCCCGTCCGTCGTCGTCCAGCAGGTGTCGCCCGGTTGTCGGCCACCACGAGTCCCCCTGAGTGCCGTGCGGTCGCGCGCAGTACGTCTCTGCTCCCCGGCCGGGCGGGTCCGGTGCAACGGCGGCGACCACCACGCTCTGGCCGGTGCCGTGCGCCGGTGCGCGGCTCGGGGAGCAACAGGGCCACACGGTAAGGCCAGGTCCCGGAAACGGCGAGTCCGGCCGGGGGAGAAGGGTGGCCGCGGCCGGCCGGTCGCGGGCGCGGCCTAGGCTGACCGGTCGTGCTCGTCCTCGCCCTCGACACCGCCACCCCCACCCTCGTCGTGGGGGTCGCGCGCTGGTCGGCCGACGCCGGCACCGAGGTGCTCGCCGAGCGGGCGGTCGCCTCCGGCAACCGGCACGCCGAGCTCATGACGCCGACCGTGCGGGAGGCGCTGGCCGCCGCGGGCGTCGGGCTGCGCGACGTCGAGGCCGTGGTCACCGGGCTGGGTCCCGGGCCGTTCACCGGGCTGCGGGTCGGCGTGGTCACCGCGGCCGCGCTCGCCGACGCCCGCGGGCTGCCGGTCGCCGGCGTCTGCTCGCTGGACGCCGTCGGCGAGGGGCTGCGCACCGTGGTCACCGACGCCCGGCGCAAGGAGGTCTACTGGGCCGGCTACGACGCGGCCGGCGCGCGCGTCACCGGACCGGACGTCGTCCGCCCGGAGGAGCTCGACGCGGCCGGGCCGCTGGTCGGTGACGAGCGGTTCGCCGAGCGGCTGGGCCGCCCGGTGACGCCCGCGGAGGTGACGACGGCGGGGCTGCTGCGGGCCGCGGCGCCCCAGCTGTCCGGCGCGGTGCCGCGCGGGCCGCTGGAGCCGCTGTACCTGCGCCGTCCGGACGCCGTCCCGCCGACGTCGCACAAGACGGTGTCGCAGTGACCGTCGTGCTGCGCGACATGACGGCCGCCGACCTGCCCCGGGTGATGGTGCTGGAGGAGGAGCTGTTCGCCCCCGACACCTGGACCGAGTGGATGTACCGGGACGAGCTGGCCCACCCCGACACCCGGCACTACCTGGCGGCCGTCGACGACGGCACCGGCGAGCTGGTCGGGTACGCCGGGCTGATCGCCTACGACACCGAGGCGCACATCGCCACCATCGGGGTCACCGGCACCCGCCAGCACGAGGGCATCGGCGCGCTGCTGCTGGACACCCTGCTGGCCGAGGCCGACCGGCGGGTGCCGGCCGTGCTGCTGGAGGTGCGCGCGGACGACGTGGCGACCCAGGCGTTCTACCGCCGCCGCGGGTTCACCGAGATCGGCCGCCGGCCCCGCTACTACCCACTGTCTGGGAAGGACGCCGTCGTGATGCTGCGGGAGGTGGTCCGGCATGGCTGAGCAGCCGCTGGTCCTCGGGTTCGAGACGTCGTGCGACGAGACCGGCGTCGGGCTGGTGCGCGGGCACACGCTGCTGTCGGACGCGCTGGCCACCTCGATGGCCGAGCACGAGCGGTTCGGCGGCGTGGTGCCGGAGATCGCCAGCCGGGCGCACCTGGAGGCGATGGTCCCGACCGTGCACCGGGCGCTGTCCGAGGCCGGGGTCACCGCCGGCGACGTCGACGCGATCGCGGTGACCGCCGGGCCGGGGCTCACCGGCGCGCTGCTGGTCGGCGTGGCCGCGGCCAAGGCGTACGCGCTGGCGCTCGACGTCCCGCTGTACGGGGTCAACCACCTCGCCGCGCACGTCGCCGTCGACGAGCTGGAGCACGGGCCGCTCGCCGAGCCGTCGATCGCGATGCTGGTCTCCGGTGGGCACAGCTCGCTGCTGCTGGTGCCCGACCTCGCCCAGGACGTGCAGGAGCTCGGCCGCACCATCGACGACGCCGCGGGCGAGGCGTTCGACAAGGTGGCCCGGGTGCTCGGCCTGCCGTTCCCCGGCGGGCCGCCCATCGACCGCGCGGCGACCGAGGGCGACCCGGCGTCCATCCCCTTCCCGCGGGGGCTCACCGGGCCGCGCGACCCCGCCTACGACTTCTCGTTCTCCGGGCTGAAGACGGCGGTCGCCCGCTGGGTCGAGGCGCGGCAGCGGGCCGGTGAGCCGGTGCCGGTCGCCGACGTGGCCGCGGCGTTCCAGGAGGCGGTCGTCGACGTGCTCACCGCCAAGGCGGTGCGGGCCTGCCGGGACAACGGCGTCGACCACCTGGTGATCGGCGGCGGCGTGGCGGCGAACTCCCGGCTGCGCGCGCTGGCCCAGGAGCGCTGCGACGCCGCGGGCATCGTGCTGCGGGTGCCCAGCCGGCGGCTGTGCACCGACAACGGCGCGATGGTCGCCGCGCTCGGCTCCCGGCTGGTGGCCGCCGGGGTGCCGGCCTCCGAGATCGACCTCGGCGCCGACAGCTCGCTGCCGATCGACGTCGTCTCGCGCTGAGTGGAGTGTGGGCGCGCAGGTTTCCTGCGCTCCCACACTCCGGCTAGCTGCGGCGCCCGAGGCGGTGCAGCTCGCCGGCGGCGTCGGCGCGGACGGCGTCCTCGCGGACCCGGTAGTGCATCTTCTTGCCGGTCGCGTTGCGCGGCAGCGACTCCACGAGCTTGTACGCCCGCGGCCGCTTGTAGTCGGCGAGCATCGGGCTGGCCAGGCAGTGCGCGTCGGCCTCCGCGGGCGTGACGCCGGCCCCGGTCGGGACGACGTAGGCCACGACCAGCTCACCCCAGCGCTCGTCGGGCAGCCCGACGACGATCGAGTCGGCGATGCCGGGGTGGGTGTTGAGCACCTCCTCGACCTGCACCGGGTGCACGTTCTCCCCGCCGGAGATGATCATGTCGTCCTTGCGGCCGACCACGGTCACGTAGCCCTCGCCGTCCCAGGTGCCCAGGTCGCCGGAGTACAGCCAGCCGTCGCGGAACCGCGCCTCCTGCTCGGCGGCCAGGCCGACGTAGGCGTAGCCGGACTTCACCGAGCGCATGATGATCTCGCCGGTCTCGCTGCCGTCGCGGGCGGCCAGGTCGTCGGGCGCGGCCGGGCGGTCGTCGTACACCCGCACCACGCGCACGTCGTCGTCGGTGCACGCGCGGCCGGCGCTGCCGGCGTGCTCGGGCAGGTCGGCGGGGCGCAGGAAGGTGTTCCAGAAGGCCTCGGTGGTGCCGTAGCCGTTGAAGATCCGCGGCGTGAGCACGTCCTGGTAGCGCAGGCAGGCGTTCCGCTCCAGGGGTGCGCCCATGGTGACCAGGCCGCGCAGGCTGGACAGGTCGCGCGGCCGGGTCTCCTGCGCGGTGGCCAGCATCTCCAGGTTGGTCGGCGCGCCGATCAGGTACGTGAGCCGGTGCTCGGCGACCAGGTCGAGCACCCGGTCGGCGTCGAAGCTGCGCAGCGGGACGGCCGCGGCGCCGGCGTAGTGCACCGCGTTGGGACCGCCGGGGGAGATGCCGCCGCGGTGGAACCACGGCGTCATGTTCAGCGTGCGGTCCTCCGGCGTGAGCGGGAAGTGCATGATCACGTCGTGCGCCGTCATCACCTCGGCGACGCCGGGCAGCGAGACGCCCTTGGGCATGCCGGTGGTGCCCGAGGTGTAGAGCCGGGTCGTCTCGTCCCAGGCGGTCAGCTGCGGGCGCGGCGCCGGTGCCGCCCCGGTGCCCAGCAGCGCGGTGAACGCGACCGCGCCGGGCAGCTCCGGCGCCGCGGTCCGGTCGCCGTCCTCGGTCACCTCGACGACCAGCTCCGGCCGGTGGCCGGCCATCTCCAGCGCCTGCGCGGTGGCCGCGGCCAGGGACCGGTCGACCACCAGCACCCGCGGCTCGCTGTCGTCGAGCACGTGCGCGGTCTCCCCGGCGGAGAACCGGAAGTTCACCGGTGACGCGATCGCCCCGAGCCGCTGGGCGGCGAGGTACACGAGGTCGAACGCCGGCCCGTTGAACAGCTGGAACGCGATGACGTCGCGCGGGCCGACCCCGCGCGCCGCGAGCCCCGCGGCGAGGTCCTCGACGTCCGCGCCGAGCTGCGCGTACGTCCACGCCCGGCCGGTGGCCGCGTCGAGCAGGGCGAGCCGGTCGGCGTAGCGCAGCACGTTGCGCTCGAACCCGGCGAGCATCGTCATCTGCCGGTCGAAGACCCGCCGGTAGGCGGTGGGGTCGTAGACGTGGCTCACGGGTCGGTCCTCCTGCGGGCGCGGGTCAGAGGGCGGTGAGCACGGCGACGCAGTTCTGCCCGCCGAACCCGAACGCGTTGGTCATGGTGGTGTGCACCGGCATCTCGCGGGCGGCCTTCGGCACGTAGTCGAGGTCGCACTCCGGGTCCGGGGTGTCGAGGTTGATCGTCGGCGGGACGACGCCGTCCCGGATGGCCAGCGTGCAGACCATCAGCCCCAGTGCGCCGGCGGCGCCGATCAGGTGGCCGACCATCGACTTCGGGCTGCTCACCGCGAGGTCGTCGGCGGCCGCGCCGAACGCGGTGCGGATCGCCCGGGTCTCGGAGCGGTCGTTGGCCCTGGTCGAGGTGCCGTGGGCGCACAGGTAGTCGACGTCGCCGGGTGCGGTGCCGGTGCGCTCCAGCGCGGTGCTGATCGCGGCCGCGGCGTACCGGGCGTCCGGGGCGGGGGCGCTGACGTGGAAGGCGTCCGCGGTGAGCGCCCCGCCGGCGAACCGGGCCAGCGGCGTGGCACCGCGCGCCTCGGCGTGCGCCGCCGACTCGAGCACCAGCACGACCGAGCCCTCGCCGAACACGAAGCCGTCGCGGTCGGCGTCGAAGGGCCGGCTGGCGGCCTGCGGGTCGTCGTTGCGGGTGGACAGCGCGCCCATCGTGGTCAGCCCGGCGAACATGACCTCGGTGATCGCGGCGTCGGTGCCGCCGCAGACCACCACGTCGGCCTCGCCCGAGGCGATCAGCCGGCGCGCCTCGACCGCCGCGTAGACGCCGCTGGCGCAGGCCAGCGCGCTGGCGGTGACCGGACCGTGCACGCCGAGGTCGATGGCCACCTCGCAGGCGGGCATGTTGGTCAGCGAGGAGGCCACGAAGTACGGGCTCAGCCGGGTGGGCTCGGCGGACACGAGCTGGCGGGTGGCCTGCTCGACGGTGTCGAAGCCGGCGACGGCGGCGTTGATGACCACGCCCACCCGGCCCGGCGCCACCCCGTGCCCGGTGCCCTCGGTGTCGATCACCAGGCCCGCGTGCGCCACGGCCTCGCGGGCGGCCGCCACCGCGAACTGGGTGAACCGGGCGGTGCGCCGCAGCCGCTTGGTCGCCAGGACCGCCGACGGGTCGAAGCCGGTGACCTCGGCGGCGATGCGCACCGCGGAACCGCTCGCGTCGAACGCGGTGATCGGGCCGACGCCGGAGGTGCCGGACACGAGCGCCTGCCAGGTGGACTCGCGGTCCAGGCCCACCGGCGTCACCGCCCCGATGCCGGTGACGACCGTCGGGTTGCCGGGGGAGGTGCTGTCGTACGTGGCGGGCCTGCCTTCGGTCGGTCCCGTCCCCTGCCGGAACGGTTGCGCTCTGAGACGTTACTCAGCGCTCCCATCCAGCGGTACGCCTGATCCCGCAGGTCAGGACGGCGGGTCGCAGACCAGCGCCGTCGGCGCCCCGGCCACCCGGGTCACGACGACGACCGCCGACCCCTCGCCCGGACCCCGCAGCTGGCGGGCGAGCTCCTCCGGCTCGATCGCCGACCCGCGCTTCTTGACCGTCACCCGGCCGACGCCGCGGGCCCGCAGCAGCGCCTTGAGCTTCTTCAGGTTGAACGGCAGCACCTCGGTGACCGGGTAGGAGGTGACCCAGGGGGAGTCCGGCAGCGCGGCCGAGGTCAGGTAGGCGATCGTCGGGTCGACCAGGGTGGCGCCGATCCGGCCGGCGACCAGCGCGACCAGCCCGGAGCGGATCACCGCCGGGTCCGGCTCGTGCAGGAACGCCTGCACCGGTCCCGACGGCGCGGTGCCCGGGTCGGCGTCGGCGGTCAGCTCGGCCAGCACGCCGTCCGGGCCGGCCAGCGTCGCCCGCCGGAACGTGGTGCTGAGCGCGGGGCCCCACAGCAGTGCCTCGACGATCGACCCGCCCACCGACACCCACTCGGCCTCCACGCCGGCCGGCACCCGGTCGTGGTCCAGACCCGGGGCCACCTTGACCACCGGGGCGTCGACGCCGCCCAGCAGCGCGGTCACCGTCGACCACGGCGGCGACCAGCGGTCGGGGTCCATCACCCGCCGTCCGCCGGACCGCCGCGCCGGGTCCAGCGTCGCGGCCGGGGCCCCGGCGACCCGTCCGCCGTCCGCCCGGGCGACCAGGTCGACGACGTCGGCGTCGCGCACCTCGACCGCCTCGGCCAGGCCGAGCGCCGCGGCGTTCAGCGCGGTCAGCTCGCGGGCCACCGGATCGCGGTCGACGGCCACCACCCGGGCGCCGGCGAGGGCGAGGGCGAGGGTGTCGGTGCCGGCGGCGCAGCCGAGGTCCGCGGCGGCCTCCACCCCGCCGGCCAGCAGCCGCTCCGCGCGGCGGCGGGCCAGCACCGGGCGGCCCGCCTGCTCGAGGGTGTCGCCGGTGAAGAACAACCGGTCGGCGTCCGCGCCGAACGCCGGGCGGGCCTTCTCCCGCTGTCGCGCGACGCCCCAGGCCGGGCCGGCCAGCTGCACGCCGACCTCGGCCCGCAGCCGGCTCAGCGCGGCCACCGCGCCGGTGCCGGCGCGCAGCAGCTCCGCCGCGCGGGCGAGCGCCGCCGCGCCGTCGTCGGTGGCGAGGTCGCGCAGCTGGCGGACGGTCTCGGCGGCCTGTTCGCCGGGGGCTGCGCTGGGCACGCCGACAGCCTGGTGCACCCCGCGGACGCCCGGACAGGTGACCCCGCCGTGACCCGGTTGAGACGTTGGCACTCGCCTGGGTAGAGTGCCAATCGACACGGGTTGGCACCTGACCCCCGCGACGGCAGGAGCCGGCCCCCGTGCCACCAGCTCAGCACCACACCGATCCCGTCCGAGACACCGAAGGGGGCGTCACCACGTGACGACCGCTACCAAGGTCAACATCAAGCCGCTGGAGGACCGCGTCGTGGTCCAGGCCAACGAGGCCGAGACCACCACGGCCTCCGGTCTGGTCATCCCGGACACGGCCAAGGAGAAGCCCCAGGAGGGCACCGTCGTCGCCGTCGGCCCCGGCCGCGTCGACGACAACGGCAACCGGGTCCCGCTCGACGTGAACGTCGGCGACGTGGTCATCTACTCGAAGTACGGCGGCACCGAGGTGCGCTACGCGGGCGAGGACTACCTCGTGCTCTCGGCGCGCGACCTGCTCGCCGTCGTGGAGAAGTGACCCTTCCCCACCGCGCGCACTGATCCAGCTGCGCACTGGACGCAACCGCCCCGGCGACCCGAGAACACCGGGTCCCGGGGCGGTCGTCGTCCGCCCCCTTCTCTCCCCGCACTAGCGAGAGGTCTGGCACATGGCCAAGATCATCAAGTTCGACGAGGACGCCCGCCGCGCCCTCGAGCGCGGCGTCGACAAGCTCGCCGACGCCGTCAAGGTCACCCTCGGCCCGCGCGGCCGGAACGTGGTGATCGACAAGAAGTTCGGCGCCCCGACCATCACCAACGACGGCGTCACGATCGCCCGCGAGATCGACCTCGAGGACCCCTACGAGAACCTCGGGGCCCAGCTGGCGAAGAACGTCGCCACCAAGACCAACGACGTGGCCGGTGACGGCACCACCACCGCCACCGTGCTGGCCCAGGCGCTGGTCCACGAGGGCATGCGCAACGTGGCCGCCGGCGCGAACCCGATGGCGCTGGGCCGCGGCATGCGCGCTGCGGTCGACGCGGTCTCCGCCGCGCTCGACGCCGTGGCCACCCCGGTCTCCGACCGCCCGGCCATCGCCGGCGTCGCCACGGTCTCCGCGCAGGACGCCGAGGTCGGCGAGCTGATCGGCGAGGCGTTCGAGAAGGTCGGCAAGGACGGCGTCATCACGGTCGAAGAGGCCAACGGGATGACCACCGACCTGCAGGTCACCGAGGGCGTGCAGTTCGACAAGGGCTACCTGTCGCCGTACTTCGTCACCGACGCCGACGCGCAGGAGGCCGTCCTCGAGGACGCCCTGGTGCTGCTCGTCGAGGGCAAGATCAGCGCGCTGGCCGACCTGCTGCCGCTGCTGGAGAAGGTGCTGACCAACGGCGCCCGCCCGCTGCTCATCGTGGCCGAGGACGTCGAGGGCGAGGCGCTGTCGACCCTGGTCGTCAACTCCATCCGCAAGACGATCCGCGTCGTCGCGGTCAAGTCGCCGTTCTTCGGTGACCGGCGCAAGGCGTTCATGACCGACCTGGCGATCGTCACCGGCGGTCAGGTCGTCAGCTCCGACGTCGGCCTGTCGCTGGACGCCGTCGGCCTCGAGGTGCTCGGCACCGCCCGCCGCGTCGTCGTCACCAAGGACGACACCACGCTGGTCGACGGCGGCGGCACCGCCGGCACGATCGCCGACCGGGTCGCCCAGATCCGCAAGGAGATCGAGGCCACCGAATCCGACTGGGACCGCGAGAAGCTGCAGGAGCGGCTGGCCAAGCTGTCCGGCGGCATCGCGGTCATCCGGGTCGGTGCGGCCACCGAGGTGGAGATGAAGGAGCGCAAGCACCGCATCGAGGACGCCATCGCCGCCACCCGCGCCGCGGTGGAGGAGGGCGTCGTCCCCGGTGGTGGGTCCGCGCTGGTGCACGCCGCCGCGGCGGTCGACGCGCTGGAGCTGACCGGTGACGAGCTCACCGGTGCCCGCTCGGTGCGCAAGGCGCTCGACGCCCCGGCCGGCCTCATCGCGGCCAACGCCGGGTTCGAGGGGCCGGTCGTCGTCGGCCGGGTCCGCGAGCTGGGTGCCGGGCAGGGCTTCAACGCCGCCACCGGCGAGTACGGCGACCTGGCCGCGCAGGGCGTCATCGACCCGGTCAAGGTGACCAAGGCGGCGCTGACCAACGCCACCTCGATCGCCACGATGGTGCTGACCACCGACTCGGCCGTCGTCGAGGCGCCCGAGGAGGACCACGAGCACGGCGGTGGTCCCCACCCCCACGGCCACTCGCACGGCGGCCACGGCCACAGCCACTGACGGCCCGTCGGCCGGGGACCCCACGTCCCCGGCCGGCGGCCCGCACACGCCGAGAGGCCCGGTCCGACACCACGTCGGACCGGGCCTCTCGGCGTTGCGCTGGCGGGGGAGGTCGCCCGCCGGTGGGTCAGACCCCGGCAGCGATGGCGGCGGGCTCCGCGGCGATCAGCCGGGCCCGCTCCTCCTCGCTCATGCCGCCCCACACGCCGTACGGCTCGCGGACGGACAGCGCGTGCTGGAGGCAGGCGTCGATCACCGGGCACGTTCCGCAGACGGCCTTGGCAGCGGCCTGGCGGCGGGCGCGGGCCGGACCGCGCTCACCGTCGGGGTGGAAGAACAGGGACGTGCTCTCGCCACGGCATGAGCCGTGCAGCTGCCAGTCCCACACCTCAGCAACGGGGGTGGGCAGTCGGCGGATGTCGGCCATGGGACCTCCTCGGCTCGGATGCACCGGGGGGTCTGCCCGGTCACGGGTGGGACTGTCCCCGCTCCCGTGGGCGCGCAAACACGGCGATCACTTCTCGGGCTGCGGGATCGCCGCAGATGTGCTTGCCGGTGCCCGCGGTCACTCCCCGCAGCGTCCGTCCCGGCCGGAGGACACCCGGGCGTGGCCGGCGGCGGTCACCCGCCGGGGTGAGGGCCGCTGGTGTCCCACCACCCTGCGGATCAACCTGATCACGGGGAGTGCCGACCACCGGTGTGGGGGACACCCCGACCGGACCGGTCGGCGCCCCTGGAGCGGGACGTCCCCGTTCCCCGCGGGGTGTCGCCGGCCGCGTCCGGCGCAGGAGGAGCTGTCGTGATGGAAGAGCGGAAGCCCGGCGGTGCCGTGGTCTGGGTGTTCGACGAGCGTCGTCGGGTGCGGGACGACGTCGCCACCCGGCTGCTCGCGCTGCCGTTCGTGGCGCGCGTCGAGGCGGTCGGCGACCAGGCCTCGCTGACGGCCCGCCTGGCCAACCGGCTGCCCGACCTGCTGCTGATCGGCACCCAGCGGGCCACCGACAGCGGCCTGGCCGTCGCCACCTCCGTGCTGCGCGTGCACCCGGCGCTGCCGGTGCTCGTGCTCGGCGCCCCGGACGACGCCGACACGGTGCGCGCCGCGGTCGCCGCGGGAGCCCGCGGCTACCTGCGCTGGGACGCCAGCCCGCTCGAGCTCGGCCTGGGGCTCACCCGGACCGTCCGCCGTCCCGAGGCCCCGGGGCGCCCCGGTCAGCTGCCCGCGCCGCGCAGCCCGCACCAGGTGGGGGTGCCGACCGCCGCCGGCGGCCACGGGCCGGTCAACGGCGGCTGGAACGGCGCCAGCCCGCTGGCCACCGCCGCGCCGACCACAGTCCGCTCCACCGTGCCCGAGACGCCGGCGGTCACGCTGTCGATGCGCGAGATGCAGGTGCTCACCGGCATGAGCCAGGGCAAGAGCAACGCGCAGATCGGCCGCGAGCTCTACCTGTCCGAGGACACCATCAAGACCCACGCCCGCCGGCTGTTCCGCAAGCTGGGTGCCAAGGACCGCGCCGAGGCGGTGGCCACCGGCTTCCGCCGCGGCATGATGACGTGACGAGCGGGGGCCCGGAGGGTCCCCCGAGTCACGTCTCGACCCCGTCCCGCCGACGGGAGGACGGAGTCCTCCCCGAGGTGGGACACGCGACGCTCAGCGCGGGTCGGGTACGGCTCGTGGTCGCGGTGCGGCCCGGAGGGTCGCGATGTGCTCAGTCCTCGCGGGCGTGCCGGCCGCCGGTGCTGCCGTGCCGGCCGGTGGGCTCCTCCCGCTCGGCCAGCGCCGCGATGCCGTCGGCGTAGCCGCTGGCGTAGTCCCAGCTGACGTAGTCGTCCGGGTCCGGGTCGAACGGGGGTTCGTGCCGGCCGGTCTGCCCCTCGTCGAGCAGCTGGCGCAGGTTGGCCTGCATCAGCGCCCAGTCGACGTGGTGCTCCTCCTGGCAGTCGGGGCAGTCGACGACGATCCCCTTGACGCCGGTCGGCTCGAGCAGGGTCCGGAAGACCTCCAGCTCGGCCAGGTCGTCGAGCACCCCGGCGCGCTCCTCCATGGTCAGCGGAGGGTGCCCGGGCCGGTCCGCCGACCCGAACTCGGGGTCGGGGCCGAGTGCGTCGTCCCACGCGTCCACGTGTCCTCCTCGCCGGCGGCTGCCGGCAGCGTCTGCGCCTGCTCGGGTCTGTCGGGTCCCGCTGCTGGTCAGCCAGCGGATGGGCGGGCTGCGTCCGCCACCGCTCAACGGTAACGGGGGGAGGGGGTGACGCGGGCCTCCGCCTACCATGAGGGGACATCTCCTGCGCCACCGGCGGCGCATCCACACACGAGTCGAGAGGGTGTGGCACGCGTGCAGCCCGACGAGCAGCGCTCCGACCAGTACCGCCCCGAACTGCCCGCCAAGTTCGCCCCGCTGGGGCTGACCTACGACGACGTCCTGCTCATCCCGGGGCCGTCGGACGTCGTCCCCGCCGAGGTCGACACCAGCACCCGGCTGACCCGCGGCCTGCGGCTGGCGATCCCGCTCGTCTCCTCCGCCATGGACACCGTCACCGAGTCGCGGATGGCGATCGCCATGGCCCGCGCCGGTGGCATCGGCGTGCTGCACCGCAACCTGGCCGCCGAGGACCAGGCCGGCCAGGTCGACCTGGTGAAGCGGTCCGAGGCCGGCATGGTCACCAACCCGGTCACCTGCTCGCCGGACAACACCCTCGCCGAGGTCGACGCGCTGTCGGCGAAGTACCGCATCTCCGGCGCCCCGGTCGTCGACGCGACCGGCGTCCTGCTGGGCATCGTCACCAACCGCGACATGCGCTTCGAGACCGACCAGCACCGCCTCGTCCGCGACGTCATGACGCCGATGCCGCTGATCACCGCGCCGGTCGGGGTGGACGCCGACACCGCGCTGCAGCTGCTGTCCCAGCACAAGGTCGAGAAGCTGCCGCTGGTCGACGACGCCGGCCGGCTGCGCGGGCTGATCACCGTCAAGGACTTCGTCAAGCGCGACCAGTTCCCGCTGGCCACCAAGGACGCCGACGGCCGGCTCGCCGTCGCGGCCGCGGTCGGTGTCGGCGAGGACGCGTTCAAGCGCGCCGGCCTGCTGGTCGACGCGGGCGTCGACGTGGTCGTCGTCGACACCGCGCACGGCCACCAGCGGGCCGTGCTGGACATGGTCGCCCGGGTGAAGAAGGACTTCGGCGGCGAGGGCGGCGTGCAGGTGATCGGCGGCAACGTCGCCACCCGCGGCGGCGCCCAGGCGCTGATCGACGCCGGCGTGGACGCCGTCAAGGTGGGCGTGGGCCCCGGCTCGATCTGCACCACCCGCGTGGTCGCCGGCGTCGGCGTCCCGCAGCTGACCGCCGTCTACGAGGCCGGCCTCGCCGCGCGGCCGGCCGGGGTGCCGGTCATCGCCGACGGCGGGCTCCACTACTCCGGCGACATCGTCAAGGCGCTGGTCGCCGGCGCCGACACCGTGATGATCGGCAGCCTGTTCGCCGGCGTCGAGGAGGCCCCGGGCGAGCTGGTCTTCATGAACGGCAAGCAGTACAAGGCCTACCGCGGCATGGGGTCGCTCGGTGCCATGCAGAAGCGCGGCAACAAGAGCTACAGCCGCGACCGGTACTTCGCCGACGACGTGCTCAGCGACGACAAGCTGGTGCCCGAGGGCATCGAGGGCCAGGTGCCCTACCGCGGCTCGCTGGCCGGCGTCGCCCACCAGCTGGTGGGCGGGCTGCGCGCGGGCATGGGCTACGCCGGGTCGCCGACCGTGGCGCACCTGCAGGAGCACGGACAGCTGACCCGCATCACCGCGGCCGGCCTGACCGAGAGCCACCCGCACGACATCCAGATGACCGTCGAAGCCCCCAACTACGGCAGTCGGTGAGGTACTTGTCCACGATGCCGTCCTTGCGCCCTGAGACCGTCGAAGCCCCGAACTACGGGAGCCGCTGAGCCATGCCCGTGCGCGACAACGTCGAGATCGGCCTCAACCGGTTCGCCCGCCGGGGCTACGACCTCGACGACATCTCGATCGTCCCCTCCCGGCGGACCCGCGACGTCGACGACGTCTCGACCGCCTGGCAGATCGACGCCTTCCGGTTCGACATCCCGCTGGTGACCAGTCCCAGCGACGCGGTGATCAGCCCGGCGACGGCGATCGCCGTCGGCCAGGCCGGCGGGCTGGGCGTGCTCAACGGCGAGGGCCTCTGGACCCGCTACGAGGACCCCACCGAGGTGCTCCGCCGGCTGCGCGAGGCCTCCGGTCCGGACGCCGGGCCGCCGACCTCGCTGCTGCAGGAGGTCTACGGCCGGCCGGTGCAGCCGGACCTGCTCGCCGCCCGGGTCAAGGAGATCAGCGCGGCCGGCGTGACGACGGCGGTCCGCATCTCGCCGCAGCACACCCTGCAGCTGGCGCCCGCGGTGCTCGCCGCCGGCGTCGACCTGCTGGTCATCCAGGGCACGATCGTCTCCGCGGAGCACGTGACCACCCAGGGCGGCGCGCTGAACCTCAAGGAGTTCATCGCCGACCTCGACGTCCCGGTGATCGTCGGTGGCGCCGCTGACTACCAGACCGCGCTGCACCTGATGCGCACCGGCGCGGCCGGCGTGATCGTCGGCGTGGGGGCGGACAGCTTCTCCACGACCGACACGATCATGGGCATCCGGGTGCCGCTGGCCAGCGCCATCGCCGACGCCGCAGCGGCCCGCCGCGACTACCTCGACGAGACCGGCGGCCGGTACGTGCACGTCATCGCCAACGGCCGGATCGAGACCAGCGGCGCGATCGCCCGGGCGCTGGCCTGCGGTGCGGACGCCGTCCAGCTCGGCGAGCCGCTGCGGATCGCCACCGACGTCCCCGGGGGCGGCGTGTGGTGGGACTCGGTCGCCGCGCACCCGCACCTGCCGCGCGGTGGCGCGTCCGCGGTGCTGCCGCCGGCCGGCACGCTCGAGCAGGTGCTGCTCGGCCCGGCCGCGGTCGCCGACGGCCGCACCAACCTGTTCGGCGCGCTGCGCCGGACGATGGCCAAGACCGGCTACCGCGACCTCAAGGAGTTCCAGCGGGTCGACCTGGTCCTCGGCGGTCAGGGCGCATGAGCAGCGTCTCCGAGATGGACTTCCCGACCGTCCTGGTCGTCGACTTCGGCGCGCAGTACGCCCAGCTGATCGCCCGGCGGGTCCGCGAGGCCGGCGTCTACTCCGAGATCGTGCCCTCGACGACGCCCGTCGCCGAGGTGCTGGCCCGCAAGCCCGCGGCGATCGTGCTCTCCGGCGGGCCGTCCAGCGTCTACGCCGAGGACGCCCCGCAGGTCGACCCGACGCTGTTCGAGTCCGGCGTGCCCGCCTTCGGCATCTGCTACGGCTTCCAGGCCATGGCGCAGAGCCTCGGCGGCACGGTGGCGCACACCGGCGACCGCGAGTACGGCGGCACCCCGCTGACCGTGACCACCGAGTCGCGGATGTTCGGCCGGCTGCCTCACCAGCAGTCGGTCTGGATGAGCCACGGGGACGCCGTCAGCGCTGCCCCGCCCGGGTTCACCGTCACCGCGACGTCCACCGGCGCGCCGGTCGCGGCGTTCGAGGACGTCGACCGGCGGCTGGCCGGGGTGCAGTTCCACCCCGAGGTGAAGCACACCGCGCACGGGCAGACGGTGCTCGAGCACTTCCTGTTCGACATCGCCGGGCTCGAGCCGACCTGGACGATGAGCAACGTCGTCGACGAGCAGGTCGCGCTGATCCGCGAGCAGATCGGCGACCGGCGGGCGATCTGCGGGCTGTCCGGCGGGGTCGACTCCGCGGTGGCCGCGGCGCTGGTGCAGCGGGCCATCGGCGACCGGCTCACCTGCGTCTACGTCGACCACGGCCTGATGCGCGAGGGCGAGACCGAGCAGATCGAGCGCGACTTCGTCGCCGTCACCGGCGCGGACCTGCGGGTGGTCGACGCCAGCGAGCAGTTCCTCACCGCGCTGGCCGGGGTCAGCGACCCGGAGCAGAAGCGGAAGATCATCGGCCGCGAGTTCATCCGGGTGTTCGAGCAGGCCGCCACCGACGTCGTCGCCGACGCCCAGGCGCACGGCGAGACCGTCGACTTCCTGGTGCAGGGCACGCTCTACCCGGACGTCGTGGAGTCCGGCGGCGGCACCGGCACGGCGAACATCAAGAGCCACCACAACGTCGGCGGGCTGCCCGAGGACCTGACGTTCACGCTGGTCGAGCCGCTGCGCACGCTGTTCAAGGACGAGGTGCGCGAGGTCGGCCGGCAGCTGGGCCTGCCCGACCGGCTGGTGCAGCGCCAGCCCTTCCCCGGCCCGGGCCTGGGCATCCGGATCGTCGGCGAGGTCACCCGGGAGCGGCTGGACCTGCTGCGGCAGGCCGACGCGATCGTCCGCGAGGAGCTCACCGCAGCGAAGCTGGACACCGAGATCTGGCAGTGCCCGGTGGTGCTGCTGGCCGACGTCCGCTCGGTCGGCGTCCAGGGCGACGGGCGCACCTACGGCCACCCGGTCGTGCTCCGGCCGGTCTCCAGCGAGGACGCGATGACCGCGGACTGGACCCGGCTGCCCTACGACGTGCTGGCGAGGATCTCCACCCGGATCACCAACGAGGTGGCCGAGGTCAACCGCGTGGTGCTGGACGTGACCAGCAAGCCGCCGGGCACCATCGAGTGGGAGTGACGACGAGGGCCCTGGAGCGATCGCTCCAGGGCCCTCGTCGTCCCACCACCTCCCGGGCGCGACCTCGTGCCGGGGTCAGCTCCGGCGGTCGCGGCTGCGCCGCAGCTCGGTGACCAGCAGGGCCGCGCCGCCGCCGAGCAGCACCAGCCACAGCAGCCCGCCGCCCCAGAGCCAGTCGGCGCCGAGGTCGACGCCGGCCAGCACCAGCACCGCGAAGAGGCTGAACAGGACGCCGATGACCAGGCTCACCCGGTCCAGGCGCCGCGGCGCTTCCTGCGGCTGGAGGTCGTCGGGGGTGGTGATCGGCTCCGGCCAGGCCTGCTCCTGCCAGGCGGTCGGGGTGGTCGGGAACTCGCTGTAGTCAGCCACGGGACACCTCCACGTCTCCCACACCCGCGTGCACGGTGATCTCGATGTCGGCGGTGCCGTCCCCGCTCCAGGGGGTGGCCCCGTTGCCCGCGAAGTACCCGCTGTCGCGGTCGGAGTCGAACAGGTCGACGTCGCCGATGCCGGAGTCGGTCCGGACCCGGACGTCGGCGTCCGGCGGCACGACGACGTCGACGTCGCCGATGCCGGCGTCGATCCGGGTGACCACCGGCTCGGTGCGGCCGGCCAGGTCGATGCCGCCCATGTCCAGGGTGAGGTCGCCGACCCCGCCGTGGTACGCCGGCTCGACGTCCGCCGCGGTCATCGGCACGTACCGGCGGTCCCCGACGCCGCCGTCGCCGCCCACGTGCACCCGGGTCGACGCCGCGGCGGCCAGCGCCAGGACGACGCCGAGCCCGATCAGCCCGCCCTTGGCCGCCCGGCCGGCGCCGGTGACAGCCGCGACGGCCAGCCCGATGCCGACGACCAGCAGCGCGGTGGCGAAGAAGCCGCGGGCGCCGAACTCCCAGTCGGTCAGCTGCACGACGAGCACCGCGGCCCCGGCGACCAGCAGCAGCACGGCCAGCGTGATGCCCGGGACCGGCGAGCGCGGACCGGCCGGCCGGGCCGGGGCGCGGCCCGCGGCGCCGACGGCCGGGTCCGCGGTGGCCCGCGGCATCAGCAGCCACAGCAGGACGTAGACGAGGATGCCGCTGCCACCGGCGAGGGTGAGCGCGATCGCGCCGACCCGCCAGAGCAGGGCGTCGACACCGGTGTACTCGGCGAGGCCGCCGCAGACGCCGCTGAGCACCTTGTCGGTGCGGCTGCGGCGCAGCGACGGGCGCGGCGGCGGACCGGGCGGGGGAGTCGAGAAGGCCCAGCCCCCGGGGGGCTCGGGTGCCGGCGGGGCCGGAGGGGGAGGGGGCGTCGAGGTCATGCACCGAGCCTGCCGCCGCCGGGGGCCCAGGAACATCGGGGAACCACCTGACCCGACCCTGATCCGTCCGGCTCCCCGCACCTCCGGGTGGTCACCGGTGCCCGGACGGCCCGGTGGGTGACACGATCGAGAGGTGACCAGCACCCTGCCCGCTCCGGCGCCCGCTCCGGCGCCCGCGCCGCGGCCGCCGCTGCTGCGCCCGCGCAGCGGCCGGCTGCTGGCCGGTGTCGCGGCGGGCACCGCGGCGCACCTGCGGCTGGAGCCGTGGCTGGTGCGGATCGCGTTCGTGCTGCTGGCGATGACCGGCATCGGCGTCGTCGCCTACGCTCTGCTGTGGCTGACCATGGCGGCCGGCGAGCCGGGCGACCACGGCCGCCCCGGGCTGTCCGGGACGCCGGGGCGCCGGCAGCTGCTGGGCCTGGGCGCGCTGATCGTCGTCGCCGTCGGGCTGGTCTCCCAGCTGGCCAGCTGGGGCGGCAACGACGTCGTCGTGCCCATCCTGCTGGCCGGTGCCGGGCTCGCGGTCATCTGGCGGCAGCTGGACACCGAGGGCGATCTCGCCCGCTCGACCCGATGGGTGCTCGCCGGTGGCCTGCTGCTCGCGGTGGCCGGCGTCGTCCTGCTGCTGGCCAGCACCGGGCAGCTCGCCAACGCCCGCAACGGCTTCGTGGCCACCCTGGTGATCCTGGTCGGGATCGCGCTGACCACGGCTCCGCTGTGGCGGCGGCTGCTCGACCAGCGGGCGGAGGAGCGGGCCGCCCGGATCCGCTCGGAGGAGCGGGCGGCGGTCGCCGCGCACCTGCACGACTCGGTGCTGCAGACCCTCGCCCTCATCCAGCGGCACGCCGACTCACCCGCCGTGGTCGGCCGGCTGGCCCGCAGCCAGGAGCGCGAGCTGCGCACCTGGCTGTACGAGCCCACCGTCGCCGAGGGCGGCACCTGGGCGGGGCTGGTCTCCCGGCTGGTCGCCGACGTGGAGGCCGACCACGAGGTCACCGTCGAGCCGGTGGTGGTCGGCGACCTGCCGGTCGACGACGCGGTCGCGGCGCTGGGCAAGGCCACCCGCGAGGCGGTCGTCAACGCGGCCAAGCACGCCGGGGTCGGCACCGTCTCGCTCTACAGCGAGGTCACCCCCGACCGGGTGGAGGTGTTCGTCCGCGACCGCGGCAACGGGTTCGACCCGGCCGCGGTGCCCGCCGACCGGCGCGGGCTGAAGGACTCGGTGGTCGGGCGCCTGACCCGCACCGGTGGGACGGCGACGGTGCGATCCGCGCCGGGAGAGGGGACCGAGGTGGAGCTGTGCCTGCCGCGCACGAGCCGGGCGGAGCTGTCCGCATGACCCCGCCGAGGGTCTGGCTCGTCGACGACCACGCGATGGTCCGGTCGGGGGTGCGCAGCGAGCTGGGCGGTTCGGTCGACGTGGTCGGCGAGTCCGGCGACGTCCCCGGGGCGATCGAGGGCATCCGGGCGGCCGCCCCGGACGTCGTGCTGCTCGACGTCCACCTGCCCGGTGGCGGCGGGCTGGCTGTCCTGGAGGCGCTGCGCAGCGAGCTGCCGGACACCCGGTGGCTGGCGCTGTCGGTGTCCGACGCCGCCGAGGACGTCATCGCGGTCATCCGGGCCGGCGCGCGCGGCTACGTCACCAAGACCATCTCCGGCCCCGACCTGCGCGACGCCGTCCAGCGGGTGGCCGACGGCGACGTCGTGTTCAGCCCCCGGCTGGCCGGCTTCGTGCTCGACGCGTTCGCGGCCACGACGCCGGCACCGGCCACCGCGGACCCGGCCACCGACCCGGGCCTGGACCTGCTCTCGGCCCGGGAGCGCGAGGTCATGCAGCTGCTGGCCCGCGGTTACACGTACCGGGAGATCGGCGGCCGGCTCTTCATCTCGGTGAAGACCGTGGAGTCGCACGCGTCGAACGTGCTGCGCAAGCTCCAGCTGTCCAACCGCAACGAGCTCACCCGCTGGGCGGCGACGAACCGGCTGCTCTGACCCCGGCCGCCAGCGCGGCGACGTGCGCCCGGGCCTGCTCGACCAGCTCGGGCCAGTCCAGCGCGGGGGAGAGCAGCACCCAGCCGCCCATCCGCCGCCCGGCCATCGGCTCGAACGGCTCGGCGTCGCCGGTGGCGAGCAGGGCCTGCGCCCGGTCCGGCGGCAGCTTGGCGACCAGCTGGTCGTGCCACCAGATCGCGAAGACCTTCCGCCCGGTGCGCAGGCAGCGCGAGCCGAACATGCTCGACCGGGACACCGGTCCGCCCTCGAACCGGTCGACCAGGTCGTCCCACCGCTCCTCGGTCACGCCGGCAGGCTCCCAGGCCGGCGCGCCCGGCGGAACCCGGTCCGGACGCGCGGACCGGGTCAGCCGGTGTAGACGACCTGGAAGGCCTCGGCGAGCCGGCCCTCGGCCAGCCCGTGCGCCTGGGCGGTCTGCCGCATCCAGCCGCCGACGAACTCGCGCAGCTGGCCCTCGGGCAGGTGGCTGACCTGCGTGACGTGCGACTCGAGCGCGGCCCACTTCTGCTCGACGACGTCGGTGACGTCGACGGCGTGGTCGCTGCGCGGGCCGCCGCCCAGCCACACCTCGGACACCGTCCACGCGTCCAGCCCCTCGTCGGCGAGCAGCTCGGGGAAGGCGAACGGGTTGCGGGCGTCGGGGTAGACCGCCCGCAGCGTCGCCTCGCCGGCCGTCATGTGGTCGGGGTGGCTGGCGCCGATCCGCTCGTAGAACCGCTCGGGGGAGCTGGTCAGCACCCGCTGGGGCCGCACCTGGCGGATCACCCGGCTGATGTCGCGGCGCAGGTCGAGGGTCAGCTCGAGCCGGCCGTCGGGGTAGCCGAGGAACCGCACGTCGGTGACGCCGACCTGCTTCGCCGCCGCGGTCTGCTCGGCCCGCCGGAGCGGGGCCATCTGGTCGCGGGGCGTCTCGTCGAAGCCACCGGCGTCGCCGTCGGTGACGATCAGGTAGGTCACCTCGGTGCCGGCCGCCGTCCAGGTGGCGACCGTGCCCGAGCTGCCGAAGTCGACGTCGTCGGGGTGGGCGAGGACGCACAGGGCGCGCTCGACGTGCTCGGCGGGGTGCTGGGGCAGCGGCATCACGGGCGGCAGCCTAAGTCGGCCGGGCTCCGGGCGCCGAGAGCTGGGTCAGCTTGTCGGGGTTGAGGACGGCGAGCACCTGGCTGACCCGACCGCCGACCAGCCCCAGCGCGAAGGCGAACACCGGTGTCCCGGCGGCGTCCCGGACCACCGCGCCGGGCATGCCGCCGACGTCGGCCAGCTCGGTGTCCAGGCCGGTCGTGGCCCCCTGGCCCACCGCGACCAGGAAGCGGGCCACCTTGTCCGCGCCGGTGATCGGCCGCAGCGCCGCCCGCGCGCGGCCGCCGCCGTCGCTGACCAGTGTCACGCCGGGGGCCAGCACCACGAGCAACGCGTCGAGGTCGCCGCTGCCGCAGGCGGCGAGGAAGCGCTCGGTCACCTCGCGGGCCGCCCGGCGGTCGGTGTCGAAGCGCGGGCGCCGGGCCTCCACGTGCGAGCGGGCGCGGTGGGCCAGCTGCCGGACGGCGGACTCGGACCGGTCCAGCACCGCCGCCACCTCCGCGTGCGACAGGCCGAACACCTCCCGCAGCACGAACACCGCCCGCTCGGCCGGTGACAGCGTCTCCAGCACCACCAGCAGCGCGAGGGACACCGCCTCGGCGACCTCGGCCGTCTCCTCCGGGTCCGGCCCGGGCGCCGCGGCGGTCAGCAGCGGCTCGGGCAACCAGGGTCCCACGTAGCTCTCCCGCCGGGCCCGCGCCGTCCGCAGCCGGTTCAGCGCCAGCCGGGACGTCGTCCGCACCAGGTAGGCGCGGGGGTCGGCGACACCGGAGCGGTCGGCGGCCGACCAGCGCAGCCAGGCGTCCTACACGGTGTCCTCGGCGTCGGCTGCGCTGCCCAGCAGCTGGTAGGCCACCGTGAACAGCAGCCCGCGGTGCGCGGCGAAGGAGTCGGCCGGGGTGGTCACCGGGCGGGCACCTCGCACCGGTCGCGGAACCCCTGGCTGGGCAGACCGAGGGCGTCGTTGAACCGGGCCCGCTGGTTCTCCACGGCCACCACCATGGTCAGCTCCACCAGCGCGGCGTCGTCCAGGTCGCGGCGCAGCCCGGCGACCTGCTCGTCGGTCACGAGTGGCGGTGTCGCGCTCATCGCCTCGGCGTAGGCCAGCACCCGGCGCTCCAGGTCGGTGTAGGCGTCGCTGCCCGCCCACCGTGGCACGTCGCGGAGCTTCGCGGGGTCGACCCCCTGCCGGGTGCTCTCCCACCAGCCGAAGTCCTGGCACCACGCGCAGCCCACCGCGGACGCCGCGGCCAGCTGGGCGAGCGCCTTGAGGGTGGGGTCCAGCCGGTCCCAGCGGGCGATCCCCATCTCGTGGCGCATGGTGCCGCGCAGCACCCCCGGGTGGTGGCCCATCGCCGCGGCGGGTGCGGCGACCGTGCCCCAGCTGCGGCGGGTCCACCACTCGGTGAGGCGGTAGAACGGGGTGCGCGGCGGGTCGAGCGGGATGCGGGCGGTCATGGCTGCCTCCGGGTCCGGGTGGGTGTCGGTCATGCAGACACCGCCCGGACGCCGGACGTGACACCGGGGACGGTCAGAGCCGGCCGCGCCCCTGGCGCAGCAGCATCATGCCGAGCGCGGCGCCGTCCTGGCCGAGCGCGTCGCGGAACCGGTCGATCACCTGCCGCTCGCGGGAGAGGCTCAGCCGCATCCCGCCGGACGACGTCCGCAGCGAGCCGATCTCCTGCGAGATGGCCAGCCGGCGCTGCACCAGCTCGATCAGCTGCGCGTCGCAGTCGTCGATGGCCGCACGCAGCTCACCGATCCGCTCGTCGGTGCCGACGGCCGGGGCGGGGGTGGCGCTCATGGTCTGTTCCTCCGGGGTGTGCGGGCCCACCGGCCCCGGAGACGAGAAACGCCCCGGGGCCATCGGGCCCGGGGCGTCGTGTGCGGTGGCTGCTCAGCCAGCGGAGACGGACACCGGGACCCGGTGGCCGTAGTGAAACTCCGCGGAGTGGCTCAGCACGGGCAGAGTGTGACACGGACGACGGTCCACGCGCCAGCCGCCCACACCATCCTCAGCAGCCCCAGCGCCGTCGGTGGCCCGGCCTAGAGTTGGCGGCGTCATGAGCAGCCCGCAGATCTCCCTCCCCGGCACCGCCGCGCTGACCCGCTCGACCCCCGGCCAGGTCGGGCGCGAGCTCGACCGGATGCTGGCCGGCCTCAACGGCCCCCAGCGCCAGGCGACCGTGCACGAGGGCAGCCCGCTGCTCATCGTCGCCGGTGCGGGCTCGGGCAAGACCCGGGTGCTCACCCACCGGATCGCCTACCTGCTGGGCGCCCGCGGGGTGCAGCCCGGCGAGATCATGGCGATCACCTTCACCAACAAGGCCGCCGGCGAGATGAAGGAGCGCGTCGCGTCGCTGGTGGGCCCGCGCGCCCGCGCGATGTGGGTGTCGACGTTCCACTCGATGTGCGTGCGCATCCTGCGCGCCGAGGCGGGCAAGCTCGGCATGAAGAGCTCGTTCACCATCTACGACCAGGGCGACTCGGTCCGGCTGATGACGATGGTGGCCCGCGACCTGGACCTGGACAGCAAGCGCTATCCCGGCCGCAGCCTGGCCAACCAGGTGTCGAACCTGAAGAACGAGCTGGTCGACGAGGAGTCCTTCGCACCGGTGACGGCGCCGGAGAAGGTGCTCAAGGAGGCCTACACGCTCTACCAGCGGCGGCTGCGCGAGGCGCACGCCATGGACTTCGACGACCTGATCATGACGACGGTCCACCTGCTGCAGGCCTTCCCGGACGTCGCCGAGCACTACCGCCGCCGCTTCCGGCACGTGCTGGTCGACGAGTACCAGGACACCAACCACGCCCAGTACGTGCTGGTGCGCGAGCTGGTCGGCGGCCACGGCGGCCCGGTGCCGCCGGCGGAGCTGTGCGTGGTCGGTGACGCCGACCAGTCGATCTACGCGTTCCGCGGCGCCACGATCCGCAACATCGACGAGTTCGAGCGCGACTACCCCGACGCCACCACGATCGTGCTGGAGCAGAACTACCGCTCCACCCAGCGCATCCTCAAGGCCGCGAACACCGTCATCGCGAAGAACACCTCGCGGCGGCCGAAGAACCTGTGGTCGGAGGCCGGTGACGGCGAGCTGATCCAGGGCTACGTCGCGGAGAACGAGCACGACGAGGCCGCGTGGGTCGCCGAGCAGATCGACGCGCTCACCGACGAGGGCCTGGCGAGACCTGCGGACATCGCGGTCTTCTACCGGACCAACAACGCCTCCCGGGTGTTCGAGGAGGTGTTCATCCGCGTCGGCATGCCCTACAAGGTCGTCGGCGGGGTGCGCTTCTACGAGCGCAAGGAGGTCCGCGACGCGCTGGCCTACCTCAAGGTGGTCGCCAACCCGGCCGACGTCGTCAGCCTGCGCCGGGTGATCAACACGCCCAAGCGCGGCATCGGCGAGCGCGCCGAGGCCGCCGTCGAGTCCTACGCCGACCGCGAGCGGATCCCGTTCGCCAGCGCGCTGCGGCTGGCGTCGGAGGTGCCGGCGCTGGCGACCCGGTCGCTCAAGGCGATCCAGGAGTTCGTGGCGCTCCTCGAGGAGTTCGAGGGCCTGGTCGAGACCGGCTCGGGGCCCGCGGCGCTGCTGGAGAGCATCCTCGACCGCACGGGCTACCTGACCGAGCTGTCGGCCAGCACCGACCCGCAGGACGAGGGCCGCGTCGACAACCTCAACGAGCTGGTCTCGGTGGCCGCCGAGTTCGAGGCGGCCAACCCCGGGGGCACGGTCACCGAGTTCCTCGAGCAGGTCTCGCTGGTGGCCGACGCCGACCAGATCCCGGTCACCGGCGACGACGCCGGCGTGGTCACCCTGATGACCCTGCACACCGCGAAGGGCCTGGAGTTCCCGGTCGTGTTCCTCACCGGCCTGGAGGACGGCGTGTTCCCGCACCTGCGGGCGCTCGGCGACCCCAAGGAGCTGGAGGAGGAGCGCCGGCTCGCCTACGTCGGGATCACCCGCGCGCAGCAGCGGCTGTTCCTGTCCCGGGCCACGGTGCGCACCAGCTGGGGGCAGCCGGCCTACAACCCGCCGTCCCGGTTCCTCGACGAGCTGCCGGGCGACACCGTCCACTGGACCAACACCCAGCCGCTGCCCTCGGCGTCGCTGTCGTCGGCGCAGCAGCGGGTCGCGGCCACCGGGCTGTCGACCGGCGGGCTGCGCGGCGGTGCCGGCAACCGGGCCGTGATCAGCGTCGAGGTGGGTGACCGGGTCAGCCACGACGCGTTCGGGCTGGGCACGGTGGTCGAGGTGACCGGCGCCGGGGACAAGGCGCAGGCGACCGTCGACTTCGGCTCCGGCGGCACCAAGCGGCTCGTGCTCCGCTACGCCCCGCTCGTCAAGCTGTAGGTGGAGTGCGGGAGCGCAGGGTTCCTGCGCTCCCGCACTCCGGTCACACCGTGAGGCCGCGGGCGGCGAGCCACTTCGACGGGTCGGTGGGCTTGCCGTTCATGCCGCCGAGGTGGATCTCGAAGTGCAGGTGCGGCCCGGTCGACTGCCCCTGGTTGCCGACCTTGGCGATCTGGTCGCCGGCCGAGACGACGTCCCCGGCCTTGACGCTGTAGTAGCGCATGTGGCCGTAGATCTCGACGTTGCCGTCGGCGTCCTGGATGTAGACCGCGTTGCCGAAGCCGGTGGCCGGCCCGGCGCGCAGCACCACGCCGTCGGACGCCGCGTAGATCGGGGTGCCCAGCGGCGCGGCGAGGTCGAGGCCCCAGTGCATCGAGCCCCAGCGCATGCAGTAGCAGGTGGTCAGCCGGTAGTTCTGGGTCGGGACGACGAACTGCGGCGCCCGCGCGGCCCGGGAGGCGGCGATCGCGTTCAGCCGCTCCTGCGCCTCGGCCTGGCTCACCTCGCTGCGGGCGCTGGCGTCGATGCCGCCGGCGAAGCTGGCCTCGGCGTCGACGCCGAGGCCGTAGTCGACGCCGGAGGCGACCGGGGCGTCCGGGCCCGACAGGCCGGTGAGGACGGTGGTCAGCACGGCACCGAGCACCGCGGCGGCCAGCAGCAGCGGCGCGCGGTGGCGCGGCGGGCGGCGGCGCGAGGCGCGCGCGGGAGCCCGCTCGGCCGGGACGGCGACCGGCTCGGGACGGACGGCGACCGGCTCGGGGCGGACGGCGACCGGCTCGGGGCGGGCGGCCACCTGCTCGACCGGCCGGGCGGGCGGCGGGACCGCGGGCCGGCCGGCGGCGCGGTCGTTCCGCAGCCGGCTGCGCACGGCGCTGCCCACGGTGTCCTCGACGGAGCCCGCCCGCTCCCAGGCGTCGGCGGCGCGCGGCGCCGGGACCGACCCGGACCGCGGACGGTCCACGAGCTCGCGGATCGGGGACATCCGGCACCTTCTCCCGGGCGCGGTGCCGCGGGGGGAGCCGCAGCACCTGACGGGCACCGACCGGCCGGGTGGGCGCCGGTGCAGGTGCGTGGAGCGACGTCGACGAAGAACTACATCGATGTCGTTCCGGGACGCTACGGAGGGCCCCCGGGGCGGGCAACGACCTGACAGCCCGTGTCGCGATCAGCCACACATCGTGGCGACGCACGGTGCGGACGGTGCTCGTGGGACTAGGCGACCGCAGTTCCGGTGGTGCGGTCGCCGACCGTCCGGCGGCCGGCGAGGGTGGCGGCGACCTCGTCGACGACCGCCCGGTGGATCGGCAGCGACATGTGCCCGACCCCGCGCACCAGCACGTTGCGGGCGGCGAGGTCGGGGTGGTCGCAGCGGCCCGCGGCGGATGGCACGACCACCTGGTCCAGGTCGCTGTAGACGGCGGTCACCCGGGTGCGGCAGCCCGGGGCGGGCGCGGCCAGCTCGGCCAGCAGCGGCGAGCCGGGGCGCAGCTGCCGGACCAGCGGGGTGGGCAGCAGGTGCGCCCAGCGGGTGCCGGCGTGCGGCGTCCCGAGGGTCACCAGCGTGCCGATCCGCCGGTCACCGCCCAGCCGCTGCACCAGGTAGCGGGCGACCAGGCCGCCCATGCTGTGCCCGACCACGTGCACCCGCTCGTGCCCGGTCTCGCCGCAGATCCGGTCGACGTGCTCGCCGAGCGCCGCCGCTGCGCTCTCGACGTCGCGCAGCAGCGGGCTGTAGTTCCACGAGCACACCGAGGCGAAGCCGCGCCGCCGCAGGCTGCGGCGCATCACCGCGAACACCGACCGGTTGTCGACCAGCCCGTGCACCAGCAGCACCGGCACCTCGGCGGCCAGCGGGTCGTCGGCGAACAGCGCCCGGACGCCGGGCGGCTGGTTGCCCGGGCGCAGCCGGGAGTCGGGCCGCAGCTGCTCGGTGCGCGTGCCCAGCGGGTAGAGCAGCGCGTGGGCGCCGACCCAGGCCAGCTCGGTGAGCCCGCCGGTGACCGCGGCAGGGGACGCCAGCGAGCGCAGCCCCGACCAGATCCCGCCGGTCGGGCCGTCGTTCCCGGCGGGCGGGGCGGACCCGTGCCACGCTGGGACGGGGGAGAGGCCGACCGCGGTCACGCCGTCACTCCTCCCCGCTGGGCCGCCGGAGGCGGCGCGCCGCTGGCACGACGTGTGCCCGGCCGTGGGCAACGTAATGCCCTCGTGTGGCTCCCGTCACACATCCGGAACGGGACACGGTCTCGATCCGGCAACGACCACCTCGAGGAGGCCGACCGTGCCCGCCCGGAACCAGCCGACCACCCGCAGCGAGGCGCGCCGGCCGCGCGGTGGGGACCGTCCCGCCGCGGCGCCGGTCGCCACCGACCGGCTGGTGCTCGGCGACGTCCCGGTGCTGGCCCGGGGGAGCGGCTTGGCGCTGCTGCTCGCCGCCCTGGTCGGGGCGGCCGCCTTCTTCCCGACCTACCTCACCGTCGGCGGCGTCGAGGTCTCGCAGGTCACCGGCCCGCTGGACGCGGTGGTCGCGCTGGTCGGACCGGTGGTCACCGCGGTCGTGGCGGCCGGGCTGCTGGCCGGTCGGGTGCCGCGGCTGGGGCTGGCGTATGCGGCGGTGAGCGGCACGCTGGCCGTCGGCCGGCTGCTGATCGAGCTGTACCAGGGCCGCACCTCCACCGACCGGCCCGCCGTGGAGGTGCTCGCCGGCGAGCGGGTGGTGACCAGCTCGGTCGACGCCGGGCCCGGCTGGGTGCTGGGCCTGGTCGCCCTCGGGCTGACCGTCCTCGCCGGTCTCCTCGCGCTGGCCGCCTGGGAGCGCACGGTCATGGAGGACGGCGGCACGCTCGACCCGGTCCGGCCGGTGCTCGCCGGCGCCGCGGTCCTGCTCGGCGTCCTCGCCGTCCTGTGCCTCGCGCTGCCCGCCGCCGACGTGCCCGACCGGGTGGTGCTCGACCCGTCGACCGGGCTGGAGACCGTGGTGGCCGCCGAGGGCCCGCAGGCGCTGCTCGAGCGGCCCGGGACGGCGCTGCTCGGCGGCCTGCTGCTGGCCGGTGGGCTGCTGCTCTGCGCGGTCACCGCGCCGTCCCTGCGGCCCCGGCTCGGTGCGGTCGGCGGGCTGCTGGCGCTGACCGCCTTCCTGGCCGCGACCGCGCTGTCCGGGCTGCGCGACGCCGCGCACAGCGCCGAGCTGCGGTGGACGCTGCCGGGCGTCGGGCTGGTGGTCTGCGCCGTGCTGGCCGCGGGCCTCACCGGGCTGGCCTGGCGCTGGCGGGCCGGGCGCCCACCGGTCCCCAGCGGGCGCGGGGAGTGACATCGGCCACGTCCGGGGGCCTAGAGTCCCGGGCGTGGCAGAGGAACGCATCCGGGTCGTGATCGCCAAGCCCGGGCTCGACGGTCACGACCGGGGCGCCAAGGTCGTCGCCCGGGCGCTGCGCGACGCCGGCATGGAGGTCGTCTACACCGGCCTGCACCAGACGCCCGAGCAGATCGTGGAGACCGTCGTCCAGGAGGACGCCGACGCGGTCGGGCTGTCGGTGCTCTCCGGGGCGCACATGACGCTGTTCGCCCGGCTCGCCGAGCTGCTGCGCGAACGGGGCATCGACGACGTCGTCGTCTTCGGCGGCGGGATCATCCCGGACGCCGACCGCCCCGAGCTGGCCCGGCTCGGCGTCGCGCAGGTGTTCACCCCCGGCGCGACCACCGAGGAGATCGTGAGCTGGGTGCGCGAGCACGTGGGCACCCCCGCCGAGGCGACCTCCTGACCCCACCCCACTGGGTGGAAGAGACGAGTGACACGTCCCACGCGGGGTGAGGCCGCGGCGCGGGGGTGCCGGGGGGCGAGCTACCGTCACCGTTCGTGGATCTCTTCGAGTACCAGGCCCGTGACCTGTTGGCCTCGCACGGCGTGCCCGTGCTCCCCGGCGGCGTCGCCGAGACACCCGAGCAGGCGGAGGCGATCGCGCGGGAGATCGCCGGGCAGGTCGTCGTCAAGGCGCAGGTGAAGGTCGGTGGCCGCGGCAAGGCCGGTGGCGTCAAGCTGGCCGACGACCCCGAGAGCGCCAAGGCGCGCGCCCAGGACATCCTCGGCCTGGACATCAAGGGGCACATCACCCACCGCGTGATGGTCGCCCAGGCCAGCGACATCGCCGAGGAGTACTACTTCTCGTACCTGCTCGACCGGTCCAACCGCACCTTCCTGGCGATGGCCAGCAAGGAGGGCGGCATGGAGATCGAGCAGCTCGCCGTCGAGCGCCCGGAGGCGCTGGCCCGCATCCCCGTCGACGCCTCCGTCGGTGTCGACAGCCAGAAGGCCGCCGAGATCGTGGACGCCGCCGGCTTCCCCGCCGAGGTGCGCGACCAGGTCATCGCGATCGCCGTCCAGCTGTGGGACGTGTTCTCGAAGGAGGACGCCACCCTGGTCGAGGTCAACCCGCTGGCCAAGGCCCCCGACGGCACCGTCCTCGCGCTCGACGCGAAGGTCACCCTCGACGAGAACGCGGCCTTCCGGCACGCCGGGCACGCCGCTCTCGAGGACACCGCCGCGGCCGACCCGCTGGAGGCGGCGGCCAAGGAGAAGAACCTCAACTACGTCAAGCTCGACGGCGAGGTCGGCATCATCGGCAACGGCGCCGGCCTGGTCATGAGCACCCTGGACGTCGTCGCGTACGCCGGCGAGGAGTTCGGCGGGGTCCGCCCGGCCAACTTCCTCGACATCGGCGGTGGCGCCTCCGCCGAGGTGATGGCCAACGGCCTGGGGATCATCCTCGGCGACCCGGCCGTCAAGAGCGTCTTCGTCAACGTCTTCGGTGGCATCACCGCCTGCGACGCCGTCGCCAACGGCATCGTGTCCGCGCTGGGCATCCTCGGCGACGAGGCCACCAAGCCCCTGGTCGTCCGGCTCGACGGCAACAACGTCGAGGAGGGCCGGCGGATCCTCGCCGAGGCCAACCACCCGCTCGTCACCGTGGTCGACACGATGGACGGCGCCGCGCGCCGGGCCGCCGAGCTCGCCGCCGCCTGAAGCCCTAGCGAACAGGACCAGTAGAGATGTCGATCTTCCTCAACGAGAACAGCAAGGTCATCGTCCAGGGCATGACCGGCTCCGAGGGGCGCAAGCACACCCAGCGGATGCTCGCCTCCGGCACCGCGATCGTCGGTGGCGTGAACCCGAAGAAGGCCGGCGAGAGCGTCGACTTCGACGGCGGCACCAGCGTGCCGGTGTTCGGCTCGGTCGCCGACGCCATGAAGGAGACCGGCGCCGACGTCAGCGTCATCTTCGTGCCGCCGGCCGGCGCGAAGAGCGCCGTCATCGAGGCCGTCGACGCCCAGATCGGCCTGGCCGTGGTCATCACCGAGGGCATCCCGGTGCACGACTCGACCTACTTCTGGGCGCACGCCCAGGGCGGCACCACCCGGATCATCGGCCCGAACTGCCCCGGCCTGATCAGCCCGGAGCGCTCGAACGCCGGCATCATCCCGGCCAACATCACCAAGGCCGGCAAGATCGGCCTGGTCAGCAAGAGCGGCACGCTGACCTACCAGATGATGTACGAGCTGCGCGACATCGGCTTCTCCACGGCCGTCGGCATCGGTGGCGACCCGGTCATCGGCACCACCCACATCGACTGCCTCCAGGCGTTCCAGGACGACCCGGAGACCGAGGCGATCGTGATGATCGGCGAGATCGGTGGCGACGCCGAGGAGCGGGCCGCGGACTTCATCAAGGCCAACGTCACCAAGCCGGTCGTCGGCTACGTCGCGGGCTTCACCGCCCCCGAGGGCAAGACCATGGGCCACGCGGGCGCCATCGTGTCCGGCTCGGCCGGTACCGCCCAGGCGAAGAAGGAGGCCCTCGAGGCCGCCGGCGTCCGGGTGGGCAAGACCCCTTCGGAGACCGCCCGCCTGATGCGGGAGATCGTCCAGGGCTGAGCCGCCCTCCGGACGGCCTGCGACTGCCCGGCACCCCCACCCCGGGGTGCCGGGCAGTCGGCGTCCCGGGGCCGGCGGCGTGGGATCCTGCGGGGACCACCTGCCAGCGAGGAGCGCCCGTCCATGACCTCCAGCGGCCCCGGCGGCCACCAGCCCGGCCCGGTCCCGCCCCTCCCCGCCCCGCCGGCCCGGAGCGGGGCGTTCGACCTGCGCCGCCTCGGCGTGCCCGACCTCGGGATGCCCGTCGCCGCGGTCCTCTACCTGGTGCTGGCCTGCCTGCCCTGGGCGTCGGTCGACTTCTTCGCCGGCCGGTTCACCGTCAGCGGCTTCCGCTTCTCGGGGCTGGTCACCGTCACGCTCGTCCTGCTGCTCGCCGCGGCGGTCTGGGCGCTGCTGCCCGCGGTGACCGTCGTCCGGCTGCAGTTCCCGCGGCACGTGGTCACCGGTGGACTGGCCGCGCTGGCGGTGCTGATGACCCTCATCACGTGGCTGCGCAGCCTCGACTACGGCTTCGCCGCCCCGGCGTTCCTCGGCCTGCTGGTGACGCTCGCCGCCGTCGCGCTGGCCGCGGTGGGGCTGCTGCCCGAGCTGCGTGGCACCGCCGGCCGGCCGGGGAGCGGCGCGCCGGGTCAGCCGCCCGCGCCCGCCGCGGGCCCGGCCTACGGCCGGCCCGGCTGGCAGCCGCCGCAGGGGGTCCGGCCCGCCGGCCAGCCGCCGGTCCCGGCCCCGCCGGGCAACGGCCTGCCGGCCGCCACGCCGCCAGTTGCCGCGCCACCGGTCTACACGCCGCCACCGCCGACCGCGCCGCCCGCGCCGCAGCCGGCGCCGCCCTCCGGTCCGGCCGCGCCGCGGCCGTCCGACGAGGAGGCAGGCTTCTGGTCCCGGCCCCGCCCCGGTGACCCCGGCGCGCAGTCGGGGCCGGACGCCGGGTGAGGCCGCGCCGCGTCCGGCGTGAGTTCCGCGCCCCCGGCGCGTGCCGTCGAGGCCGTGCCCGCGCGCTTGCGAGAGTGGGGAGGTGACCTCCGTGCTGACCCGCCCGCCCTCCGGTGGGCCCGGCGAGCCCGGGGAGGGACGCAGCGCGACGGCCGCCTGGCTCGCTCCGCTGGCCGCCCTCGCCGTCCCGGTCACCGGGCTGGTCGCCCTCGGGCTGGCGGTCGTCGTCGTCCAGACGCTCGACCCCAGCGGCGGCCTGCCGGTCTCCGGCAGCGCCCGCGTCGCCGGGCAGCTGTGGCTGCTCGCGCACGGCGCGGAGCTCCGGCTGGCCTCCGGGCCGCTGCGGATCGCCCCGCTGCTGCTCACCCTCGCGGTCGCCTGGGGGCTGTCCGCCGCCGCCCGCGGGGTGGTCGGCCGGCTGGGTGCGACCACCGGCCGGGACGTCGCCCTGGTGGTCGCCAGCCAGACCGCCGTGCACACCGCGGTCACCGCAGCGCTGGCGTTCCTGCTCGACCGGCCCGACGCCGGCACCGGGCTGCTGCGGCCCACCGTCGGCGCACTGCTGCTGGCCCTGGTCGCCGGCGGCTGGGGCGCGCTGCGGGAGTCGGGGCTGTCGACCGACGTCCTCGGGCGGCTGCCCGGCCCGGCCGGGGTGCTCGGCCGGGCCGTCGCCGCCGGGCTGCTCGCCCTGGCGGCCGGCTGCACCGCCGTCGTCGCCGTCGCGCTGGCCGCCGACACCGACGGCGCCGCTCGGATGACCACCGGCCTGGGCGGTGCGAGCGCGGGAGCGGCCGGCCTGGTCGGGCTGAGCGCGCTCCTGCTGCCGAACGCCGCCGCCGCGGTCGCCGGCCTCGCGGCCGGCCCTGGCTTCACCGTCGGCACCGGCACGGCCGTCTCGGTGGGCGGCGTGACGCTCGGCCCGGTGCCCGCGCTGCCGCTGCTGGCGGCGCTGCCCGACACCCAGGCCGTCCCGCTGCTGGCCTTCCTCACCCAGGTGCTGCCCGCGCTGGCCGGGGTGGTCACCGGCACGGTGGTCGGCCGCCGGCTGGTCGCCGCCGGCACCGTCACGGCCGCGCTGTGGGGCCTGGCGGCCGGGGTCGGTCTCGGTGTCGCGACCGGCCTGTGGGTGCTGCTCGCCGCCGGCCGGCTCGGCGACGCCGCGCTCGCCTCGGTGGGCGCGCCGGCGACGGCCACCGGCCTGGCGGTCGCCGCGCAGGCGGGGCTCGCGGCCGCGCTCGCCGCCGCGGTCACCCGGTGGCGGGGCCACGGCTGACCCCCGGCCAACCGTGGCGTCAGGGCCGCCGACGGCCCCGTCTAGGGTCTGGAACGTGCCGGACGCTCCCGCCCCGCGGTCGCGCCTCGTCGTCCTGCTCTCCGGAGCGGGAACGCTGTGCGCCGCGCTGCTCGCCGCCACCGACGCCCCGGGCTACCCGGCGGAGGTCGTGGCGGTCGGGTCCGACCGGGCCGACGCCGCCGGCCTCGCCGCCGCCCGCGACCGGGGCCTGCCCACCTTCACCGTGCCGCTGGGCGCCCACCCCGACCGCGCCGCCTGGGACCGCGCGCTGGCCACCGAGCTCGCCGCGCACCGCCCCGACTGGGTGGTCTCCGCCGGGTTCATGAAGGTCCTCGGGCCCGCCGTCCTCGCCGCCTTCCCCGAGCGGGTGCTCAACACGCACCCCGCGCTGCTGCCGGCCTTCCCCGGCGCGCACGCCGTCCGGGACACCCTGGCCGCCGGCGTCGGCACCACCGGGGCGACGGTGCACCTGGTGGACGCCGGCGTCGACACCGGCCCGGTGCTCGCCCAGCGCGCCGTCCCCGTGCTGCCCGGCGACGACGAGGACCGCCTGCACGAGCGCATCAAGACCGTGGAGCGCGAGCTCCTGGTGCAGACGGTGGCCGCGCTGGCCACCGGCGCCCCCCTGCCGGTAGTCGTACCCACCCGACCCGCCCCTGAGGAGAGCTCGCGATGAGCGACCGCACCCCCGTCCGCCGCGCCCTGCTGGGCGTCTACGACAAGACCGGCGTCGAGGAGCTGGCCCGCGGGCTGGCCGACGCCGGCGTCGAGCTGGTCAGCACCGGTGCCACCGCTGCGCGGATCGCCGCGGCCGGTGTGCCGGTCACCCCGGTCGAGCAGGTCACCGGCTTCCCCGAGTGCCTCGACGGCCGGGTCAAGACGCTGCACCCCGCCGTGCACGCCGGCATCCTGGCCGACCGGCGCAAGCCCGACCACGTGCGCCAGCTCGACGAGCTCGGCATCGCCGCCTTCGACCTGGTCGTGGTCAACCTCTACCCGTTCAGCGACACCGTCGCCTCCGGCGCGACGCCCGACGAGTGCATCGAGCAGATCGACATCGGCGGCCCGGCCATGGTCCGCGCCGCGGCGAAGAACCACCCGTCGGTCGCCGTCGTCGTCGCCCCGGACCGCTACGAGCAGGTGATCGCCGCGGTGCGGGAGGGCGGCTTCACGCTGTCCCAGCGCCAGCAGCTCGCCGCCGAGGCGTTCCGGCACACCGCGTCCTACGACGTCGCGGTCGCCTCCTGGATGGGCAACGTGCTCAGCCCGGACGACGAGAGCGGCTTCCCCGACTGGATCGGCGGCAGCTGGGAGCGCACCGACGTGCTGCGCTACGGCGAGAACCCGCACCAGGCCGCGGCCCTCTACCGCAGCGGCCAGCCCGGGCTCGCCGACGCCGAGCAGCTGCACGGCAAGCCGATGTCCTACAACAACTACATCGACACCGACGCCGCCTGGCGCGCCGCGCACGACCACGAGGACCCGTGCGTGGCGATCATCAAGCACGCCAACCCGTGCGGCATCGCCGTCGGCCCGGACATCGCCGCCGCGCACCGCAAGGCGCACGCCTGCGACCCGGTCAGCGCGTTCGGCGGCGTCATCGCCGCCAACCGCGAGGTCGACCTCACCCTGGCCGAGCAGATCGCCGAGGTGTTCACCGAGGTGGTCGCCGCGCCGTCCTTCACCGAGGACGCGCTCGCGCTGCTCAGCCAGAAGAAGAGCATCCGGCTGCTGCGCATGCCCGCCGACGCGGCCCGGCTGACCGTCGAGATGCGCCCGGTCAGCGGTGGGCTGCTGCTGCAGACCGCCGACCGGATCGACGCCCCCGGCGACGACCCGGCCAGCTGGACGCTGGCCACCGGTGAGCCGCTGGACGCCGCGGCCCTCGACGACCTGGTGTTCGCCTGGCGGGCCGTGCGCGCGGTGAAGAGCAACGCGATCCTGCTGGCCAGCGGCAAGGCGACCGTCGGCGTCGGCATGGGCCAGGTCAACCGGGTCGACTCGGCCAAGCTCGCCGTCTCCCGGGCCGGGGACCGCGCCGCCGGGTCGGTCGCCGCCTCCGACGCGTTCTTCCCGTTCGCCGACGGGCTGCAGGTGCTGCTGGACGCCGGGGTGCGCGCGGTCGTGCAGCCCGGCGGCTCGGTGCGCGACGAGGAGGTCGTCGCGGCGGCGCAGGAGGCCGGCGTGACCATGTACCTCACCGGCACCCGGCACTTCGCCCACTGATGCGGGGCGCCCGGACCCCGCTCGACCCGCCGGCGCCGGACACCGTCTGGGAGGACGAGGACCTCGCCCGGGTCGACTGGGACGGCGCCCGGCTGGAGCGGGTCACCTTCGTCGGCTGCCGGTTCGACGACGCCTCCCTGGCCGAGGTGGTCACCAGCCGCTGCGTGTTCGAGCGGTGCGTGCTGACCGGGGTCTCGATGAGCAGCAGCCGGCACGAGGGGAGCGCCTTCCTCTCGTGCCGGTTCGACCGGGCGAAGCTCTTCGGCGTCCGGTGGATCGGCTGCAAGCTCACCGGCTCGCAGTTCCCCGGCGCCACGCTGCGGCCGATGACCAGCACCGAGAGCGACTGGAGCTACGCCTCGCTGCGCGGCGCGGACCTCGCCGGCGTCGACCTCGCCGGGCAGCGGCTGACCGAGGCCGACCTGACCGACGCCGACCTGACCGGCGCGGACCTCAGCCGCGCCGACCTCCGGCACGCCCGGCTCCAGGGCACCCGGCTGCGCGGTGCCGACCTGCGCGGGGCGGAGACCGCCGGCGTCAACTGGCAGGCGTTCGACCTGGCCGGCGTCCGGCTGGACCTGGCCCAGGCGCTGCAGTTCACCGCCGCCCACGGCGCGCTGCTCGACTGAGCCGCCCCCCTCCCGGTTTCGGCGCCGAAGGTCGTCCCACTTTCGGCCCCGAAAGTGGGACGGCGGGCTGTCAGCGCACCTTCGGGCCGGTCATCAGGGCCTTGAGGCTGCCCAGGACGCCGAGCCCGGCGACGGCGATCGCGAACCAGAAGCCGGTCGTGAACCGGTCGAACGACCACCGGGCGTCGGCCAGCGGCACGAGCACCCCCGCGGCCACCAGCAGGGTGACCACCAGCCCCAGCCCGCCGAGGAAGCGGTGGGTGCGGGCCGGGGTGAACAGGAACAGCCCGACCAGGAACAGCAGCGCCCCGCCGAGCACCACGGCCAGCGGCTGCCAGGTGCCGGTGTCGGCGAGCCGGCCGGTGCCCACCCGGGCGTCGTCGATGCCGTTGCGCACCAGGTCGAACCCGGTGCCGCCGCCGTGCACCCAGACCACCAGCAGGCTCACGCCCGCGGCGATGCCGGCCAGCAGCAGGAGCAGCCCGGCGATCGTGTCCGGCCGGCGCACCGCGACCGGGCGGTCGGACCAGTCGGGCGCCGTCACGCCCGCCTCGGTGGGGGACGCGGCGGCGCCCGGGGCGCCGTAGGTCGCCTCCGCGGGGGCGGCGGGGGTCCAGGCCGGCCCGCCCAGGTCGGTGCGCGTCCGGTCGGCGCGGTCCTGCTCGGCCCGGGTCCCGTCCGGGTGGTGGTCGGCGGCGTCGCCGTCCCAGAAGCTCGGCGTCCGCGGCCCGGCGGCCGGGCGGGCGTCGACGACCGGGCGGGGCCCGGTGGGCGGGTGCGGGTCGACGGCCGGGCGCGGCCCGGTGGCCGGGTGCGGGTCGGCCGGGGGGCGGGGGGCGGCCACGGGCATGCCGGCGACGGTGGCCGGGCCGGTGTCGGCCTGCGCGGCGTGCCCCGGCCAGACCGGCGGGAGCTGCTCGGTGTGCTGCTCGCCGGACGGCTGGCCGGGCAGCGGCCGGTTCGGGAGCGCGGCACCGCCGTAGGCGCTGCTGCCGTGCGGCTGGGGACCGGGGGGCCGGTCGTCGGGGCCGGGCGGCTGGCTCATCTGGGTTCCTCCTCCGCGCGCGGGCGCGCGGCGGCCCGTGCAGCTGTCGGTGCTCCCGAGCCTACGGGTGGCGGCGTCGGGCAGACTGCAACACGTGGCAGCGACGACACTCGACGGCAAGGCGACGGCGGCGGCGATCCGGGGGGAGCTGACCGAACGGGTCGCCTCCTTGGCAGCGGCAGGACGACGACCCGGGCTGGGCACCCTGCTCGTGGGCGACGACCCCGGCAGCAGGTGGTACGTCTCGGCCAAGCACAAGGACTGCGCGCAGGTCGGCATCGCCAGCATCCAGCGCGAGCTCCCGGCCACGGCCACCCTGGAGGACGTGCTCGCCGTCATCGACGAGTTCAACGCCGACCCGGCGTGCACCGGCTACATCGTCCAGCTCCCGCTGCCCAAGGGCATCGACGAGAGCGTCGTGCTGGAGCGGATCGACCCGGCGAAGGACGCCGACGGCCTGCACCCCACCAACCTCGGCCGGCTGGTCCTCAACGTGCCCGCGCCCCTGCCGTGCACCCCGGTCGGCATCGTGGAGCTGCTGCGCCGCTACGACGTCCCGCTCAACGGTGCGGAGGTCGTGGTCGTCGGCCGCGGCATCACCGTGGGCCGGCCGCTGGGCCTGATCCTCACCCGGCGCAGCGAGAACGCCACCGTGACCCTGTGCCACACCGGCACCCGCGACCTGGCCGCGCACACCCGCAACGCCGACGTCGTCGTCGCCGCGGCCGGCGTGCCCTCGATCATCACCCCCGACATGGTGAAGCCGGGCGCCGCCGTGCTCGACGTCGGCGTGAGCCGGGTCGACGGCAAGATCGCCGGGGACGTCGACCCCGCGGTGGCCGAGGTCGCCGGTTTCGTCGCCCCCAACCCCGGCGGCGTCGGGCCGATGACCCGCGCGATGCTGCTGGCCAACGTGGTGCTCGCCGCCGAGCAGGCCGCGGCCGCCGCAGCGCTGTCCGCCTGACCGTGGCCCAGCCGCCCGGCCCGGCCGGCACCGGGAAGCCGCCGCTGTACGTGCGGCGGCCGTTCCTCGCCGGGGCGCTGCGCCAGTGGCCGCTGACGTTCGTCGTGGTCACGGTCGGCGCCGGCCTCGTGCTGGTCGCGGTCGACCGGTGGCGGGCCGGGCTGGTGCTGGTGGGCTGCGCGCTGCTGGCCGGCGGGCTGCTGCGGATGCTGCCGGAGCGGCGGCTGGGCTTCCTCGCCGTCCGCAGCCGGACGATCGACGTCACGCTGATGCTCGGGGCCGGGGCCGCGGTGGTCGCCATCGCGCTCTCGGTCCCGGCCGGCTGACCTCCCGGCCGGAAGGCGCGCGGGCGGCCCGGTCGAACCGGGTCGCCCGGCGCTAGGTTGACCGGCATGGCGCAGCGCAGCGGCAAGGTCACCGTCGTCGGGGCCGGCTTCTACGGGTCGACCACCGCCCAGCGGCTGGCCGAGTACGACGTCTTCGAGACCGTCGTCCTCACCGACGTCATCGAGGGCCGCCCCGAGGGCCTGGCGCTCGACATCAACCAGAGCCGGCCGGTCGAGGGCTTCGAGACCCGGGTGGTCGGCGTCGGCGGCGGGTCCTACGCGGGCACCGAGGGCTCGGACGTCGTCGTGGTCACCGCGGGCCTGCCGCGCAAGCCCGGCATGAGCCGGATGGACCTGCTGGAGACCAACGCCCGCATCGTGCGGTCGGTGTCCGAGCGGATCGCGGAGACCTCACCGGACGCCGTCCTCATCGTGGTGTCCAACCCGCTGGACGAGATGACCGCGCTCGCCCAGCTGGCCACCGGCTTCCCGCACTCCCGGGTGATGGGCCAGGCCGGCGTGCTGGACAGCGCCCGGTTCGCGCACTTCGTGGCCGAGGAGCTGGGCGTTCCCGTCGCGTCGGTGCGCACGCTGACCCTGGGCTCGCACGGCGAGACGATGGTGCCGGTGCCGTCGGCCTGCACGGTCGAGGGCAAGCCGCTGGCCGACGTGCTGCCCGCCGAGCGGGTCGAGGCGCTGGTCGACCGCACCCGCAACGGCGGCGCCGAGGTGGTCGGGCTGCTGAAGACCGGTTCGGCCTACTTCGCCCCGTCCGCGGCCGCGGCCCGGATGGCCCGCGCGGTCATCGAGGACTCGGGCAGCGTGCTCCCGGTCTGCGCCTGGGTCGACGGGCAGTACGGCATCTCCGGCGTCTACCTGGGGGTGGAGGCCGAGATCGGCCGGGACGGCGTCCGGCGGGTGGTCGAGACCGACCTGTCGGAGACCGAGCTGGCCGGGCTGCGCACCGCCGCCGACGCGGTGCGCGCCAAGCAGTCCGACGTCGCGGGCCTGTGACCCCGCCCGTCCCACCCCGGTCCCACCCGTCCCACCCGCCCGACCCCGGCCCCGCGCGTCGGTCCGTGCGGCCGACGGTGTAGAGAAGACCAGGACACGTGCGTCCGCGTGCCACCGCACGCCGGGCGCCGCAGTTGCAGACCAGCGGCCGACCAGGCCAGCGAGGAGAGCACGTGAGCAAGATCAAGGTCGAGGGCACGGTCGTCGAGCTCGACGGCGACGAGATGACCCGGATCATCTGGCAGTTCATCAAGGACCAGCTGATCCTGCCCTACCTCGACGTCGACCTCGAGTACTACGACCTGGGCATCGAGCACCGCGACGCGACGGACGACCAGGTCACGGTCGACGCGGCCGAGGCCATCAAGCGGCACGGCGTGGGCGTCAAGTGCGCCACCATCACCCCGGACGAGGCGCGGGTCGAGGAGTTCGGCCTCAAGAAGATGTACCGGTCGCCCAACGGGACGATCCGCAACATCCTCGGCGGCGTCATCTTCCGCGAGCCGATCATCATGCAGAACGTGCCGCGGCTGGTGCCGGGCTGGACCAAGCCGATCATCGTCGGCCGTCACGCCTTCGGCGACCAGTACCGGGCCACCGACTTCCGCTTCCCGGGCGAGGGCACGCTGACGCTGACCTTCACCCCGAAGGACGGCTCGGAGCCCATCGAGCACGAGGTGTTCCAGTCGCCGGGCTCCGGCGTCGTCATGGGCATGTACAACCTCGACGAGTCGATCCGCGACTTCGCGCGCGCCTCGCTGAACTACGGCCTGACCCGCGGCTACCCGGTCTACCTGTCCACGAAGAACACGATCCTCAAGGCCTACGACGGCCGGTTCAAGGACATCTTCGAGGAGATCTTCCAGGCCGAGTTCAAGGACGACTTCGCCAAGGCGGGCATCACCTACGAGCACCGCCTGATCGACGACATGGTCGCCGCCTCCCTCAAGTGGGAGGGCGGCTACGTCTGGGCGTGCAAGAACTACGACGGTGACGTGCAGTCCGACACCGTCGCGCAGGGCTTCGGCTCGCTGGGCCTGATGACGTCGGTGCTGTCCAGCCCCGACGGCCGCACCGTCGAGGCCGAGGCCGCGCACGGCACGGTGACCCGGCACTACCGGCAGCACCAGCAGGGCAAGGAGACCTCGACGAACCCGATCGCGTCGATCTTCGCCTGGACCCGGGGCCTGGCCCACCGCGGCAAGCTCGACGGCACCCCCGAGGTCACCCGGTTCGCCGAGACCCTCGAGCGCGTCTGCATCGAGACCGTCGAGAGCGGTCAGATGACCAAGGACCTGGCCCTGCTGATCAGCAAGGACCAGCCGTGGCTGAACACCCAGGACTTCCTGGCGGCCATCGACAACAACCTGAAGAAGGCCATGGCCTGACCTCGGCCCGACTGCACGACGGCCCCCTCACCCGCTGGGTGAGGGGGCCGTCGCGCGTCCGGGCCCCCGGTGATCGGCGTCAGACGCCGAAGTCCTGGGTCCACCAGGGGCCGCCGCTGCCGGTCGCGACGCCGACGCCGAGCGTGCGCAGGCTGCAGTTGAGGATGTTGGCCCGGTGGCCGGGGCTGTTCATCCACGCCTTCATCACGGCCGCGGCGTCCTGCTGGCCCATGGCGATGTTCTCCGCGCGCATGGTCGTGATGCCGGCCGCCTTCGCCCGGGCCCAGGGGTCCTGACCGCTGGGGTTGGTGTGGTCGAAGAAGTGCCGGTCGCGCATGTCGGCGCTGTGCGCCCGGGCCAGGTCGGCCAGCCGGCCGTCGGCGCTGACCGCGCCGCAGCCCGCCGAGGCGCGCTGCTGGTTCACCAGGGCGAGCACCTCGGCCTCGGGACCGGCAGCGGTCACCGGGGCGGGAGCCGGCACGGGCGCGGGCGCCGGCGCGGGCGCCGGTGCGGCGGACGACGGGGCCGCGGGCTGCGGCGCGGGCTTCTGGCTCGCCACCGACGACGACGGGGCGGCCGGGGCCTTGGGCCGTGGCGACGCGGCGGGCGACGGCGCCGTGGACGACGGCGCCGTCGACGACGGGGCGGACGACGACGCGGGCGCCGTGGTGCTCGGCGCCGGGGTCGGGGCCGCCGGCGACGGCTCGGCGGTCGTGCTCGGGGCCGGCGTGCCGGACGGCGCGGAGCGGGCGGCGCGGTCGGCGGCGCCGCGGCGGCCCTGGTCGGTCCACGAGCGGCCGGGGGCCTGGTGGGCCGAATTCGCGGAGGCGTCCTCGAGCAGCGCACCGGCGGAGTCCTTCACCGGGGGCACCCCGAGCAGGACCCCGCCCAGCACGGCGAGCACGGCGAGGGGGACCCACACCGGGCGGCGCAGGAGGGTGCGGGCGAGCGGTCGCAGCACCCGTCGGGGAACGGACGGCGGCGGGGTGGAGCGGTGGTGCACGGGGACGTCCTCAGAAAGATCACGAATCGTTACCGCGTCGACACTAAGCGCAAACACCTGATCAACTGAAGCCCCGGCGGGAACACCACAGCGACGTCCGCCCGTTGGAGCGGGAAGGCCGTCGGCCTCCTGCCGCCACTACCGTGGCCCCGGAACGGGACCGTCCCGGGCAGGACCCCACCTCTGGAGGAGCACGCCGCCGGTGAGCGACGTCTGGCTCAACATCGTCATGGTCGTCGTCTTCGTGCTGATCGGCGGCGCCTTCTCGGGAGCCGAGATCGCCCTGGTCTCGCTCCGCGAGTCGCAGGTCCGCAGCCTGGCCGAGACCGGCCGCCGCGGGCAGGCCCTGAGCAGGCTGCTCGGCGACCCCAACCGCTTCCTCGCCTCCGTGCAGGTCGGCGTCACGCTCGCCGGGTTCTTCTCGGCGGCGTTCGGTGCCAGCACGCTGTCCGCGCCGCTGGCCGACTGGGCCGTCGGCACGCTGGGCACGTCCCGCGGCCTGGCCGACCCGCTGTCGTTCATCGTCGTCACCATCGCGATCAGCTACCTGTCGCTGGTGGTCGGCGAGCTCACCCCCAAGCGGCTGGCCCTGCAGCGGGCCGAGGGCTTCTCGCTCGTCGTGGCCGCGCCGCTGAACGCCATCGCCAAGCTGTTCCGCCCGGTCATCTGGCTGCTGTCCAAGTCGACCGACCTGCTGGTGCGCGCGCTCGGCGGCAACCCGGACCAGAGCGGTGAGTCGATCAGCCAGGAGGAGCTGCGCGACCTGGTCGCCGCGCACGAGTCGCTGTCCAGCGACGAGCGCCGGCTGATCGACGAGGTCTTCCGCGCCGGCGACCGCGAGGTGCGCGAGGTGATGACCCCCCGCACCGAGGTGCACTTCCTCGACGCGTCGATGACCGCCAGCCGCGCGGCCAAGCAGGTGGCCGACTCCAGCTGGTCGCGGTACCCGGTGGTCGGCCGCAGCGAGGACGACGTGGTCGGCTTCGTGCACGTGCGCGACCTGTTCCTGCCCAGCCACCCCGCCGGCCGGGCGGCGACCGTCGGCGACCTGGCGCGCGAGGTGAAGCAGCTGCCGGGCACCGCGAAGGTGCTCACCGCGCTGTCGGAGATGCGCCGGGAGAACGCGCACTTCGCGATCGTCGTCGACGAGTACGGCGGCACCGACGGGATCGTGACCCTGGAGGACCTCATCGAGGAGGTCATCGGGGACATCTACGACGAGTACGACGCCGACGTCACCGCCGAGACCGACGAGCCGGTGGAAGGCCCGCACGAGGTCGACGGTCTGCTCAACCTCGACGACTTCCGGGACGTCACCGGGCTGGCGCTGCCCGAGGGACCCTACGAGACGGTCGCCGGGTACGTGCTGGCCGACCTCGGCCGGCTGCCGGTGGTCGGCGACACGGTCACCGTCGAGGGCCGGCAGCTCGGCGTGCTGGAGCTCGACGGGCGGCGGATCGCCCGGATCGCGGTGTCCCGGGCACCCGAGCAGCCGGCCGAGGGGGAGCAGCCCGCGGCAGCCGAGGCGACCGCGGGCTGAGCGTCACCGGCGCGAGCGGGTGAACTCCCACGCGTCGGTGACGATCTCGCGCAGCGAGGAGTGCGACGGCGACCAGCCGAGGTCGGCGCGGATCCGGTCGGAGCTGGCCACCAGCCGGGCCGGGTCGCCGGCGCGGCGGGGGCCCACCTCGACGGGCAGCTCGTGGCCGGTGACCTCGCGGACGGCCTCCACCATCTCCTGCACCGAGAACCCGGTCCCGTTGCCCAGGTTGTAGATCCGGTGCTCGCCGGGCGCGGGCGCGGGCAGTGCCAGCAGGTGCGCGTCGGCCAGGTCGGTGACGTGCACGTAGTCGCGGATGCAGGTGCCGTCCGGCGTCGGGTAGTCGTCGCCGTAGATGGTCAGCGCCTTCCGGTCACCGGCGGCGACCTGCAGCGCGATCGGGATCAGGTGCGTCTCGGTCGCGTGCCGCTCACCCCGGCCGAACGCGGCGCCGCCGACGTTGAAGTACCGCAGGCTGACCGCGGCGAAGTCGTAGGCGGTCGCGTACGAGGTCAGCATCGCGTCGACGGCGAGCTTGCTGGCGCCGTAGGTGTTGGTCGGCCGGGTCGGGGCGGTCTCCAGGATCGGCACCTGCTCCGGCTCGCCGTAGGTGGCGGCGGTGGAGGAGAACACGATCCGCCGGCAGCCGGCCGCGCGCATCGCCTCGAGCAGCGCGAGCGAGCCGCCCACGTTGTTCTCCCAGTACAGCTCGGGCGACTCCTGGCTCTGCCCGACCAGGCTCTTGGCCGCGAAGTGCAGCACCGCCTCGGGCCGGACGTCGGCCAGCACCGGGGCCGAGTCCTGCAGCCGGGCCTGCACGAAGCGGGCGCCCTCGGGCACCGCGTCCGCATGGCCGGTCGACAGGTCGTCGAGCACGGTCACGTCGTGACCCCCGGCGAGCAGCGCCGCGGTGACTACGCTGCCGATGTACCCGGCTCCGCCGGTGACGAGAACGCGCATGCTGCGAGCCTAGTCAGCGCCCCGCCGGGGCAGCGGGCGGCAGCCGAGGAGGAGCCCCGTGGTCAGCCCACGTCCGGCCGTGGCGGCGCTGCCCGCCTACCGCCCTGGTCGCAACCCCGCCGACCTGGCCCGCGAGCTCGGGGTCGAGCGCGCGGTGAAGCTGGCCAGCAACGAGGTGGCGTTCCCGCCGCTGCCCAAGGTGGTCCAGGCGATCACGGCCGCGGCGGCCGAGACCAACCGCTACCCGGACAACGGGGCGGCGCTGCTCACCGAGCGGCTGGCCGGGCGCTACGGCGTCCGGCCCGAGCAGGTGGTCGCCGGCTGCGGCGCGGTCATCCTCTGCGAGCAGCTGGCCTGGGCGTTCACCGAGCCGGGCACGAGCATCGCGTTCGCCTGGCGGTCGTTCGAGATGTACCCGCTGCTCGGCCAGCTCACCGGCGCCACGTCGGTGCCGGTGCCGCTGCTGCCCGGCACGACCGGCGCCGCCCCCGACACCCACGACCTCGACGCGCTCGCCGCCGCGGTCGACGGGACCACCCGGCTGGTGTTCGTCTGCAACCCGAACAACCCCACCGGGACGGCGGTGCGGCGGGCCGAGCTGGAGCGGTTCCTGGACGCCGTCCCGGCCACCACGCTGGTCGTGCTCGACGAGGCGTACCGCGAGTTCGTGACCGACCCGGACGTCCCCGACGGGCTGGAGCTGATGCGCGGGCGGCCCAACGTCGCGGTGCTGCGCACGTTCTCCAAGGCCTGGGGGCTGGCCGGGCTGCGGCTGGGCTACCTGGTCGCCGAGGACCCCGCGGTGGCCGACATGGTGCGCCGCACGCACGTGCCGTTCAGCGTCTCGATGATCGCCCAGGCCGCCGGCGTCGCGGCGCTGGACAGCGAGGACGAGGTGCGGGAGCGCTGCGCTGCCGTGGTCGCCGAGCGCGGGCGGCTGACCGCCGCGCTGCGCGAGCGGGGGCTGGCGGTGCCCGGCAGCCAGGCCAACTTCGTCTGGCTGCCGCTCGGCGAGCGCACCGCGGACGTCGCGGCCGCGCTGGAGGCCCGTGCGGTGATCACCCGGCCGTTCGCCGGCGACGGCATCCGGGTCACCGTCGGCACCCCGGAGGAGGACGACGTCTTCCTCGCCGCGCTCGACGCGGTGCTCGCGGCCGTGCCCGCGGCGGCCGTCGACGACACGGCGGTGACGTCGCCCGGCGCGTGAGCTGAGCAGCGGATACGGGACGAGCGGGCGCCGGATCCCGGAGCCTGCCCCGGGACCGCTGGGGCGCGTGGTTCGATGGAGGACGTGCCTGCTCCCCGTGTGCTGTCCGGCATCCAGCCGACGGCGGACTCCTTCCACCTCGGCAACTACCTGGGTGCGCTGAAGCAGTGGGTGGCCCTGCAGGACGACCACGACGCGTTCTACTGCGTCGTCGACCTGCACGCCATCACCGCCGAGCAGCCCGACCCGGCCGTGCTGCGCCGCCGCACCCTGGTGTCGGCCGCGCAGCTGGTGGCGCTCGGTGTCGACCCGGCGCGCAGCACCCTGTTCGTGCAGAGCCACGTGCCCGAGCACACCCAGCTGTCCTGGGTGCTGGAGTGCCTGACCGGCTTCGGCGAGGCCAGCCGGATGACCCAGTTCAAGGACAAGAGCCAGCGGGAGGGCGCCGGGACGACGTCCGTCGGGCTGTTCACCTACCCCGTGCTGATGGCCGCCGACATCCTCGTCTACCAGGCCGACAAGGTCCCGGTCGGCGACGACCAGCGGCAGCACCTGGAGCTGACCCGCGACGTGGCGACCCGGTTCAACAGCCGCTACGGGCAGACGCTGACCGTGCCGGCCGGCTTCATCCCCGAGGCGGCCGCGCGGGTGCTGGACCTGCAGCAGCCGGACAAGAAGATGAGCAAGAGCCTGCCCCCGGCCGGCTGCATCAACCTGCTCGACGACCCCGGGGTGACGGCGAAGAAGATCCGCTCGGCGGTCACCGACACCGGCCGCGAGGTCGTCGCCGACCCGGTGGAGAAGCCCGGCGTCACCAACCTGCTGGGCATCTACGCGGCGCTGTCGGGGCAGACGGTCGCGCAGCTGGAGGAGCACTTCGCCGGCCGCGGCTACGGCGACCTCAAGAAGGAGCTCGCCGAGGTCGTCACCGAGGCGCTGGCGCCGGTGCAGCAGCGCACCGCCGAGCTGCTCGCCGACCAGGCCGAGCTGGAGCGGCTGCTCGCCGCCGGCGCGGCCCGGGCCCGCGAGGTCGCCTCGGTCACCCTCGCCACCGTCTACGACCGGGTCGGCTTCCTGGCGCCGGGCAGCACGGGCGGGGCGTCCGCGTGAGCGGGCAGGCGCAGTGAACGGGTCGGCGGAGTGAGCGGGCGGGCGCTGCGCGCCGACGACACGTTCGTCCACCGGCCGGTCGAGCGGCGCGAGGGCGAGGACACCTCGACGCTGGGCGTGGTCGTGTCGGTGCCCGAGCCGTGGGCCCAGCTGCTGGTGGAGTGGCGGACCAAGTGCGGTGACCCGCAGGCGAGCCTGGTGCCACCGCACGTGACGCTGCTGCCGCCCACCGAGGTCGCCGTCCGCGACCGGGCCGCGATCAGCGAGCACCTGGCCGCCGTCGCCCGCGCGCACGCGCCGTTCGACATGCACCTGTCGGGCACCGGCACCTTCCGGCCGGTCTCCGAGGTCGTGTTCGTGACCGTCGCCCTCGGGATCGGCGACTGCGAGCAGATCGCCACCCACGTGCGCACCGGTCCGCTGGCCCGCCCGCTGTCGTTCCCGTACCACCCGCACGTGACCGTCGCCCACGACGTGCCCACCGACATGCTCGACATGGCGTACGTGGCGCTGGCCGACCTGCACGCGGAGTTCCGGGTCGACTCGTTCACCGAGTTCGAGCAGCAGCCCGACGGCGCCTGGTCGGTCGTGCAGGAGTACCCGCTCACCGGTCCGCGCCGCTGACCCGTCCGGTCAGCCCGGGGGCGGGTCGCCCCCGTCGCCGGACCGGCGGTCCCGCCGGCGCCGGGCGACCAGGAACCCCGCCAGGACGGTGAGCGCGCCGACCAGGCCCAGGGTGCCCATCAGGTCGAGCAGCCGCCGCGCCTGCGGGCCGGGGTCGTCGGGCGCCGGGGCCGGCGACCCGGACGGCGGGCTGGTGGGTGCCGGCGCGGCGGCCGGCGTCGGCGCGGGGGAGGGCAGCGGGGTCGCCTCGGCCGGCGCCGTGGTGGTGAGCACCGTGGGGGCGGGCGCGACCGGGTCGACCAGCCGGCCCACGCTGCTGCCCGGCGGGGTGGCGAAGCCCCAGTCCAGCAGGAGCGCGGCCTGCTGCTGCTCGGGCACCGGGCGCCGCTCGGCCTGCATCAGGCTGACCACCAGCCGCCGGCCGCCGCGCTCGGCGGCGACGACGAACGTGTGCCGGGCGGCGTCGGTGAACCCGGTCTTGCCGCCCAGGGTGCCCGGGTAGGTGGCCAGCAGCGCGTCCTGGTTCTGGATCTGGAAGCCCGGCCGGCCGCCGGCGTCGGGCAGCTGCGCGGTGGGGGTCTGCAGGTAGCCCAGCGCGATGGGGTCGGCGATCAGCTGCCGCATGACCAGCGCCAGGTCGTAGGGCGAGGAGGACTGGCCGGCGACGTCCAGCCCGGACGGCGTGCCGACCACGGTGTCCCAGGCGCCGATCCGCGCCGCGGTGGCGTTCATCGCCGCCACCGTGGCCTCGACGCCGCCGGCGGCCCGGGCCAGCGCGTTGGCGCAGTCGTTGCCCGACTGCAGCACCAGCGCCTGGAACAGCAGCGGCACCGGGTACTGGCCGCCCTCGACCAGCCCGACCCGGCTGCCCTCCACGTCCTCGTCCTCGCGGGTGCCGGCCACCACCTGCGCGGGGTCGAGCACCGGCACGAGGGTGAGCAGGGTCAGCGTCTTGAGCGTGCTGGCCGGGTAGTAGCGGCCGTGCGGGTCCTGCGCGGCGAGCACCTCGCCGGTGCCGGCGTCGGCGACCAGCCAGCCGCGCGCGTCGATCCCGGCCGGCAGCGGCGGGGCGCCGGGCGCGACCACCAGCCCGCGGGTGGCCAGCTGCGGTCCGCCGACGGTGCTGCCGTCGGGCGCGCTGCCCTGCGGCGGGCGGTCCGGGTACGGCACCGTCGGCGTCGGTGCGGCCGGGTCGGCGGTCGGCCGCGGGCCGGCCGCCAGCGCCGGCCCGCCGGTGCCCGCGCAGAGCAGGACGGCCGCGACCGACCCGGCGGCGAGCCGGGCGCGGAACGGGACGCGGCGCACGCCCCGAAGCTAACCGGCGGCACCCGCGCGGAACGCACCCGGGAGCGCCCGGCAGTGAGCCACGGCACGCGGCGTCCGTGAGCCCGCTCGCCCCGCGCGAGCGCGTGTGTGTGCCGTGTTGCCGCTCGGCAACGATCCCATCACGGTCCGGCCCTCGGGGGTCATCTCCCGGGCGGGCGCAGTTAGCGTGCCGAGGTCGCCGTCGCCCGGCCTGCCTGCCCCCGCGGGCTGCCGGGGCGGCGGGAGGAACGCCCGAGAGGGACCACGAACCGGACACCCGCAGGGGCGGATCACCACCCCTGCGCCCGTCCGCGAGGAGAGGAGAGCGTCTTGCGCCACGCGCGTGGGATGAAGGCCGCGGCGCTGCTGCTGGCCGGCGGACTGGCCCTGGCGGCCTGTGCGAGCGACGACAGCGACGGCGGCAGCGGCAGCAGCAGCGGCGGCGGCAGCGACAGCGTCAAGATCGGGCTGGCGTACGACACCGGCGGCCGCGGCGACAAGTCGTTCAACGACTCGGCCTACGCCGGCGTCGAGGCGTTCGTCAGCGCCCACAAGGGCAGCAAGGTGCAGGAGCTGTCGCCCAACGCCGACGCCTCCAACCGGGCCGACCTGCTGACCCAGCTCGCCGACCAGGGCTTCAACCCGGTCATCGCCGTCGGCTTCAACTACGCCGACGTCATCGGCGACGTGGCCAAGCAGTACCCGGACACCTCGTTCGCCGTCGTCGACTCCACCGGTGTCGACGTCGCCGACAACGTCACCGGCCTGCAGTTCGCCTCCAACGAGGGCTCGTTCCTCGGTGGTGTGGCGGCCGCGCTGAAGACGACCACCAAGCACGTCGGCTACATCGGTGGTGTCGAGAGCCCGCTGCTGCAGAGCTTCGAGGCGGGCTACGTCGCCGGCGTCAAGGCCGTCGACCCGGCCATCCAGGTCGACGTCCAGTACCTGTCGCCCAACGGTGACTTCTCCGGGTTCAGCGACCCGGCGAAGGGCCAGATCGTCGCGCAGGGCATGTACGACTCGGGTGCCGACATCATCTACGCCGCCGCGGGTGGCTCGGGCATCGGTGTCTTCCAGGCGGCCAAGGCCAGCAACAAGCGGGCCATCGGCGTCGACTCCGACCAGTACCAGACCGTCGGCGACCCGTCGCTGCAGCCGGTCATCATGACCTCGGTGCTCAAGCGGGTCGACAACGCCGTCCAGGCCTACATCGAGGACTTCGCCGACGGCGGGGTCAAGGGCGGCCAGGACGAGACCTACGACCTCAAGAGCGAGGGCGTCGGCCTGTCCACCAGCGGTGGGTTCATCGACGACATCAAGACCCAGATCGACGACTACACCAGCCAGATCACCAGCGGCAAGATCAAGGTGCCCTCGAAGCCCTGATCCGCACGCGCTGCGCACGACGGGGCGGCGGGTCCCGGGCGTTCCACGCCCCGGGACCCGCCGTTCCCATGTCCGGGCCCGTTCCACCTGCGGAACGGGGGCCGGGCGTCTGTACCGTTCCCGTCGTCCGTGAGGACGACGTCCTCCGCGTCACCCGGCGGGTCACCCGCCGGCCGACGCCCCTCCGGTTCGAGGAGTCAGGTTGAACGAGCCCACGCCGCTGGCGGTGGAGCTGCGCGGGATCACCAAGCGGTTCCCCGGTGTCGTGGCGAACTCAGACATCGAGCTGCGGGTCCGCCGCGGCGAGGTGCACGCCATCGTCGGGGAGAACGGCGCCGGCAAGTCGACGCTGATGAAGACCCTCTACGGGATGCACCGCCCGGACGAGGGCGAGATCCTGGTCGACGGCCGGCCGGTGACCTTCCGCAGCCCGGGCGACGCGATCGCCGCCGGCATCGGAATGGTCCACCAGCACTTCATGCTGGCCGACAACTTCACCGTCCTGGAGAACGTCGTCCTGGGCAGCGAGCCCACGAAGGGCGGCCGGCTGGACCGCGCCGAGGCCCGCCGCCGGATCCGGGAGATCTCCGACAGCTACGCCCTGGGCCTGGACCCCGACGCGCTGGTCGAGGACCTCGGCGTCGGCGACCGGCAGCGGGTCGAGATCGCGAAGGTGCTCTACCGGGGCGCCCGCACGCTGATCCTCGACGAGCCGACCGCCGTCCTGGTGCCCCAGGAGGTCGACGAGCTGTTCGGCAACCTCGCCGAGCTCAAGCGCGAGGGCCTCACCGTCATCTTCATCTCGCACAAGCTCGACGAGGTGCGCAAGGTCGCCGACGCGATCACCGTCATCCGCCGCGGCACCACCGTCGGCGAGGCCGACCCGCGGACGACGACCGCCAAGCAGCTGGCCGAGATGATGGTCGGCGCCGAGCTGCCCACCCCGGCCACCCGCGAGTCGACCGTCCGCGACACCCCCGTGCTGCGCCTGGACGGCGTGACCGTGCGCAACGCCGAGGGCCGGCCGGTCGTCGACGGTGTCACCTTCACCGTCCACGAGGGCGAGGTCGTCGGCATCGCCGGCGTCGAGGGCAACGGCCAGGCCGAGCTGGTCGACGCGATCATGGGCCTGCGGCCGCTGGACGGCGGCGTGCTCCACCTCGGCACGGACGACGTCACCGCCTGGTCGACCCGGGAGCGGCGCGAGCGCGGGATCGGGTTCATCCCCGAGGACCGGCACCGCCAGGGCATGCTGCTGGACGCGCCGCTGTGGGAGAACCGCGTGCTGGGCCACCAGACCCGGCCGCCGTCGGCCAAGGGCGTGTTCATCGACCGCAAGGGCGCCCGCAGCGACACCGAGCGGATCATGCGCGAGTACGACGTCCGCGCGCCCGGCCCGGACACCCTCGCCGTCGCGCTGTCCGGCGGCAACCAGCAGAAGCTCATCGTCGGCCGCGAGATGAGCGCGAAGCCGCGGCTGCTCATCGCCGCCCACCCGACCCGCGGGGTCGACGTCGGGGCCCAGTCGGCGATCTGGGAGCTGCTCAAGGACGCCCGAGCCGAAGGGATGGGGATCGTGCTGATCTCGGCCGACCTCGACGAGCTGATCGGCCTGTCCGACACGCTGCACGTCATGCTGCGCGGCCGGGTGGTCGCCACGCTGGACCCGGCCCGGCTCACCCCCGAGGAGCTCGGCGGGCACATGACCGGCGCCGGTGCCCAGGCCGAGGTGACCGCGTGACCGCCGTCCGCCGGCTCGGCCGGACGCTGCTCGCGCCGGTCCTCGCCGTCGTCGTCGCGCTGCTGATCTCCGCGGTCGTCATGCTGGCGATCAGCGTCAACCCGGTCGACGCGCTGCGGGTCATGTTCGACTTCGGCGAGACCTCCACCCAGCAGATGACCGCGCTGATCGTGGTCCTCAACCGGGCGGTGCCGCTGTTCCTCTCCGGCCTGGCGGTCTCCATCGCCTTCCGGATGGGCCTGTTCAACATCGGCGTCGAGGGCCAGTACCGGATGGCCACCATCCTCGCCGCCGGCGCGGGGGCCGCGGTCGCGCTGCCGGGCCCGCTGCACGTCGCGCTGATCATGGTCACCGCGATGGCCGTCGGCGCCGTCTGGGCGGCCGTCGTGGCGATCCTGAAGGTCACCCGCGGCGTCAGCGAGGTGATCAGCTCGATCATGCTGAACTTCATCGCGCTGGGCACGGCGTCCTACCTGCTCACCGGCCCGCTGCGGGGCAGCAAGCCGGGCGCCTCGATCGTCACGACCGCGGAGATCCCCGAGTCCGGCTGGATGCCCAGCCTCAACGGCCTGCTCTCCTCGCTCGGCCTGGAGAGCCCGCCGCGGCAGCTCTACGGCTTCCTGGTCGTGGCGATCGTCATCGGCGTGCTCATCGCGGTGCTGCTCAAGCGCACCCGGTTCGGCTTCGACCTGCGGGCCAGCGGCCTGTCGCCGTCGGCCGCCTCGGCCAGCGGCGTCGACGCCCGCGGCATGGTCATCAAGACGATGGTGCTGTCCGGCGCGGTCGCCGGGCTCATCGGCCTGCCCGACCTGCTCGGCAGCGACCACCACTACGGCACGGAGTTCACCACCGGCCTGGGCTTCCTCGGCATCGCCGTCTCGCTGCTCGGCCGCAACAGCCCGGCCGGCATCGCGGTCGCGGCGCTGCTGTTCGCCTTCCTCGACCGGGCGCAGGTGCCGCTGCAGCTCAACGACATCCCGTCCTCGGTCGTCACGATCATCCAGGGCACGATCGTGCTCGCCGTCGTCATCGCCAACGAGGTGGCCCGCCGGCTCACCCGGCGCGCGGCCGAGCGCGGCACCCCGGTCGCCCCGCCGTCCACCGGTGACGGCAGCACCGGTGGCGGCCAGGGCGGGGACGGCGGCCCGCCGCCGGACGACGGCCCGGGCAGCGGCACCGGACCGGCGATCAGCACCGCCACCGGTCGCGGTGGCCGCAGCGACGACGTGGAGGTCTCGCAGTGAGCACCGCCGTGACCACCGCCCCCGCGCCCGGCGCCTCCCGCGGCCGGCTGACCGAGCTGTTCACCGGTGGCGGGCGCGCGCGCCGGCTGACCTGGCTGCTCGTCGGGCTGATCGTGCTGTTCTCCGCGGTGCGGGTGATCAGCGGCGAGCAGCAGCTCACCTCGTCCTCGACGCTGTCCGCGGCGCTGCTGCTCGCGGTGCCGCTGGCGCTGGTGGCCCTCGGCGGCCTGTTCTCCGAGCGGGCCGGCGTGGTCAACATCGGCCTCGACGGGATGATGACCCTCGGCACCTGGGGCGCCGGCTGGGCCGGGTACCAGTGGGGCTGGCAGGGCGCGGTCGTCGGCGGCCTGGTCATGGGCGCGCTGGGCGGGCTCGTGCACGCCGTCGCCACGGTGAGCTTCGGCGTCGACCACGTCGTCTCCGGTGTGGCGATCAACATCCTCGCCGGCGGCGTCGTCCGCTTCCTGTCCGAGACGATCTACGTCGACAACCCGGCCGGCGGTGGCGTCACCCAGTCGCCGGCGCTGTCGAGCAAGCCGCCGTCGTTCTCGGTGCCCTTCTTCTCCTCGGGCGCCGACGTGCTCGGCGACCTGGAGCGCAAGCACTGGTTCCTGCTGTCCGACGTCGCGGGGCTGCTGCGCGGCCTCACCAACAACGTCGGCGTGCTGACCGTCGTCGCCGTCCTGCTGGTGCCCGCCGCCTACCTGCTGCTGTGGCGCACCGCGTTCGGCCTGCGGCTGCGGTCGTGCGGGGAGAACCCCGCGGCCGCCGACTCCCTCGGCGTGCCGGTCTACCGGCTGAAGTACACCGCGGTGGTCATCTCCGGCGCGCTGGCCGGCCTCGGCGGTGTCTTCCTGGTGTTCGTCGCCAACCTGTACCGCGAGGGCCAGACCAACGGCCGCGGCTACATCGGCCTCGCCGCGCTGATCTTCGGCAACTGGCGGCCGGGCGGGCTGGCCGGCGGCGCCTCGCTGTTCGGCTTCGCCGACGCGCTGCAGCTGCGCAGCCAGAGCGCCGTCGTGGCGCTGCTGCTGCTCCTGGCGATCGGGCTGGCGGCCATCGCGGTGCTGCAGTTGGTCCGCGGCAAGCGGCTGCAGGCGGTGCTGGCGCTGGTGTTCGCCGCCGCCGCGCTGGTCGGCTTCCTCACCATCGACGAGCTGCCCGACGGCATCGTCTCGTTCACCCCGCACATCGTCACGCTGTTGGTGTTGTCGCTCGCCTCGCAGAGGCTGCGGATGCCCAAGGCGGACGGACTGGTCTACCGGAGAGGGGAGCACTAGTGGCGGACATCGACTGGGATGCGCTGCGCACGGCCGCGCGCGAGGCGATGACCCACGCGTACGCGCCCTACTCGGACTTCCCGGTGGGCGTCGCCGGGCTGGTCGACGACGGCCGCCTGGTCACCGGCTGCAACGTCGAGAACGCCTCGTACGGCCTGGGGCTGTGCGCCGAGTGCGGCATGGTCAGCGACCTGGCCCGCACCGGCGGTGGCCGGCTGGTCGCCGTCGCGTGCGTGGGCGGCGACGGGCAGCCGCTGATGCCCTGCGGCCGGTGCCGCCAGCTGCTCTGGGAGCACGGCGGCCGCGACATGCTCATCGAGACGGTGTCGCTGGGCATCGTGCCGATGAGCGAGGTGCTGCCGGACGCGTTCGGCCCCGACGACCTCGTCGCGGCGGCGCAGCGGTGAGCGCCCCCTTCGACGCGATCGACGTCATCCGGGCCAAGCGCGACGGGCAGCCGCTGTCGGCGGAGCAGATCCGCTGGGTGATCGGCGCCTACACCGCCGGCGACGTCGCGCACGAGCAGATGAGCGCGCTGCTCATGGCGGTGTTCTTCCGGGGCCTGTCGCCCGACGAGCTGTCGGTGTGGACGCGGTCGATGATCGACTCCGGCGTCCGCAAGGACCTGTCGGGGCTCGGCCGGCCGACCGCCGACAAGCACTCCACCGGTGGCGTCGGCGACAAGATCACCCTGCCGCTGGCGCCGCTGGTCGCCGCCTGCGGCGTGGCGGTGCCGCAGCTGTCCGGCCGCGGCCTCGGGCACACCGGCGGCACGCTGGACAAGCTCGAGTCGGTGCCCGGCTGGCGGGCGTCGCTGTCGGACGAGGAGTACGTCCAGCAGCTGCGGGACGTCGGCGCGGTCATCTGCGCCGCCGGCAACGACCTGGCCCCGGCCGACAAGCTGCTGTACGCGCTGCGCGACGTCACCGGCACCGTCGAGTCGATCCCGCTGATCGCCAGCTCGATCATGAGCAAGAAGATCGCCGAGGGCGCCGACGCGCTGGTGCTCGACGTGAAGACCGGGTCGGGTGCGTTCATGAGCGACCCCGACCGGGCGCGCGAGCTGGCCCGCACCATGGTCGGCCTCGGTGAGGCGGCCGGGGTGCGCACGGTGGCCCTGGTGACGGCGATGGACCGGCCGCTGGGCCGCACCGCCGGCAACGCGGTCGAGGTCGCCGAGTCGGTGGAGGTGCTCGCCGGCGGCGGGCCGGCCGACGTCGTCGAGCTCACCCTGGCGCTGGCCCGGGAGATGCTCGCCGGCGCGGGCCGCGCCGACGTCGACCCCGCCGACGCGCTGGCCGACGGCCGGGCGATGGACGTGTGGCGGGCGATGATCAGCGCCCAGGGCGGCGACCCGGACGCGCCGCTGCCGCAGCCGGCCGAGACCCACGTGGTCACCGCCCCGGCCACCGGCACGCTGACGAATCTGGACGCCTACGCGCTGGGCGTCGCCGCCTGGCGGCTGGGTGCCGGCCGGGCCCGCAAGGAGGACCCGGTGTCCGCGGCCGCCGGGATCACCTGGACGGCGACGGTGGGCGAGCAGGTGACCGCCGGTCAGCCGCTGCTGGAGCTGCGCACCGACGACGCCGGCCGGATCCCGCGCGCGCTCGAGGCGCTGGAGGGCGCGGTCGGCGTCGACACCGGCGACCAGCCGCTGCCCCTGCTGCTGGACCGCATCACCGCCTGAGTGGAGTCCCAGCGCATCGTTTCCCGAGCGCTGGGACTCCACCCCGGTCGGGTGCGCACAGGTCGAGGGAGGACACTTGCCGCCTGTGACCCGTCCGTCGACCGCCGCTGCGCCGACCCGCGCCCCGCTCGACCCCGACGCCGCCATCTCCGTGCGCGGGCTGGTGAAGCGCTACGGCGACCGGGCCGCCGTCGACGGGCTGGACCTCGACATCCGGCGAGGCGAGATCTTCGCGCTGCTGGGCCCCAACGGCGCCGGCAAGACCACCACCGTCGAGGTGCTCGAGGGCTTCCGCGACCGCGACGACGGCGAGGTGCGGGTGCTCGGCGTCGACCCCGCGGTGGGCGGCCGGCGCTGGAAGGCGGGCCTGGGCATCGTGCTGCAGTCCGGCCTCGCCGACAGCCAGCTGACCTGCCGGGAGCTGCTGCGCGCGCAGGCGTCGTACTACCCGGACGCCCGGGACGCCGACGAGGTGCTCGCGCTGGTCGGCCTCACCGAGAAGGCCGGGTCGCGGGGGCGCACGCTGTCCGGCGGCCAGCGGCGCCGGCTGGACGTGGCGCTGGGCATCATCGGCCGGCCGCGGCTGCTGTTCCTCGACGAGCCGACCACCGGCTTCGACCCGGAGGCCCGCCGACGGTTCTGGGCGCTGATCCGGGAGCTGCGCGAGCTCGGGACGACGATCCTGCTCACCACCCACTACCTGGACGAGGCCGAGGAGCTGGCCGACCGGGTGGGGGTCATCGCCCGCGGCCGCGTGCTGGAGGTCGCCGTCCCCTCGGAGCTGGGCGGCCGGGGCACCGCGCCCGCCGTCGTGCACTGGACCGAGGACGGCGCCCGGCGCACCGCCGAGACCGACACCCCGACCGCGTTCGTGCAGCAGCTGGCCGCCCGCTTCCCCGACGAGGTGCCCGACCTGGTGGTCGCCCGGCCCACGCTCGAGGACGTGTACCTGCGGATGATCGGAGAGCGGCGTCCGTGAGTGAGCATCGCAGCGAGCGCCAGCGAGCGGGGAGCGCAGCGATCGGCCGAGCGGAGCGAGGAGCAGTGCCATGGCTGTGAGCACGACCGTGACCGAGGCGCCGCTGCCGGGGGCGTACCGGACCCGGATCGGCGTCGAGCTCAAGGAGTTCTTCCGGCAGCGCGAGGGCGTGACGTTCACCGTCCTGTTCCCCGTCGTCCTGCTGCTCGGGCTCGGCTCGGTGCTCGACTACGACATCGGCGCCGGCGTCGACTTCTCCCAGTACTTCATGGCCGGCGTCATCGCCGCGGGCATCGTCGGCGCGAGCCTGCAGAACCTGGGCATCTACATCGCCAGCGAGCGGGCCGACGGCACGCTGAAGATGCTGCGCGGCACCCCGATGCCGGCCAGCGCCTACTTCGTGGGCAAGGTCGTGCAGGTGCTCGCGGTCGCCGCGGTCACGATCGTGCTGCTGCTGGTGGTCGGCGTCCTCGTCTACGACATCGACCTGCCCTCGGCCGCCGACTGGGTCACCTTCCTGTGGGTGGCGCTCCTCGGCATCACCGCCTGCACCCTGCTGGGCATCGCCGTCTCCAGCCTCGCGCCCAACCGCCGCTCGGCGTCCGCGCTGATCAGCCCCGCCGCGCTGCTGCTGGAGTTCGTCTCCGGGGTGTTCATGCCGTTCGGGAACCTCCCGCACTGGCTGCAGGTGGTCAGCTCCTTCTTCCCGGTCAAGTGGATGGCCCAGGGCATGCGCTCGGTCTTCCTGCCCGACGCGCTGCAGGTCGACGAGCCCGCCGGCAGCTGGGAGCTCGACCGGGTGGCGATCGTGCTGGCGGTCTGGTGCGTGCTCGGCCTGGTGCTCTGCGTGCGCACCTTCCGCTGGCAGGACCGCGGCGACCGGTAGTCCCGGGCCCGGGTACCTGTGCCCAGGGGGCTGCGGACGGCTCAGTACCGTTCGGCAGGTGGCTGCTGAACTGACCGCCGAGGACCTCGCCCGCGCGCCCAAGGTGCTGCTGCACGACCACCTGGACGGCGGGCTGCGGCCGCAGACCGTGCTCGAGCTCGCCGAGGAGGCCGGCTACCGCGACCTGCCCGCCGACGAGCCCGCGGCGCTGGGCCGCTGGTTCCGGGAGGCCGCCGACTCCGGCTCGCTGCCGCGCTACCTGGAGACCTTCGCGCACACCGTGGCCGTGCTGCAGCGGCCCGAGGCGCTGCAGCGGGTGGCCCGCGAGGCGGCGCTCGACCTGGCCGCCGACGGCGTCGTCTACGCCGAGGTCCGGATGGCGCCGGAGCTGGCGACCGCCGGGGGCACGTCGCTGGACGCCGCGGTCGAGGCGATGCTCGACGGCTACGCCCAGGGCAGCCGGGACGCCGCCGCGGCGGGCCGGCCGATCGTCGTCGGCACCCTGCTGTGCGCGATGCGCCAGGCCGACCGCTGGGTGGAGGTCGCCGAGCAGGTGGTCCGCCACCGCGACGCCGGCGTGGTCGGCTTCGACCTGGCCGGGCCGGAGGACGGGTTCCCGCCGGACCGCATCCCCGAGGCGATCGCCCTGCTGGACCGGGCCGGCGCGCACCGCACCATCCACGCCGGGGAGGCCGCCGGGATCGGATCCATCGCCGCCGCGCTGGACGGCGCCCGCGCCGAGCGGCTGGGCCACGGGGTCCGGATCGCCGACGAGGTGCCGCTGGGCGGCCCGCTCGGGCCGGTGGCGGAGCGGGTGCTCGACGAGCAGGTGGTGCTCGAGGTCGCGCCGTCGTCCAACGTGCAGACCGGTGCCTACCCCTCGCTCGCCGACCACCCGGTCGACCGGCTGCTCCGGGCCGGCTTCGCGGTCACCCTCAACACCGACAACCGGCTGATGAGCGGGGTGTCGGTGACCAGCGAGCACGCCGCCGTCGCGGCGACGTTCGGCTGGACCTGGGACGACGTGCAGACCGTCGCCGAGCGCGCGCTGGCCGCCGGGTTCGCCGACCCCGCGGTGCGCGAGCGGCTGCTGGTGGACGTGCTCCGGCCGGGGTACGCGGCGCTGCGTGACTGAGCTCGCGGCCGGCTACCCCTCCGGTCAGGACTGGGAGCAGGTCGGCGAGCTCGGGCTCGCCTTCCTGCTGTCGGCGCTGATCGGGCTGGAGCGGGAGCTGCGGCAGAAGGCGGCCGGGCTGCGGACGCTGACCATCGTCGGCTTCGCCTCGGCGCTGTTCATGCTGATCAGCAAGTACGGCTTCTTCGACGTGGCCGGGCCGGGCGTGAGCATCGACCCGTCCCGGATGGCCGCGCAGGTCGTCTCCGGGCTGGGCTTCATCGGCGGTGGGCTGGTGTTCGTCCGCCGCGACTCGGTGCGCGGGCTGACCACCGCGGCCGTCGTCTGGCTCACCGCCGCGGTCGGGATGGCGGCCGGCGCGGGGCTGCCGCTGCTGGCCGTGCTGGTGACCGCCGGGCACTTCGTCATCGTCTACGGCTTCACCCCGCTGGCCCGCCGGCTGTCCCGGCGGGTGGCCGGCACCCACCAGGTCCGGCTCACCTACCGGGACGGCGAGGGCGTGCTGCGCCGGGCGCTCGCGGAGTGCACCAGCCGGGGCTTCGTCGTCCGCGAGCTGACCACCGCCCCCGACCCGTGGGACGGTCAGGACGACGGCACCCGGCGGGTGTCGCTGCGGCTGACCGTCGAGGGGCGGGGCACCGCCACCGAGCTCGCCGCCTGGCTCAGCGACGTCGACGGCGTGCTCGCGGTGACCGCCGGCGACGTCGACGAGGAGGCCGACTAGCGACCCCGAGGGTGGGGTGCGCCACGCTGCGGAATCATCCGGGGCGCTGCGCTGCTAACCTGGACGTGCCGGTGAGTGCCGGTCATCCTCCCGGACGGTCCTGTCCGGGCAGCGCATCCGTGCAGATCACGCGTCATCGCAGACGGCGGCGATCACCAGTGTGAGCGCCGGTCTCCCGGCGGTCACCACACCACGGGACGCGCACCGATCTGTATCGGAGTTCCCGCTTGACCTCGTTCGACTCTGTCGACGCCAGCACCACCCAGACGAACACCACCTCTGAGACCAGCACCCCCGAGGTCCCCGTCGAGCCCCAGGGCCCGACGTTCGGTCAGCTCGGGCTGCCGCAGCAGCTGGTCACCGCTCTCGAGCGGCGCGGCATCCACCGCCCCTTCGCCATCCAGACCTCCGCGCTGCCCGACGCGCTCGCCGGGCGGGACGTGCTGGGCAAGGCGGCCACCGGCTCGGGCAAGACCCTGGCCTTCGGCCTGCCGCTGCTCGCCCGCCTCGGTGCGGACGTCCAGCAGGGTCGCCGCGCGCCGCGCGGCCTGATCCTGGTGCCGACCCGTGAGCTGGCCCAGCAGGTGCACGACAACCTGGCCCCGCTCGGGCAGGCGATCGGCGTCCAGCTGGCCGCCGTCTACGGCGGTGCCTCGATGTACCGGCAGATCCAGCAGCTGCGCCGCGGCGTCGACGTGCTGATCGCCACCCCGGGGCGCCTGCAGGACCTGATCAACCAGGGCGAGACCACGCTGTCCGACGTCTCGCTCTCGATCATCGACGAGGCCGACTTCATGGCCGACCTCGGCTTCCTGCCGGTCGTCAAGGAGCTGCTCGACCAGACCCGGCGCGACGCCCAGCGGCTGCTGTTCTCGGCCACCCTGGACGGCGAGGTCGACACCCTGGTCCGCCGCTACCTCAAGGACCCGGCCCGGCACGAGGTCGTCCGCGCGGAGGACTCCGGTCCGGCCGCCGAGCACCTCGCCTACAGCGTGTCCTTCCCGGACAAGCTGCGGGTCGCCGAGCAGATGGCCGCCCGCCCGGGCCGGATCATCATCTTCGTGCGCACCCAGCACGGCGCCGACCGGCTGGCCGACAACCTGCAGCAGGTCGGCATCAAGGCCGAGGCGATCCACGGCGGCCTGCCGCAGTCGGCCCGCCGCCGTGCGCTGGAGGCGTTCACCGACGCGCGCAGCCCGGTGCTGGTCGCCACCGACGTCGCCGCCCGCGGCATCCACGTCGACGACGTCTCGCTGGTCCTGCACTACGACCCGCCGGCGGACCACAAGACCTACCTGCACCGCTCGGGCCGCACGGCGCGCGCCGGTGCCGCGGGTGTCGTGGTCTCGCTGCTGCTGCCCGACCAGGTCGGCCAGTCCAAGCGGCGCTTCCGCCAGGCCAAGGTCGACCCGCAGGTGAGCCGGATCCGTCCGGGCGACGCCCCGATCGCCGAGCTCGTCGCCGGGGGCGTGCACGTCGAGCCGGTGGAGCGCCCGGTGCGCGAGCGCCGGCCGTCCTCCGGCCCGGGCGGGCGTCGTCCGCGCCGCGACGGTGACCGTCCCGGTGCGCCGCGCCGTTCGTACGGTGACCGCGAGCGGTCCGGCGGCCGTCCCCAGGGCGAGCGCACCTACGGTGACCGCCCGCAGGGTGAGCGCACCTACGGCGACCGCCCGCAGGGCGAGCGCTCGTTCGGTGAGCGGTCCTACGGCGAGCGGTCCGAGCGCTCCTTCGGTGGCGACCGGCCGCGCGGCGACTCCCGGGACCGTCGTCCCGGTGGGTACCGCGGCCAGGGCGAGGGGCACCGCTCCGGCGGCCGCCCGTCCCGCCCGGCGCGCTCCTACTGAGCACGCGCCCCGCTGAGGCGGGGCGAGCAACGACGAACGGCCGGCTCCCGCACCGCGGGGGCCGGCCGTTCGGCGTTCGGGGTCCTGCGTCAGTCGCGGTAGGTGACCGCGCCGCGGACGGCGGTGACGACCTCCGACCACGGCCCGGTGACCGTCGCGGCGTCCTGCGGGTGGATCGGGGCCTCCGGGTCGGCCTCGCTGCGGCCCAGCGCCCGGCCCAGCGGCGAGGCGCCGCCGAGCAGCTCCTCGACGTGGGCGAGCCCGGCGTACTCGGCGACGTCGCGGGCCCCGTCGGCCGGCTGCAGCAGCACCCGCTGCGGGATCAGCCCGCCGGCGCCCCCCGCCACCTCACCGAGCACCTCGGCGAGCTCGGCCAGGTCGTAGCGGTCCTCCTCGGCCGGCAGCGGCAGCACGTCGGTGTCGGCCACCTCCGGCCAGGACGCGATGTCGGTGAGGTCGTGCGCCTCGTCGCCGGCGCAGAAGCGGGCCAGCTCGACGGGGGAGGGGAACAGGAAGACCTTCCCCTCGCGGCCGAGGAAGCGGGCCCTGTCCTGCACGTAGCAGCGCAGGGTCAGCCCGGCGCCGTCGGGGAGCACCAGCTCGACCGGCAGGATGCCCACCGCCTCCCAGAACTCCTGAGCGGCGGCCACCGCGGCCGGGGTCGCGGTGAACCGGGCGCCCTGGACCGTCGTGCTGGCGGCGGTCGCGGCGTCGGCGGGGGCGGCGGCGGTCGAGCCGGCGGCCGGGCGGCGGAGCGCCGCGTCGTCCTGGTCGTCGTCCTGGTCGACGTCGACCAGCTCGGTGTCGTCCAGGTCGTCCTCGTCGTCGTCGGGCTCGGCGGCGCGGGCCTCGGCCTCCTCGGCGGCGGACGGGTAGGTGTCGGGGTCGACCCGGCCGGCACCGGTCCAGTCGAGGTGGTCGTCGAGCTCCTCGACGACGTCCTCCCACAGCTCGTCGACGGCGGTGCCCAGGCGCGCCCAGGCCTCCTCGCCGTCGCGGCCGAGGAACGCGTCGATGCCCAGGCCGAGCGCGGCGACCTCCGGCCGGGCGACCAGCTCGGCGACCGACTCGAACACCGTCTCGTCGTCGTCGGCGAGCAGGTCGTCCTCGTCGTCGCCGGCGGTGTCGCAGCACTCGGCGAGCCGGCCGACCATGTCCATCAGCGCGGCGAGCTCGTCGACGGCCCAGCGGTCCGGGTTCTCCGCGACCACGTCGTAGACGCCGTCGAGGTCGAAGCGGTGGTCCTCGTCCGGGGTGAGCTCAGCGGCGTCCAGCCCGGCCACGACCGGCCAGACCGGGTGGTCGGCGAGGTCGTGGTCGGTGCTGGACCGGCAGAACGCGGCCAGCGCCGCCGGCGAGGGGAACAGGTGGACGACGGCCTTCGCCTCCGGGGCGTCCGGGTCGTCGTCGTTCAGGTCGGCGCGCACCTCGACGGTGCTGCCGAGGAACGCCTGCCACTCCTCGCCGTCCTCCTCCCACGGTGGCGCCCACAGGGTGTAGCCCGTGCGGTCGTCGAGGGTGAGGGCGATCGGGACGATGCTGGGCCTGGCCACCCGCCCATCCTGCCGGGTGCGGCCGGGGGCCCGCAGGCCGGTACCGCTAGAGGCCCATCGGGTGCCACACCGACTTGGTCTCCAGGAACGGCGTCAGCCGGGACAGGCCCGGGTCGGCGGTCCAGTCCGGCTCGTCGGCGCCGGCACGCAGCACCCGCTTGACGGTGCCGGCTGCCGACCGCTCGAGCTCCATCGCCAGCGGGCCGCGGGCGCCGGCCAGGTCGATCGCGTCGACGTCGGCGTGCTCGGCCAGCCACGGACCGATCTCCGCGGCGTCGCCGGTGAGCAGGTTGACCACGCCACCCGGGACGTCGGACGTCGCGAGCACCTCGCCGAGCGTGATCGCGGGCAGCGGCCGGGCCTTGGAGCTGACCACGACGGCGGTGCTGCCGCCGGCCAGCACCGGCGCGAGCACGCTCACCAGGCCCAGCAGGCTGGACCGCTGCGGCGCCAGGACGGCGACCACCCCGGTCGGCTCCGGCGTGGAGAACCCGAAGTAGGGGCCGGCGACCGGGTTGCTGCTGCCCAGCACGGCGGCCAGCTTGTCGGTCCATCCGGCGTACCAGACCCAGCGGTCGATCGCGGCGTCCACCTCGGCGCGCGCCTTGGACGACGACAGCCCCTCGCCGGCGGCGACCTCCTCGGCGAACTGGGCGGCGCGGCCCTCCATCACCTCGGCGACCCGGTACAGCACCTGGCCGCGGTTGTAGGCGGTGGCGCCGGACCACTTCGCGAACGCGCCGCGGGCGGCCACGACGGCGTCCCGGGCGTCCTTGCGCGACGCCCACGCGGCGTTGGCCAGGAAGTGCCCCTTGGCGTCGCTGACCTCGTAGGTGCGGCCGGACTCCGAGCGGGGGAACGCCCCGCCCACGTACAGCTTGTAGGTCTTGCGGACGGCGAGCCGCTCGGTCACTGGTTGCTCCCCTGGAGGTAGGCGGCCAGGCCCTGCCGGCCGCCCTCGCGGCCGTAGCCGGACTGCTTGTAGCCGCCGAACGGCGAGGTCGGGTCGAACTCGTTGAAGGTGTTGGCCCACACGACGCCGGCGCGCAGCTGGTCGGCGACCTTGAGGATCCGGGAGCCCTTCTCGCTCCAGATGCCGGCCGACAACCCGTAGGTGGTGTTGTTCGCCTTGGCGACCGCCTCGTCGGGGGTGCGGAAGGTGAGCACGCTCAGCACCGGCCCGAACACCTCGTCGCGGGCGATCCGGTGGGCGGGGGAGACGTCGGTGAACACCGTCGGCGGGAACCAGAACCCGCGGTCGGGCAGCTCGCAGGCCGGCTGCCAGCGGTGCGCGCCCTCGGCCTCACCGATGTCCGACAGCTCGCGGACCTTGGCCAGCTGCTCGGCGCTGTTGATCGCGCCGAGGTCGGTGTTCTTGTCCAGCGGGTCGCCGACGCGCAACGTGCCGATGCGCCGCTGCAGGGCCGCGACCACCTCGTCGTGCACCGACTCCTGCACCAGCAGCCGGGAGCCCGCGCAGCAGACGTGGCCCTGGTTGAAGAAGATGCCGCGGACGATGCCCTCGACGGCCTGGTCGACCGGGGCGTCGTCGAAGACGATGTTGGCCGCCTTGCCGCCCAGCTCGAGGGTCAGCCGCTTGTGCGTGCCGGCCACCGCCCGGGCGATCTCCCGGCCGACGTCGGTCGAGCCGGTGAAGGCGACCTTGTCGACGTCGGGGTGCGCGACCACGGCCCGGCCGGTGCCCCCGGCGCCGGTCACGATGTTGACCACGCCCGGCGGCAGGTCGGCCTGCTGGCAGACCTCGGCGAACAGCAGCGCGGTCAGCGGCGTGGTCTCCGCGGGCTTGAGCACCACGGTGTTGCCGGCGGCCAGCGCCGGGGCGATCTTCCACGCCAGCATGAGCAGCGGGAAGTTCCACGGGATCACCTGCCCGGCCACGCCCAGCGGGCGCGGGGCCGGACCGAGGCCCGCGTAGCCGAGCTTGTCGGCCCAGCCCGCGTGGTAGAAGAAGTGCGCCGCGGCCAGCGGGACGTCGACGTCCCGGCTCTCCCGGATCGGCTTGCCGTTGTCCAGCGACTCCAGGACGGCGAACTCCCGCGCCCGCTCCTGCAGCAGCCGGGCGATGCGGAACAGGTACTTGCCGCGGTCGGCCGGGCGCATCGGGCCCCACACGCGGGTGAACGCCCGGCGGGCGGCGCGGACGGCGCGGTCGACGTCCTCGTCGCTGCCCACGGCGACCTCGCTGAGCACCTCCTCGGTGGCCGGGTTGACGGTCTTCATCGTCGTGCCGGTGCCGTCGGTGAACTCGCCGTCGACGAACAGCCCGTAGCTGGGCCGGAGGTCGACGATCGACCGCGACTCGGGCGCGGGGGCGTACTCGAAGACGCCGGGGGCGGGACGGGCGGGTGAGGTCATCAGTCCACGCTCACGTGGTCGGGGCCGGAGTAGTGGCCGGTGCGGAGCTTCTGGCGCTGCTGGAGCAGGTCGTTGAGGAGGCTGGAGGCGCCGAAGCGGAACCAGTCCGGGGACAGCCAGTCGGCACCGGCGGTCTCGTTGACCAGCACCAGGTGCTTGACGGCGTCCTTCGTCGTCCGGATGCCGCCGGCGGGCTTGACGCCGACCTGGCGGCCGGTGGCGGCGCGGAAGTCGCGGACCGCCTCGAGCATCACCAGGCAGACCGGCAGGGTCGCGGCGGGGGAGGTCTTGCCGGTGGAGGTCTTGATGAAGTCGCCGCCGGCCAGCATCGCCAGCCAGCTCGCCCGGCGGACGTTGTCCAGCGTGACCAGCTCGCCGGTCTCCAGGATCACCTTGAGGTGGGCCGGCCCGCAGGCCGCCTTCACCGCGACGATCTCCTCGTAGACGTCGAGGTAGCGCCCGGCGAGGAACGCACCGCGGTCGATGACCATGTCGATCTCGTCGGCGCCGCCCGCGACCGCGTCCTCGACGTCGGCGATCTTCACCCGGCGGCTGGCGCGCCCGCTGGGGAAGGCGGTGGCGACGGCTGCGGTGTGGATGCCGGTGCCGTGCAGCTCCTGGCTGGCCACGCCGGCCAGGTCGCCGTACACGCAGACCGCGGCGACCGCCGGGCACGCCGGGTCGGTCGGGTCAGGGCGGCGGGCCTTGGCGGCCAGGCTGCGCACCTTGCCGGGGGTGTCGGCGCCCTCGAGGGTGGTCAGGTCGACCATCGAGATGGCGGTGTCGATCGCCCAGGCCTTCGACGTCGTCTTGATCGAGCGGGTGCCGAGGACGGCGACGCGCTGCTGGGCGCCGACCTGGTCGACGCCGGGCAGCCCGTGCAGGAACGCGCGGAACGCCTCGTTCGAGCGGGTCACGTCGGCGAACGGCGCGAGCGGCTCGGGGAGCGGCCGGCCCTCGCGGGACAGCGCCTCGGGGTCGAGCACGTGGGTCATGCCGACCATCATCCCCGACCCCTCCGACGTCCCGGGCCGGGGCGGGAACCCGCGGCCGGCCGGGCCCGTTGAGCCCGGGTCGCTCGCGGACCATGGAGGTCGTCGATGCCCGCCCCGTCCAGCCCCGCCGTGCTGCCCGCCCTGCCCCCGCCCGCCGAGCAGGCGCAGCGCCTGGTCGACCTCGGCGTCCCGGCGCTGACCGGCCTGCCGGCCGCGGTGTTCAGCGCCGCCGCCGCGCGGGCCGGCGACGGCCTGCTCGTCGTCCACCCCGACTGCCTGCCCGCGTCGGCGCTCGTGCCGCTGCTGCGCTGGGAGGGCCGGCCCGGCTTCCTCGTGGTGGACATGGCCGACGTCGACGACTTCGCGCCCGTCGTCGAGCTGCCGCCCGCGCCGGTCTACCTGCTGCGCGAGGTCGACCGCGGCGACGCGATGGCCAACTGGAGCCCCGACGAGGCGCTGCCGGCGCTCACCGCCGCCGGCCGCACGCCGATGACGGTGGGGGAGGGCGTGCAGTGGCTGCTGCACCGGCCGGAGGCGCTGGCGCGCAACCACTGCTTCATGACGATCGGCTCGCGGGCCCGCCGGCCCAGCGGTGCGCTCGACGCGCGCACGCCCGCGGTGTGGATCAGCAACGGCACCGGCCGGGACGGCGCCGCGCGGCGGAACGCGGCCAAGGTGGGCTGGTGCTGGGCAGGGAACCGGCACACCTGGCTGGGCATGGCCTCCGCGGCCGCCCGGGAGGGCCTGCCCGGCTGAGCGTCAGCGCGGCGTCCGCCCGGGCAGGAGGCGGCCGCGGGGCGGGCCCTCGTAGACCGACCGCGGGCGGAAGCGCAGGCCGCGCTCGTCGACCTCCTCCAGGTAGTGGGCGATCCAGCCGGCCGTGCGGGCGACGGCGTGCACGGCGGCGGGCGTCCGGTCCGGGAGCGCGAAGGCGCGGGTGAGGGCGGCCAGCGCGAGGTCGACGTTGGCGCCGGGCAGGCCCAGCCGGTCCGCGGTCGCGGTCAGCCGGCGGGTGGCCGCGAGGGTGGGCGGGCTGCCGCCGGTCGCCTCGACCTGCCGCAGCAGCAGGACGGCGCGCGGGTCGCGGCGGTAGAGCAGGTGGCCGAAGCCGGGCACGTGGCCGCGCGCCGCCGCGGCGGCGAGCGCCTGCGCCGGGTCCGGGGCGTCCAGCAGCGCGAGGGCGGCCCGACCGGAGCTGCCGTGCAGCGGGCCCGCCAGGGCGCCGAGCCCCGCGGCCACCGCCAGCTCGGGGCCGGCGCCGGTCGATGCGGCCACCCGCACGGCCAGCGTGCTGGCGGCGAGGTCGTGGTCGGCCAGCAGCACCAGCGCGGCCGCGAGGGCGGCCGTGACGTCCGGCCCCGGGTCGGCACCGCACAGCGTCCGCCCGAGCAGCAGGGCCACCGGCTGGGCGGCGTCCCCGTCGACCTCGGCGTCCGGGGCCGCGGCGGCGAGCGCGACGGCCCGCACGAGCGTGGGGCCCATCGCCAGCGCCCGCTCGTGCCGGTCGCCGTCGCCGCCCTCGAGCGCCGCGCCCGCGGCGAGGACCGCGGTCACCGCCCGGGCGTGCACCCCGGACGTCCGGGGCAGCGCGGCCACCGCGCGCCGGGCTGCCTGCAGGGCGCCGGGGTCACCGGTCAGCCGCTCGGTGGGGTCCCAGACGGACTCCCACAGCCAGGTGGCGGTCGCCTCGACGTGCGGCGGGTCGAGCAGCCCGGTGACGTCGACGCCGCGGTAGGCGAGCCAGTCCTGGCCGATGCCGGTGATCGCCGTCCGGACGACGGCCGTCGACGAGGTGGGCCGCCGCGCGAGCAGGCCCTGGGTGCGCAGCCGGTCGACCTCGTCCGGGTCGAACGTGCTCGTGCGGCCCTCGCGCACCGAGTGCAGGAGACCGCGGGAGACGTAGGCGTAGACGGTCGTCCGGTCGACGCCCAGCCGCTCGGCCACCTGCAGGGTGGTCAGCCGTCGAGGGGTCGCCGTCACGCCCCGAGCCTGCCGGATGCATTGACCCGGTCAACGTTGCCCGCCGTCCGGGCGCTGACGAGGGTCCCGCGCAGGGCGCGACCGCCCCGGTCGCGCGAGCACAGGAGGACCACATGAGCACCGAGTTCCGCCCCGGCCTGGAGGGCGTCGTCGCCGCCGAGACCGAGATCGCCGAGCCCGACCGCGCGGGTGGGGCGCTGCGCTACCGCGGGGTCGACGTCGAGGACCTGGTCGGCCGGGTGACCTTCGGCGACGTGTGGGGGCTGCTCGTCGACGGCCGGTTCGGTGCCGGGCTGCCGCCGGCCGAGCCGGTCGTCGTCCCGGTGCGGACCGGCGACGTCCGCGCCGACGTGCAGGCCGCGCTGGCGACGCTCGCCCCGCGCTGGGGGATGCCGCCGCTGTTCGACTCCACCGACGAGCGGGCGCGGGACGACCTGGCCCGCGCCTCGGTGACCGCGCTGTCGTTCGTCGCCCGGTCGGCGCGCGGCGCGGAGCTGCCGGCGGTGCCCGAGCGGGTCGTCGACGAGGGGGCGACCGTCGTCGAGCGGTTCCTGCGCCGCTGGCGCGGCGAGCCGGACCCCCGGCACGTCGCCGCGCTCGACGCCTACTGGACGTCGGCCGCCGAGCACGGGCTCAACGCCTCGACGTTCACCGCCCGGGTGATCGCCTCCACCGGTGCGGACGCCGCCGCCGCGCTCTCCGGGGCCGTGGGCGCGATGTCCGGGCCGCTGCACGGCGGGGCGCCGGCCCGGGTGCTGCCGATGATCGAGGAGGTCGAGCGGACCGGGGACGCCGCCGGCACGGTGCGCCGGGTGCTGGACGCCGGGGAGCGGCTGATGGGCTTCGGCCACCGCGTCTACCGCGCCGAGGACCCCCGCGCCCGGGTGCTCCGCCGCACCTGCCAGGAGCTCGGCGCCGTGCGGTTCGAGGTGGCCGCGGAGCTCGAGCAGGCCGCCCTCGCCGAGCTCCGGTCGCGGCGGCCCGACCGCGCGATCGAGACGAACGTCGAGTTCTGGGCGGCCGTCGTCCTCGACCTCGCGGAGGTGCCGGTCGCGATGATGCCGGCCATGTTCACCTGCGCCCGGACGGCGGGGTGGTCGGCGCACGTGCTGGAGCAGAAGCGGCAGGGGCGGATCATCCGGCCGGCGGCGGCCTACGTGGGGCCCGCGCCCCGCCGTCCGGAGGACGTCGAGGGCTGGTCGTCGGTCGCCGTCCGGTGACGTGCCGAGTGGGCAGTCGTGGTCGCCCGGCGCGGCGCGTCCGCCCGTGTCGCCGACCGCAACTGCCCACTCGACCCTGCCCGTGCGGTTCTCCGCCAACGACCACGGACTGGCCGGTTGAGCTGGGGATTCGTCTGGTCCGGGTGATCGTTCTCCGGTATACTTCGTACACACGTTCGAAGAGACCGGGAGGTGTCGTGCACGCACTGCTGGCGTTGCTGCGCGACCTCTCGGAGCAGGACCTGCACGAGCTGACCGACGGGGAGGCCCTGGACCGGACGGCCCTGCTCGTGGCGGCGGGGAACATGGTCGCGGCCGAGCTGACCCGCACCGCGCGGCACGCGGAGACCACGCAGGCGCCTGAACTCGATGGGCTGACGTCGATGCGGTCGTGGCTGGTCGGGCACCAGCGGGTGTCGGCGAACGACGCGTCAAAGCTGACCCGGGCCGGTCGGACGCTGCCGTCCTTCCCGCTGGTGGCGGCCGGGTTCGCCGAGGGTTCGATCAGCGCGGCGCAGGTGGACGTGATCGCCGACGCGGTGGGACCGAAGGAGATCGCCGCCGCTGCGGCGCAGGGCATCGACCTGTCCGCCTTCGACGAGGACTGGGCGCGGGTGGCGCGCGAGTCGTCCCACGAGGCGTTGAAGATCGCGGTGCAGGCATTCGAGGCCGCGCTGGACCCCGATGGTCCCGAGCCCGATCCGGCCGACTGTCGGAGCCTGCGGATCGTCAAGCACGCCGATGGCAGCACGACCGGCAGGTGGGACCTGGACGCGGTGGCCAGCGAGAAGGTGCAGGCCGCGCTGGAGTCGCAGGTGCAGGCCGACCGGCCCAAGGGCGACACCCGTAATCGGGCGCAGCAGCAGGCGGACGCGTTGGTGCAGATCGCGGACAACCAGCTCGCCAGTGGGCAGCTGCCGGTCCTGCGGAGCGAGAAGCCGCACGTGGTGCTGCAGATCAAGCTGGAGGACCTCGTCGACCCGGCCACCGGCTCCCAGACCGCGACCATGGGTTTCGGGGCGCAGATCTCGGCAGCTCGGGCCCGCTGGCTGGCCTGCGACGCGGTGGTCTCCCGGGTGGTGATGGGTCCGGACGGGATGCCGCTGGACTACGGGCGAAAGCACCGGATCGTCCCGGCGGGCTTGCGGAGAGCCGTCGTCGCCCGGGACAAGAACTGCGTGTTCGCCGGCTGCGGGGCACCGCACTGGTGGGCCGATGTGCACCACCTGGTGCACTGGATCAACGGCGGTGAGACCAGCCTCGAGAACTCGGCACTGTTGTGCGAGCGGCACCACACCAAGGTCCACCACGGGTTCCGGGTCGAGCGACAACCGGACGGGCGATGGCGGACGTTCCGGCCCGACGGCACCGAGATCCTCATCGGACCCCTGGTCACCTGAGCGCTGCGATGCTGGGCGCCATGACGGACGCCCGCGACCGGTCGGAGCTCGAGCGGCTCGCGCTGGCCGAGTGGTCGCCGGCGGCTGGTGCGCGGATCGAGTCGGTGACGGTCGTCGACGACCGTGCAGAGGTGGTCGTGCGCCTCGGGCCCGGCTACGACGACTTCACGTACTTCCAGCGGGGTGACGACGGGGCGTGGCACGAGATCGTCTCCGGCAACGGGCCCACGGTGGGTTGGGACGACCCGGCGCAGATCGAGTGGTGAGCAGGCGCCGCCGTTCCGGGGGCTGGCGGCAGCCGCGGCGGCACGGCTGACCAGCGGGGCCGTTACCGTGTCAGCCGTGCAGCTGACCGTCGTCGACCACCCGCTCGCCCGTGCCCGCCTGTCCCGGATGCGCGACGAGCGCAGCGACAACGCCACCTTCCGGGCGGCCCTGCACGACCTGACCGAGTTCCTGGTCTACGAGGCCACCCGTGACCTCGAGCTGGCCGAGGAGCCCATCACCACCCCGGTCGTCGAGACCACCGGCTACCGGTTGGCCGCCCCGCCGCTGATCGTGCCGGTGCTGCGCGCCGGCCTCGGCATGGCCGACACCGCGCACAGCCTGCTGCCCGAGTCGCAGATGGGCTTCGTCGGCCTGGCCCGCAACGAGGTCACCTTCCAGCCGGAGGCCTACATGGCCTCGCTGCCGGCGTCCCTGGTCGACCGCGAGGTCTTCGTGCTCGACCCGATGCTCGCCACCGGCGGCTCCCTGGTGCACTGCTGCACGCTGCTCACCGACCGCGGTGCCACCTCGATCACCGTGCTCTGCGCGCTCGCCGCCCCCGAGGGCATCAAGCGCCTCGAGGAGAGCGGCCTCCCGCTGCGGGTGTTCACCGCCAGCGTCGACGAGCGGCTCAACGAGCACGCCTACATCGTCCCGGGCCTCGGGGACGCCGGGGACCGCCAGTTCGGGAAGGTCTGAGCGTGCGGTTCGCCGTCCTGGGCACCAGCCACTGGGCGCGCACCGTCCATGCCACCTCCCTCGCCGACCACCCGGACGCCGAGCTCGTCGCCGTCTGGGGCCGCGACCTCGCCAAGGCGAAGGCGGCCGGCGCCGAGTTCGACGTCCCCGGCACCGACGACCTCGACGCGCTGCTCCCCGACGTCGACGCGGTCAGCTTCTCGCTGCCCCCGGACGTCCAGGCCCCGCTGGCCGAGCGGATCGCCGCCGCCGGCAAGCACCTCCTGCTGGAGAAGCCGGTCGCGCTGTCGACCGAGGCCGCCGACCGGGTGGTCGCCGCGGTCGAGGCCGCCGGCGTCGCGTCGGTCGTCTTCTTCACCAACCGCTTCCGGACGGCGACCTCCACCTGGCTGGAGCAGGCCGGCCGCACGACCCTCGCGGGCGGGTCGGTCACCTGGCTCGGCTCGCTCGCCGGCACCCCCTTCGACGCCTCGCCCTGGCGGCACGAGCACGGCGCCCTCTGGGACGTCGGCCCGCACGCGCTGTCGGTGCTGGTGCCCGCGCTCGGCCCGGTGACGGAGGTGCAGGCCGGCCGCGGCACCGGCGACGAGGTGCACCTGGTGCTCCGCCACGAGGGCGACCGGCTGAGCTCGGTGGTCCTCTCCTCGACCGCGGCCAAGCTGTCCGCCGGTATCGACGTCTGGGTGCACGGCGACGCCGGCCGGCTGGTGCTGCTGCCGGAGTCCGGCACCGCCGTCGAGGCGCACCGCACCGCGGTCACGGAGCTGACCCAGGCCGCGGTCGCCGGCGGCGTGCACCCCTGCGACGTCGGGTTCGGGCGGGACGTCGTCCGGGTGCTCGAGACCGCCCAGCGCGCGCTGCGGACCGGCTGCCGGGAGGCCGTCGGCGCATGACCACCGGCGGCACCCGCCGGGGTCTGCACCTGGCGCGGCGCGCCGACGCCGACCGGCACGCGCTCCTGCTGCTCGTCGGGCTGGCGGGCTCGATCGCGGTCACCCGCGCCTACCTGTCGCTCACCGGCTACCCGACCGTCGGCGGCGACACCCTGCACATCGCCCACGCGCTGTGGGGTGGGCTGCTCCTGCTGGTCGGCGCGGTGCTGGCGCTGACCCTCGTCAACCGGGCCGTGCTGCCCTGGGCCGCGCTGGTCACCGGGGTCGGCGCGGGCCTGTTCGTCGACGAGGTCGGCAAGTTCATCACCGTCGACAACGACTACTTCTTCGCCGCCGCGGCCCCCATCGCCTACCTGGTGCTCGTCGCCGCGCTGGCCCTCTTCCTCCGGCTGCGCCGCCGCCGCGACCCCGCGCCCGCCTCGCAGCTGCTCGCCGCGCTCGAGCTGCTCGGCGGCGCCGTCGACCGCGACCTCTCCCCGCACGACCGGCGGCGCCTCGAGCACCGGCTGGAGCGCGCGGCCGGCTCGGACCAGGACGACCTCGCCCGGCTCGCCCACGAGCTCCTCGACCTCACCCGGGCCGGCGTGCTGGACGCCGCCGTCGAGCAGCCCGGTCCGGTCCGGCGGCGGCTGCGGCGGGCCGGCGACGCCGTCCGGCGCGCGACCACCGAACCGCGGCTGCGCCGGGTGCTGGTCGTCGTCCTCGGGCTGCTGGCGCTCGCGACCCTCGCCGACCTGGCGCTGGCCGGCCTGATCGCCGTCGACCGGGCCGACGGGGCCACCGACCTGGCCGACGCGGTCGACGACTACGTCCGGGTCGACGTCCAGGACGGGCTGGGCACCACGCTGACCTTCCTGCGCATCGGCCTCGACGCCGTCGTGGGCGTGCTGCTGGCGGTGGCCGCCGTCCAGCTCGGCCGCGGGCGCCTCGAACGGGGCGACGCGCTGGCCCGGACGGCGCTGCTGATCGCGCTCGTCCTGGTCGACGCGCTCTTCTTCTACACCGAGCAGTTCGCCGCCGGCGGCATCGCACTCGTGCACCTGCTGGTGCTCTTCGCGGTCCGCCACCACGAGAGGCTGGTCACCGATGCCTGAGCAGCGCACCGCCTGGCTGATCTGGCCGATGCTGGCGCTCACCTTCTCCACCGGGGTCGTCGACGCGGTCGGCTACCTCGGCCTGGACCGGGTGTTCGTCGGCAACATGACCGGCAACGTCGTCGTCCTGGGCATGGCCGTCGCCGGCGCGGACCAGCTGCCGGTGCTCGGGCCGGCGCTGGCGTTCGCCGCGTTCCTGGTCGGCGCGGCCGCCGGCGGCCGCGCGCTGCGCGGCCAGCCCGCGGCGTGGACGACGCGCGCCACCGTGCTGCTGGCGGTCGTCGGCCTCGTCATCGCCGGGTGCGCGGCCACGCTGCTCGCGCTCGACGTGCCGCCCGCCTCCCCGGCCGACCCGGGCCCGCGGTGGCTGCTGGCCGCCACCTGCTCGCTGGCCGCGGTGATGGGCCTGCAGGCCGCGGTCGCCCGCACGCTCGCGGTCAAGGACGTGACCACGGTCGTGGTCACGTCGACGATGACCGCGCTGGCCGCGGAGTCGCGGCTCGGCGCGGCCAGCGGCGGCACCGCCTGGCGGCGCCGGGCGGGCGCGATCACGCTCATCGCCCTCGGCGCGCTCGCCGGCGCGGCCCTGCTCAAGGTGCACCTGGGCGCGGGGCTCGGCCTCGCCGCCCTGCTCGTGCTGGGCACCGCGGTCGGCGGGCACCTGGGCGCACGACGCCTGGAGCTACGGGCCCGCTGACCTGCCCCCACCCGTCCGGGTGATGGCGGTCACGCGGCGCGACCGCCACGATGAGCCGCCACCCCGACCGGGCTGGCACCGCCAGGGTGAACGGGGAACCGCATGAACGTCGGTCAGTGGTACGTGAGCAGGGGCCGGATCGACCGGCCCACCTTCTGGCTCCGCTACTTCCTGCCCATCTTCGCCGCCAGCATCGTGGCGTCGGTCATCGACGCGGTGATCGGGACGCGCAGCGACACCGGCGTGGGGGTGCTCACCACCATCGTCGGCCTGGCGACCATCGTCCCGTCGATCTCCTCGACGGTGACCCGCCTGCACGACCGCGACCACTCGGCCTGGTGGCTCCTCTGGAACCTGCTGCCGATCGCCGGGTTCATCGTGCTGCTGGTCCAGTACTGCCAGCCGGGCACCCCCGGTCCGAACCGGTACGGCCCGCCGCCGGCGCCGGCCGGTGGCCCGGTCGGCGAGCCGGGGTACCCGCAGCACTACAGCTGAGCCGCCCGAGCCCGCCGGTCAGCAGCCCAGCCGGTCGGCGAGCTCGGTCAGCGAGCCCACCGACAGGTCGGCGTCCGGGTCGGTGGCCGGCGGCGTGCGCCGGCCACCGGACTCCGCGGGCCGGTGCACGTACGCCGTGCGCAGCCCCCGGTCGCGGGCGGCGGCCAGGTCGCTGACGTGCGCGGCGACCATCAGCACCTGGTCGGCGGGCACGCCGAGGAACCGCGGCGCGGAGTCGTAGACCTCCGGGTCGGGCTTGTAGTGCTCGACGAGCTCCGCACCGAGCACCGCGTCCCAGGGCAGCCCGCCGTGCCGGGCCAGGTCGACGGCGAGCGCCACGTTGCCGTTCGACAGCGGCGCCAGCACGTACCGGGTGCGCAGCCGGGTCAGCCCGGCGACGACGTCCGGCCACGGGTCCAGCCGGTGCCAGGCGAGCGTGAGCTCCGCCCGGACGGCGGGGGAGACGGCGGCCAGGCCGCGCTCGGCGAGCAGCTCGTCCAGCGACGCCCGGTGCAGCGCGTCCAGCGGCGTCCAGGGCAGCTCACCGGAGCGCACCCGGTCCATCGCCGGCGCGTACCGCCCGCGCCAGTCGTCGGCCACGTCGAACGGGTCGACCCCGGCCGACCCGAGCTCGTCGCCCAGCAGCCGGGCCGCCTCGCGGGCCACGCCCGAGCGCCAGTCGACGAGGGTGCCGAACACGTCGAAGACCAGCGCCCGGACGTCCACGGTCACGGTCACGGCGCCCTACAGCCCGAGTGCCGCGGACATCTCGGTGCGCAGCTGGTCCAGCTCGTCGGCGCCGCGGCCGCGGGCGGCCAGCACCCCGGCGTCGTCGTGCACCGGGACGACGGTCTCCAGGTACGCCTTGAGCTTCGGTTCCGTGCCGGACGGCCGGACGATCACCCGCACCCCGTCGCCGAGCAGCCGGACGGCGTCCACCGACGGCTCCTCGTGCACCAGGTCGGTGTACTCGACCGCCCGGCCGAGCAGCTGCGCCGGCGGCTGCGCGCGCAGCCGGGTCATCGCCTGCCCGATCAGCGACAGGTCCTCCACCCGCACCGACAGCTGCCCGGTGACGAACAGCCCGTGCTCGCGGGCCAGGTCGTCGAGCCGGTCGAGCAGGGTGCGGCCCTCGGCCTTCAGCTCGGCGGCCAGCAGCGCGACGGCGAGCGCCGCGGAGATGCCGTCCTTGTCGTGCGCGACGCCCGGGGTGACCGCGTAGCCGAGCGCCTCCTCGTAGCCGAACGCCAGCGGCGCCTCGGGCGAGCCGGCCCGGATGATCCACTTGAACCCGGTCGGGGTCTCGGCGAACGGCACCCCGTGCGCCTGGGTGAGCTCGTACAGCAGCGAGCCGCTGACCAGCGACGACGCGTACGTGCCGCGCACGCCGCGGCGCAGCAGCCAGTCGGCCAGCAGCGCGCCCACCTCGTCGCCGGTGAGCTGCCGCCCACCGCAGACCACCGAGCAGCGGTCGGCGTCGGGGTCCTCGGCGATGGCGACGTCCGCGCCGGTGCGCCCGGCGAGCGCCAGCAGCAGGTCGACCGCGCCGGGCTCCTCCGGGTTCGGGAAGGAGACGGTCGGGAACGCGGGGTCCGGCCGGTCCTGCTCGGGCACCGAGTGCAGCGGCGAGAACCCGGCGGCCTCGAACACCGCGCGGGTCGTGCCGGAACCGACGCCGTGCATGGCGGTGTAGGCGACGACCAGCCGCTGCCGGTCGGCCAGCGGCACCCGGCCCGGCTCGAGCGCGTCGACGACGGCGGCCACGTAGTCGGCGACCAGGTCGTCGCCGGCGGTGACCCAGTCGTCCTGTCGCGGGAGCGCGCGCAGCGACCCGACCTGCGCGATCGCCGCCTCGATCTCCCGGTCGGCCGGCGGCACCAGCTGCGCGCCGTCGCCGAGGTAGACCTTGTAGCCGTTGTCCTGCGGCGGGTTGTGGCTGGCGGTCACGGTGATCCCGGCGACCGCCCCCAGGTGCCGGACGGCGAACGACAGCACCGGCGTCGGCAGCGGCCGCGGCAGCACCGTGACGGCGAAGCCGGCCGCGGTGAGCACCTCGGCCGACAGCGCAGCGAACTCGTCGGACCGCCGCCGCGCGTCGTAGCCGATGACGATCCCCCCGCCGGCGTGCCCCTGCGCGGTCAGCCACGCGCCCAGCCCGGCGGCCGCGCGCATCACCACGGCGGCGTTCATCCCGGCCGGCCCGGCCCGCAGCGGCCCGCGCAGCCCGGCCGTCCCGAAGGTCAGCGGGCCGGCGAACCGGCGCTCCAGCTCGGGGAGGTCCTCGCTCTCGATCAGCGCCTCGATCTCCCGGCGGTCACCCTCGTGCGGGTCGTCGTCCGCCCACTCGCGGGCGGTCTGCAGCACGGTCACGGTCGGCCCTCCTCGGCCAGCTGGGCGGCGATGGTGTCCGCGTCGAACTCGTCGGAGGTGAACTCCCCGCCCACCCGGGCGTGCACCGGGTCGGCGGGGTCGGGCTCGCCGGGCGCGGCGAGCAGCGCCGCGGCGAAGGGCTCGGCGTCGTCCTGCGGCTGGTAGCCCAGCGCCCGCGCCGCGGTGAGGTCCCACCAGCGGCGGGTGTTGTCCGAGACGCCCCAGACGGTGCGGAAGCCGGGGTCCGGCGCGGTGAGCGCGGCCTGCACCAGCCGCACCGTGTCACCGGGCGACAGCCAGGTCGACAGCTGCCGCACCGTCGTCGGCTCGGGGAAGGCGCTGCCGATGCGCAGGCACACGACGTCCAGGCCGTACCGGTCGGCGTACAGCGAGCCGAGCGCCTCCATCGCGACCTTGGCGACGCCGTAGAAGGTGTCCGGCCGGGGCGGGGCGTCGGCCTCGGTCAGCAGCCCCGCCGCCGGTCGCGGGGTGTAGCCGGTCGCGTGGTTGCTGCTGGCCAGCACCACCCGGCGCACGCCGGTGCGGCGGGCGGCCTCCAGCACGGCCCAGCTGCCCTCGACCTGGCTGTCCCGGATCGCCGGCCACGTCGACTCGGTGGGGATGCCGGCCAGGTGCACGACGGCGTCGGTGCCCCCGGCGGCCGCGACCACCGTGCCGAGGTCGGTCGCGTCGCCGACCCGGTGCTCCACGCCCGGGCGCGGGTCGGTCACGTCGACGACGTCGAGCCCGCGCACCGCCCAGCCGAGCTCCGGCAGCGCGTCGCGCAGCCAGCTGCCGATCCGCCCGGCCGCGCCGGTGACCAGGACGGTGCGCGGTCCGCTCACATGCGGCCGATCAGCTGCACCAGGAACTGGCCCAGCCGGCCGGCGGCGGCGCGGCCGGCCTGGAGCACCTCCTGGTGGTCCAGCGCCTCGCCGGTGATGCCGGCCGCGGCGTTGGTGACCATCGACAGCCCGAAGACCTCCAGGCCGGCGGCGCGGGCGGCGATCGCCTCGAGCGCCGTGGACATGCCGACCAGGTCGGCGCCCAGCGTGCGCAGCATGCGGATCTCGGCCGGCGTCTCGAAGTGCGGGCCGGGGAGTGCCGCGTACACGCCCTCGACCAGCGACGGGTCGATCTGCTGGGCCAGCGCCCGCAGCCGCGCGGAGTACAGGTCGGTCAGGTCGACGAAGGTCGCGCCGACCAGCGGCGAGCGGGCGGTGAGGTTGAGGTGGTCGCTGATCAGCACGGCCTGCCCGACCCGGTGGTCGGGCGCCAGCCCGCCGGCGGCGTTGGTGAGGACGACGCTGCGCACGCCGGCCGCCGCCGCGGTGCGGATGCCGTGGACGACGGGCTCGACGCCGCGGCCCTCGTACAGGTGCGTCCGGCCGAGGAACAGCAGGACCTTGTGCGCACCCACCTGGACCGAGCGGATCTCGCCGCCGTGACCGACGACGGTCGGCGCCGAGAAGCCGGGCAGCTCGCCCATCTCGACGCTGGCCAGGGTGCGCCCGAACGCCTCCGCGGCCGGCGCCCAGCCGGAGCCCATGACCACCGCGACGTCGTGGCCCTCACCGAGCGCGGACTGCAGGTCGTCGGCGGCGCGGGCGGCCACGGCGGAGGGGTCGGTCGGGGGCACGGCGGTCACGTCGCTCACGGCCCGAAGGTAGCGGAGGACAGCAGGTGGGGCGGGGTGCGGGCGGCGCCGCGCTCGCCCGGCGGAAGATCGTCGACGCGCCTAGGATCCCGCTGGTGCAGATCCCCTTCCACAGCTCGGAGCGGGCGAGCCTCGGCGTCGAGTGGGAGCTCCAGCTCGTCGACCGGCAGACGCGCGAGCTCACCGCCGGTGCCACCGAGATCCTCGCGGAGCTGACGCCCGAGGGGCTCGAGGAGCACCCCAAGGCCAAGCACGAGCTGCTGCAGTCGACCGTCGAGATCATCACCGGCGTCTGCACCACCGTCGCGGAGGCCAAGGCCGACCTGGCCGCCACCCTCGCCGAGGTGGTCGAGGCCGCCGACCGCCGCGGGCTGGGCGTGCTGTGCGCCGGCAGCCACCCGTTCACCCGCTGGGACTCCCAGGAGATCTCGCCCAAGGAGCGCTACGCGCAGCTGGTCGAGCGGATGCAGTGGATGGCCCGGCGGATGCAGATCTTCGGCGTGCACGTGCACGTCGGCGTCCGCTCGCCGGAGAAGGCCATCCCGACGGTCAACGCGCTGACCCAGTACCTGCCGCACTTCCTCGCGCTCTCGGCGTCCTCCCCGTTCTGGTCCGGTTGCGACACCGGCCTGGCCTCGGCGCGCACCAAGGTGTTCGAGGGCATGCCCACCGGCGGGCTGCCGCACCAGCTCGCCGACTGGGACGAGTTCGAGGAGTACATGGACACCCTGATCCGGGCCGGCGCGATCGAGAGCGTCCGCGAGGTCTGGTGGGACGTGCGGCCGCACCCGGACTTCGGGACGGTGGAGCTGCGCGTCTGCGACGGGCTGCCCACCCTCGACGAGATCGGCGCGGTCGCGGCGCTCGCGCAGTGCCTGGTCGAGCAGTTCGACACCCAGCTCGACCGCGGCTACACGCTGCCCACCCCCGCCGAGTGGATCGTGCGGGAGAACAAGTGGCGGGCCGTGCGCTGGGGCCTGGACGCGAAGATCGTGGTCGACGAGCAGGGCACCGTCCGGCCGGTCCGCGAGGCGCTCACCGAGCTGGTCGAGGAGCTCATGCCGGTCGCGAAGCGGCTGGGCTGCGAGGCCGAGCTGGCCGACGTCCGCCGGGTGCTCGACGTCGGCGCCTCCTACCAGCGGCAGCGCGACGTCGCCGAGCGCGCCGGCGGCGACCTCACCGCGGTCGTCGACAGCCTGCTGGCCGAGATGCGCGACGGGCTGCCCGCGGGGCGGGAGAACGGGTGACCGACGGCACGCGCCCCGACCACCCCGCCGCCGCGGCGCTCGACCGCTGGGTGCACGAGCACGCCGACGAGCTGGTCGCCGTCCGCCGGCACCTGCACGCCCACCCCGAGCTGGGCTTCGCCGAGCACGGGACGACGGAGTACCTGGAGCAGCGGCTGACGGCGGCCGGCCTGGCGCCCCGGCGGCTGCGGGTGGGCACCGGGCTGGTCTGCGACGTCGGTCGTGGGCGGGTCGGGTCGGAGGGTGGTGGAGGCCCGGTGGTGGTGCTGCGCGCCGACATCGACGCCCTGCCGCTGGCCGACCTCAAGGACGTGCCCTACCGCTCGACCCGCGAGGGGCTCTGCCACGCCTGCGGGCACGACGTGCACACCACCGTGCTGCTGGGCACCGCGCTGGCGCTCGCCGAGCAGGACGAGCTGCCCGGCACCGTGCGCTGCGTGTTCCAGCCGGCCGAGGAGCAGGTGCCCGGTGGCGGCCTGGAGGTGCTGGGCGAGGGCGTGCTCGCCGGGGCCGGCCGGGCGTTCGCGCTGCACTGCGACCCGTCGGTGCCGGTCGGCTCGGTGGGCCTGCGCACCGGTGCGATCACCGCGGCCTGCGACCGGGTCGAGGTCACCCTCACCGGTCCCGGCGGCCACACCGCGCGGCCGCAGCTGACCGTCGACCTGGTGCACGCGCTGGGCCGGGTGGTCACCGAGGTGCCCGGCCTGCTGTCCCGGCTGGTCGACCCCCGCGCCGGGGTGTCGCTGGTGTGGGGCGCGGTCAGCGCGGGTGTCGCCGCCAACGCGATCCCGCAGACCGGCACCCTGCGCGGCACGTTGCGGGTGCTGGACCGCGAGGTCTGGGCGGAGGCCGAGGAGCTGGTGCGCCGGCTGGTCACCGAGATCGCCCGGACCTCCGGCGCCGACGTCGAGATCGAGTACGTGCGCGGTGTGCCACCGGTGGTCAACGACCCGCGCAGCGTCGCGCTGCTGCGCTCGGCCGCGCTGGAGACCGTGGGCACCGAGGGCGTGCGGCTCTCGCCGCAGAGCATGGGCGGCGAGGACTTCGGCTGGTTCGCCGAGGTGCTGCCGATCGCGCTGGCCCGGCTGGGCACCGCGGGCACCGGGCCGGCGCTCGACCTGCACCGGGGCACCTTCGACGTCGACGAGCGGGCCATCGGGGTCGGCGTCCGGCTGCTGGGCCGCGCGGCCCTGCACGCGCTGGCCGCCGACGCCGCGCTACCCGCTGGCACCCCGGGCCGCTCGCCCCTGTAGACACGTGGGGACGACGCCACCAGCACGAGAGGCGGGACCCGACGATGCGTTCCACCCAGCCGGCGAGCCCGGGCGGTCCGCCGCCGGCCGAGCCGGACGCCCCGGCCGAGCTGCCGCTGGCCGCGGAGTTCCCCGCCGCGACCCGTGACCAGTGGCGGGAGCTGGTGGCCGGGGTGCTGCGGAGGTCCGGCGTCGAGGAGCTGCCCGACCCGGTCGAGGACGCGCTGCGCCGGCCGGTCGCCACCGGGGTCACCGTCGCCCCGCTGTACACCGCCGAGGACGCCGCCGACCTCCCGCGCGCCGTCGGCGTCCCCGGGCTGCCGCCGTTCGTCCGCGGCGCCCGCGCAGGAGCCGCGAACGGGAACACCCCCGCCGGCTGGGACGTGCGGCAGCGGCACGCCGACCCGGACGTCGCGCTGACCCGCGAGGCCGTCGCCGCCGACCTGGAGAACGGCGGCACGTCGCTGTGGCTGGTCGTCGGCGAGGGCGCGCTGCCGGCCGACCGGCTCGGTGAGGTGCTCGCCGACGTCTACCTCGACCTCGCGCCGCTGACCCTCGAGGGCTCCGGGGTGGCGGGCGGGTCGGCGGCAGCCGCCGAGGCGTTCCTCCGGCTCGTCGAGGGGCGCACCGACCTCGCGCCCGGCGGCTGCCTGGGGCTCGACCCGATCGGCGTGCACGCCGCCACCGGCGAGCCGCAGGACCTCACCGGCCTGGCCGACCTCGCCCGCCGCGCCCCGGCCGGCTGGCGCACCGTCGTCGTCGACGCCACCGTCTTCGCCGACGCGGGCGCCTCCGCGGTCGAGGAGCTCGGCTGCTCGCTGGCGGCGGGGGTGGCCTACCTGCGCGCGCTCACCGACGGCGGCCTGCCCGTCGACGAGGCGTTCGGCCAGCTGGAGTTCCGGTACAGCGCGACCGTCGACCAGTTCACCACCATCGCCGCGCTGCGCGCCGCCCGCCGGCTGTGGGACCGGGTCGGCGAGGCCAGCGGCGCCGCGCCGGCGGCCCGCGCGCAGCGCCAGCACGCGGTCACCTCCTCGGTGATGACCACCCGGCACGACCCGTGGGTGAACATGCTGCGCACGACGGTGGCCTGCTTCGCCGCGGGCGTGGGTGGCGCGGACGTCGTCACGGTGCAGCCGTTCGACGCCGCGCTCGGCCTGCCCGACGCCTTCGCCCGCCGGATCGCCCGCAACACCCAGAACCTGCTGGTCGAGGAGGGGCACCTCGGCCGGGTGCTCGACCCGGCCGGCGGCTCCTGGTACGTCGAGTCGCTCACCGAGTCGCTGGCGCAGGCCGCGTGGGCCTGGTTCACCGAGGTCGAGCGGGCCGGCGGGCTGGCCGCGGCGCTGGACTCCGGGCTGGTGGCCGACCGGATCGGCGACGCCTGGGCGCAGCGGCTGGACCGGCTCGCGCACCGCACCGAGGCCGTCACCGGGGTCAGCGAGTTCCCGAACCCGGCGGAGGTGCTGCCGGTCCGCCGTCCCGAGGCCCGGGTGCGGCCCGCCGGCGGGCTGCCCCGGGTGCGCGCCGCGGCCCGGTTCGAGGAGCTGCGCGACGCCGTCGAGGCGCGCGAGCCGCGCCCGGCCGTGTACCTGGCCACGCTCGGGCCGGTCGCCCGGCACACCGCCCGCGCGACGTTCGCGGCGAACCTGCTGCAGGCCGGCGGGCTGGCCACCCCGGCCGGCGACGGCACCGCCGGGTTCGCGGCCGCCGGCACCACGGTCGCCTGCATCTGCGGCACCGACCCGGACCACGCCGGGTCGGCTGCTGCGCTGGCCGCCGAGCTGCGCGCCGCCGGTGCGGAGCACGTGTGGCTGGCCGGCACCGCGGAGGTCGACGGCGTCGACGGGCACCTGTCGGCGGGGTGCGACGCCCTCGCCGTCCTCACCACGGTCCTCGAGCAGCTGGGAGTCCAGCGATGAGCGCGATCCCCGACTTCGGCGGCCTCGAGCTCGGTCCGCCGGCGAGCGACGCGACGGCGGCGGACTGGGCGGCCGCCTACGCGCGGGCCACCGGGCAGGGGGTGGCCGACGCGACCTGGCACACGCCCGAGGGCATCGCCGTCCCGCCGCTGCACACCCCCGACGACCTCGCCGGCATCGACTACCTGGGACCGGACTTCCTGGGCACCTACCCGGGCGTCCCGCCCTACCTGCGCGGGCCCTACCCGACGATGTACACGACGCAGCCGTGGACGATCCGCCAGTACGCCGGGTTCTCCACCGCTCGGGAGTCCAACGCGTTCTACCGGCGCAACCTCGCCGCCGGGCAGAAGGGCCTGTCGGTCGCGTTCGACCTGCCCACCCACCGCGGCTACGACTCCGACCACCCGCGGGTGGTCGGAGACGTCGGCATGGCCGGGGTGGCGATCGACTCGATCCTGGACATGCGGCAGCTGTTCGACGGCATCCCGCTGGACCGGATGAGCGTGTCGATGACGATGAACGGCGCCGTCCTGCCGGTGCTCGCGCTCTACGTGGTGGCGGCGGAGGAGCAGGGGGTGGGCCCGGACCAGCTCACGGGGACGATCCAGAACGACATCCTCAAGGAGTTCATGGTCCGCAACACCTACATCTACCCGCCCCGGCCCTCGATGCAGATCATCAGCGACATCTTCGCGTTCACCTCGACCGAGATGCCGCGGTTCAACTCGATCTCCATCTCCGGCTACCACATCCAGGAGGCCGGGGCGACGGCCGACCTGGAGCTCGCCTACACGCTCGCCGACGGCGTCGAGTACCTGCAGGCGGGCACGGCGGCCGGCCTGGACGTCGACGTGTTCGCACCGCGGCTGTCGTTCTTCTGGGCCATCGGCATGAACTTCTTCATGGAGGTCGCCAAGCTGCGGGCCGGGCGGCTGCTGTGGGCGAAGCTGGTGCGCGAGGCCGGCGCGCGGGCGGACAAGTCGCTGTCGCTGCGCACCCACTCGCAGACCTCGGGCTGGTCGCTGACCGCGCAGGACGTCTACAACAACGTCGTCCGCACCTGCCTCGAGGCGATGGCCGCCACCCAGGGCCACACCCAGTCGCTGCACACCAACGCCCTCGACGAGGCGCTGGCGCTGCCCACCGACTTCTCCGCCCGGATCGCCCGCAACACCCAGCTGCTGCTGCAGCAGGAGTCCGGGACGACGCGGGTGATCGACCCGTGGGGCGGGTCGGCGTACGTCGAGCAGCTGACCTACGACCTGGCCCGCCGGGCGTGGGGGCACATCCAGGAGGTCGCCGCACACGGCGGCATGGCGCAGGCGATCGACGACGGCATCCCGAAGCTGCGCATCGAGGAGGCCGCGGCCCGCACCCAGGCGCGGATCGACTCCGGGCGCCAGCCGGTGATCGGCGTGAACAAGTACCGGGTCGACGCCGACGAGGCGGTCGAGGTGCTGCGCGTGGACAACGCCGACGTGCTCGCCCAGCAGAAGGCGAAGCTCGCCGAGCTGCGGGCCTCCCGCGACCCGCGCGCGGTGCAGGAGACGCTGGGCCGGCTCACCGACGCCGCCCGCGCCGCCGCCGAGGGCCGGCGGGGCCCGTCGCTGGAGTCGAACCTGCTCAAGCTCGCCGTCGACGCGGCCCGGGCGAAGGCGACGGTGGGGGAGATCTCCGACGCGCTGGAGGCCGTGTACGGGCGGCACTCCGGTCAGGTGCGCACCATCTCCGGTGTGTACCGCGACGAAGCAGGTGCCTCGGGGCCCGTGGCCGAGACCCGCCGGATGGCCGAGGAGTTCGCCGAGGCCGAGGGCCGCCGGCCGCGCATCCTGGTGGCCAAGATGGGCCAGGACGGGCACGACCGCGGCCAGAAGGTGATCGCCACCGCGTTCGCCGACCTCGGCTTCGACGTCGACGTCGGCCCGCTGTTCCAGACGCCGGACGAGGTCGCCCGGCAGGCGGTGGAGGCCGACGTGCACGTCGTCGGCGTCTCCTCGCTCGCCGCCGGGCACCTCACCCTGGTGCCCGCGCTGCGCGACGCGCTGGCCGAGCTCGGCGCGGACGACGTGCTGGTCGTGGTCGGCGGCGTCATCCCGCCGGACGACGTGCCGCGGCTGGAGGAGATGGGCGCGGCGGCGGTGTTCCCGCCGGGGACGGTCATCGCCGACGCCGCCCAGCAGCTGCTGCGCACGCTGTCGTCCCGCCTTGGCCACTGACGTCGCCGCCCTCGTCGAGGGGGTGCTGGCCGGTGACCGGCGGTCGGTGGCGCGGGCGATCACGCTGGTCGAGTCGCGGCGCACCGACCACCGGGCGGCCGCCCAGGAGCTGCTCGTGCAGCTGCTGCCGCACGCCGGGAACGCCCGCCGGGTGGGCATCAGCGGGGTGCCCGGGGTCGGGAAGTCGACGTTCATCGACACCCTCGGCGTCCGGCTGACCGCGGCGGGGGCGAAGGTCGCGGTGCTCGCCGTCGACCCGTCGTCCGCGCGGTCGGGCGGGTCGATCCTCGGCGACAAGACGCGGATGAGCCGGCTCGCCGTCGACCCGCACGCGTTCATCCGGCCGGCGCCGACCGCGGGCACGCTCGGCGGGGTCGCGCAGGCGACCCGGGAGTCGATGGTGGTCGTGGAGGCCGCCGGCTACGACGTGGTGCTCGTCGAGACCGTGGGCGTCGGCCAGTCGGAGATCGCCGTCGCGGAGATGGTCGACACGTTCCTGTTCCTCACCCTGGCCCGCACCGGCGACCAGCTGCAGGGCATCAAGCGCGGCATCCTCGAGATCGCCGACGTGATCGCGGTGAACAAGGCCGACGGGCCGGGGGAGTCCGACGCCCGGGTCGCCGCCCGGGAGCTGCGGACGGCGGTGCGGGTGCTGCGCGGGCCCGGCGACGACGTGCCGGTGCTGACCTGCGCCGGGCTCACCGGCACCGGCCTGGACGAGGTGTGGGCCGCGGTCGTCGGTCACCAGGACCGGCTGCGCGCCGGCGGCGAGCTCGACCGCCGGCGCCGCGACCAGCAGGTGCGCTGGACCTGGCAGCTGGTGCGGGACGGGCTGGAGCACCGGCTGCGCACCCACCCCGGCGTCCGGTCGCTCGCGCCCGGGCTGGAGGCCGCGGTCACGGCCGGCGAGCTGACCCCCGCGCTGGCCGCGCGGCAGCTGCTGGACGCCTTCCTCGCCGGCCCCGAGGCCTGACTCCGCGTCCCAGTCGTCCCACGCCCACCGTGGGGAACAGACACCTCGCCGGCTGCCCCGTGCCGGCCGGCGCCGACCTAGCCTCGGCGGGTCGGCCGGACGCACCCGGGTCGCGGGTGCCGCCGACGCGAGAGACGAGGTGTGCGGTGGCCCGCGGGGGGACCGACGTCCGGACCGGCGCCCAGCGGATGCGGGCGCTGGACGCGCTCCGGTTCGTCGCGGCGCTGGCCGTGGTGGCCTTCCACTACACGGGGCGCGACAGCGGCGCCTGGGGTGACAGCGTGCGCACCGTCTTCCCGTCGCTGAGCCGGTTCACCGTCTACGGCGGCTTCGGCCCGTACCTGTTCTTCATCATCAGCGGCTTCGTCGTGCTGATGAGCGCGCAGGGGCGGTCGGCCGCGCAGTTCATCGCCTCCCGGGTCGGGCGCCTGTACCCGGCCTACTGGGTGGGCGTGCTGCTCACCGGCGCCGTCGTCCAGCTGTGGCCGATCGTGCCCGCCTGGCGCGACCTGACCGGCACGGACGTCGCGGTGAACCTCAGCATGTTCCAGTCGGCCTTCGGCGTCCGCGACGTCGACGGCGTCTACTGGACGCTCTGGGTGGAGCTGAAGTTCTACCTGCTGCTGCTGGTCCTGGTGGGCCTCGGCATCACCCGGGCCCGGCTGCTCGCGCTGTGCTTCGCCTGGCCGCTGCTCGGGGCGCTGGCGCTGCAGACCGGCAGCCCGCTGCTCACCGCCCTGCTCGAGCCCCACTACGCCCCGTTCTTCTGCCTCGGCATCCTGCTGTACCTCGTCCACCAGCACGGCTGGAACGCGCCCACCGGCCTCCTGCTCGGCCTCAACTACGTGGCCGCGCTGTGGGTGTCGGCCACCTACTACGTGCAGTGGTCGATCGACGTCGCCGGCCACCCGGTGTCGGTCCGCGGTCTGGCCGTGCTGCTCACCGGCTGCATCGCGGCGGTGGTCGTCGTGACGCTCACCCCGGTGGCCCGGGTGGACTGGCGGTGGCTCACCGTGCTGGGCGCGCTGACCTACCCGCTCTACCTCGTCCACCAGGACATCGGCTGGGTCGTGCTGCACGGCCTGTCGAAGTACGTGCCGGCGCACCTGGCGGTCCCGCTCGTCGTGCTCGGGATGCTCTGCCTGGCGTACGCGGTGCACCGCTGCGTCGAACGGCCCCTCGGCCGGCGGCTGCGGCGGGCCGTCGAGCGCGAGCTCGAGCAGCTCCGGGTCCCCGCCGCCGGCCGGCACGTCCCGGCGCCCCGCCACCCGGCGGCGCAGCCCGCGGCCGGGCCGCCGGCGCCGCCGCGGCACCCGGTCCGGCCCGCGCGGGACCTGCCACCCGCCCCCCGGCCCGCCGGTGTCCCGCCCGAGGCGGCGCCGGTGTCCGGGCGGCAGCCGGGCTGATCGCCGGGCCGGGAACGGGTCGTCCGCGTCGGTCGCGCGGGGCAGCGGGTGCAGCGGGGACAATGGGTGCTGCAACTCAGCACACAGCACACGACGTCCAGCTTGGAGAGCAGCAGCAATGACCCGCGTGGTGATCATCGGTGGCGGACCAGCCGGCTACGAGGCCGCGCTCGTCGCCGCCCAGCTCGGTGCGCAGGTCACCGTGGTCGAGCGGGACGGCATCGGTGGCGCCAGCGTGCTGTCCGACTGCGTCCCGTCCAAGGCCTTCATCGCCGCCGCCGGCGCGATGACCTCCGTCCGCGACTCGGCCGCCCTGGGCCTGCGCGGCACCGACCCGGCCACCGTCGAGCTCGACCTGACCGCGGTCAACAGCCGGATCCAGCACCTGGCCAAGGCCCAGTCCGCCGACATCCACCACCGCCTGGAGTCCGAGGGCGTCCGGATCATCGCCGGGGCGGCGCGGCTGTCCGACGAGATCCGCAACCTCACCGTGCACCGGGTCGAGGTGCTCGGCGCCGACGGGGGCGTGGCGGAGGAGCTCGAGGGCGACGTCGTCCTCATCGCCACCGGCGCCGACCCGCGCGTGCTGCCCGGCGCCGAGCCCGACGGCGAGCGGATCCTGTCCTGGCGCGACGTCTACGACCTCACCGAGCCGCCCGAGCACCTGGTGGTCATCGGCTCCGGCGTCACCGGCGCCGAGTTCGCCTCCGGCTACCTGGAGGCCGGCGTCCCGGTGACCCTGGTCTCCTCCCGCGACCAGGTGCTCCCCGGTGAGGACGCCGACGCCGCCGCCGTGGTCGAGAAGGTCTTCCAGTCCCGCGGCGGGCGGATCGCCGAGCGCGGCCGCGCCGACAAGGTGACCCGCACCGACGACGGCGTGCGGGTCGAGCTCACCGACGGCCGCGTCGTCGAGGGCTCGCACGCGCTGATGACCGTCGGCACCGTGCCCAACACCGCCGGGCTGAACCTCGAGGCGTGCGGTGTCGAGCTCACGCCGTCCGGCCACGTCGTCGTCGACCGGGTCAGCCGCACCACGACGTCGGGCATCTACGCCGCCGGCGACGTCACCGGCGTCTTCCAGCTCGCCTCGGTCGCGGCCATGCAGGGCCGGATCGCGATGTGGCACGCGCTGGGCGAGGCGGTGGCCCCCATCCGGCTGAAGACCGTGTCGGCCAACGTCTTCACCCACCCGGAGATCGCCACCGTCGGCGTGCAGGAGAAGACCCTGCCCGACGGTGCGGACGTCGAGGTCGTGCGGCTGCCGCTGGGCACCAACGCCCGGGCGAAGATGGGCGACCTGCACGACGGGTTCATCAAGCTGTACGCGCGCCGGTCCACCGACGTCGTGATCGGCGGCGTCGTGGTGGCGCCGGGCGCCTCGGAGCTGATCCTGCCGATCGCGCTCGCCGTCACCAAGGGCCTCACCGCCGCCGACCTCGCCCAGACGTTCGCGATCTACCCCTCGCTGTCGGGGTCGATCACCGAGGCCGGCCGCCGGCTGATGGGCATCGACGACGAGCACAGCTGACACCGGCGGCGGGCCGACCGGGCCCGCCGCCACCCGGCCGGCGCAGCGCGCCTGACGGCCGCGCTCAAGCCGCGGCGCCCGGACGCCGATGGAGCACCAGGTCCCTCTCGACTTGGAGCTCCGCCGTGCCCGTCGCCGTCCGCACCCGATCCGCCCGGGTGGCCCTCCTGGCCACCACCGGCGCGCTGGTGGCCGCCTCCGTGCTGGCCGCGCCCGTCCCGGCCCGCGCCGACACCGCCCCGGGCACCGGCAGCACCGTCGTCGGGGAGCTGGTGCAGGGCTACGCCGACCCCGGGCCGGAGCACGACGAGGGCGCCACCGGCGAGCCGCCGCTGCTCAGCTGGGTGCGCACCGACGACACGGCCGCCGTCCGGGTGCCGACCGACGACGTCGACCACCTGGCCGCCGGCTCGACCGTGCGGGTCACCCTCGGCGGCACGGTGCGCGACGAGGCGAGCACCGACGGCCTGGCACCCGCCCGGGACGTCGTCGCCGCGCAGGTCGTCGCGCCCCCGACCACCGACCCGGGCACCCCGCTGGCCGCGGCCGGCAGCGTCGTGCACGAGGTCACCGTCGCGATGGTGGTGCCCGCCGGCGCCGCGGCGCAGCAGGCCGCCGACCCCGCGACCCTCGCCGGCGTGACCGCGCTGGTGAACGGTGCGGTCGACGACTTCTGGGCCGGCCAGACCGGTGGCGCGGTCCGCTTCTCCGCCGTCGCCGGCGCCGACTGGACCCCCTCGGCCGCCACCTGCGCCTCGCCGTGGAGCCTGTGGGCCGACGCCGCCGCGGCCGCCCACTGGACGGCCGGTCCCGGCCGGCACCTGCTCGTCTACGTCCCGAAGAACACCCCCGGCTGCGCCTACGGGCTGGGCACGATCGGTGAGCAGGGCGGCGGCGGTGGCGCCTTCGCCTACGTGCGCGACGACCAGCTCTCGGTGGTCGCCCACGAGCTCGGCCACAACCTGGGCCTGGGTCACTCGTCGGCGCGGCAGTGCGACGGCGCGGTCGACTCCGGCACCTGCCAGGTGCAGTCCTACCGCGACTACTACGACGTCATGGGCTACTCGTGGGGCCCGGTCGGCTCGCTGAACGTGGCGCAGGCCGCGCTGCTCGGTGCCCTCCCGGCCGGCTCGGTCGCGACGGTGCCCGCCGGCGGAGGCACGTTCACGCTGGCCCGGCTCGACGCCCGGGTCGCGTCGGGCACGTGGGCGCTGCGGCTCGACGACGAGGCCGGCCGGGCGAACTGGCTGGAGTACCGGGCGGCGGCCCCCGGCGGCCGCGACGCCTGGCTGGGCACCAGCGCCAACGCGCCGCGGCTCCAGCAGGGCGTGCTGCTGCGGGCGTCGTTCGACGACGGCGACAGCACCTCGCTGCTGCTGGACCCCACCCCCTCGCCGCGCAGCGGCTGGGCCGGTGACTACGCGACCGCGCTGCCGGTGGGCGTCGCGGTGCCGGTGGCCGGCGGGCGCTTCAGCGTGATCGTGCGGTCCGCCGACGCCGACGGGGCGACCGTCGAGGTGCGCTCCGGGGTGCCGGCCGCCGCGCTGACCGCGATCACCGGCTACCTGCGCACCGCGCCGCTGGGCGACCCGGTCGGCTCCTACACCTGCGGCCTGCCCGCCGGTGGCTGCCGGCTGGACCTCACCGGCGGCTCGGTCTACTGGTCGCCGGCCACGGGCGCGCACGCCGTCCGCGGGGCCATCGCGGCCAAGTACGCCGCCTTCGGCGGGCCCGGGCGGCTGGGCTACCCGGTCGGCGAGGAGGGCTCGGACCCGCGGGTGCCGGGCGCCTCGTACTCGAACTTCCAGTACGGCGACGTGATCTGGTCGGCCGGCACCGGTGCGCACGCGGTGGTGGGGGAGCTGCTGCGGTGGTGGCAGCGCCTCGGTGGGGCCACCGGCCGGCTGGGTCTGCCCACCGGTGACGACTCCTGGCTGGCCGGCGGCTCGGTCACGACGTTCCAGGGCGGGACGGTCTACTGGTCGCCGGCGACCGGTGCGCACGCGGTGCTGGGCGCGATCGCGGCGAAGTACGCGGCCTTCGGCGGCCCCGCGCGCCTCGGCTTCCCCGTGGGCGAGGAGGGCCAGGACCTCCGCGCGCCGGGCACGTACTACTCGAACTTCCAGCGCGGCGACGTGATCTGGTCGGCCGGCACCGGTGCGCACGCGGTGGTGGGGGAGCTGCTGCGGTGGTGGCAGCGCCTCGGCGCGGCCGCGGGCCGGCTGGGTCTGCCCACCGGTGACGACAGCTGGCTGGCCGGCGGTTCGGTGACGACGTTCCAGGGCGGGGCGGTCTACTGGTCGCCGGCGACGGGGGCGCACGCGGTGCTGGGCGCGATCGCGGCGAAGTACGCGGCCTTCGGCGGCCCCGCGCGGCTGGGCTACCCGGTCGGCGAGGAGGGCACGGACCGGCGGGTGCCGGGTGCCTGGTACTCGAGCTTCCAGTACGGCGACGTGATCTGGTCGGCCGGCACCGGCGCGCACGCGGTCGCCGGGGAGCTGCTGCGCTGGTGGCAGTCCACCGGGGCGGCCGCCGGCCCGCTCGGACTCCCCACCGGCGACGACACCTGGCTCACCGGCGGCTCCATGACCGCGTTCCAGTTCGGCAGCATCTACTGGTCGCCGTCCACCGGCGCGCGCGACCTGCGGGGCGCCGTCCTCACCGACTACCTCGCCCGCGGCGGGCCCGCCGCGCTCGGCTTCCCGGTGACCGCCACCTACCGCACGGCGGCGGGGCTGCGCGCGGACTTCCAGTTCGGGTCGATCACCCGCTGACGTCCGGCTGCCGGTCCGCGGACCGGCAGCCGGACCACCCTGCTCGGTCCGCGACCGTGCTCAGTCCGCGATCGTGCAGAGGACGGCGCCGCTGCTGACCGTGGCGCCGACCTCGGCGGACAGCCCGCTGACGGTGCCCGCCTTGTGCGCGGTGATCGGCTGCTCCATCTTCATCGCCTCGAGCACCACGACCAGGTCACCGGCGGCGACGGTCGCGCCGTCCTCCACGGCGACCTTCACGATCGTGCCCTGCATCGGCGAGGTGAGGGAGTCACCGGACGCGGCGCTGCCGCCGTGCCCGCTGCCGCGCTTGCGCGGCCTGGCACCGCCCGCCGCCGCGGTCGTTCCACCGCCCACCCCGGCACCGCCGCCGGCCGCGAGCCCCGCGGGCAGCGACACCTCCAGCCGGCGGCCGCCGACCTCGACCACGACGGTCTGCCGCGGCGCCTCCTCGGCCTGCTCGGCCGGGACGGCGACGTAGGGCGGGACCTGGTTGTCCCACTCGGTCTCGATCCAGCGGGTGTGCACGGTGAACGGCTCGCTGGTGAAGGCCGCGTCGCGGACGACGGCCCGGTGGAAGGGCACGACGGTCGCCATGCCCTCCACGACGAGCTCGTCCAGCGCGCGGGCGGCCCGCTGCAGGGCCTCGGCGCGGGTGGCGCCGGTGACGATCAGCTTGGCCAGCATCGAGTCGAACGCACCGGCCACCTCACCGCCGGTCTCCACCCCGGAGTCCCAGCGGACGCCGGGCCCCTGCGGGATCTCCAGCCGGGTCACCGGGCCGGGGGCGGGCAGGAAGTTGCGGCCCGGGTCCTCGGCGTTGATCCGGAACTCGATGCTGTGCCCGCGCGGCGCGGGGTCCTCGGTGATCTCCAGCGGGAGGCCCTCGGCGATGCGGAACTGCTGGCGCACCAGGTCGATGCCGGAGGTCTCCTCGCTGACCGGGTGCTCGACCTGCAGCCGGGTGTTGACCTCCAGGAAGGAGATCGAGCCGTCGGTGCCGACCAGGTACTCGACGGTGCCGGCGCCGACGTAGCCGGCCTCCGCGCAGATGGCCTTGGCCGAGGAGTGGATCCGGGCCCGCTGCTCGTCGGTGAGGAACGGGGCGGGCGCCTCCTCGACCAGCTTCTGGTTGCGCCGCTGCAGCGAGCAGTCGCGGGTGCCGACGACGACCACGTTGCCGTGCGTGTCGGCGAGCACCTGCGCCTCGACGTGGCGGGGCTTGTCCAGGAACCGCTCCACGAAGCACTCACCGCGGCCGAACGCCGAGACCGCCTCGCGGACGGCGGAGTCGAACAGCTCGGGGATCTCCTCGAGCGTGCGCGCCACCTTCAGGCCGCGGCCACCGCCACCGAAGGCGGCCTTGATGGCGACCGGCAGGCCGTGCTCGCGAGCGAAGGCGACGACCTCGTCGGCGTTCTCGACCGGGTCCTTGGTGCCGGGCACCAGGGGGGCGCCGGCCCGGGTGGCGATGTGCCGCGCGGCGACCTTGTCGCCGAGGTCGATGATCGCCTGGGGCGACGGGCCGATCCAGGTCAGCCCGGCGTCGAGCACGGCCTGGGCGAAGCCGGCGTTCTCCGAGAGGAAGCCGTAGCCGGGGTGGACGGCGTCCGCGCCGGACTGCTGCGCCGCCGCGATGATCTTCTCGATCACCAGGTACGAGTCGCCCGGCGTCGTGCCGCCGAGGGCGAACGCCTCGTCGGCGGCCCGGACGTGCAGGGCGTCGCGGTCGGGCTCGGCGTAGACCGCGACGCTGGTCAGCCCCGCGTCCTTGCACGCGCGGGCCACCCGCACCGCGATCTCGCCGCGGTTGGCGATGAGGACCTTCTGCACGGGTCGTTCTCCTTCGAGGGGGCGGGTGTCGAGGTCGGCAGGGGCGCGGTCAGCGTTGCCAGAGGTCGGTGATCGGGACGCCGAGCCGGCCCAGCTGGGTGCGCAGCAGCGGCAGCGACAACCCGATCACCGACGACGGGTCGCCCTCGATCCGGCGCACGAACGAGGCGCCCAGCCCGTCGAGGGTGAACGCCCCGGCCACCTGCAGCGGCTCACCGGTGGCCACGTAGGCCTCGATCTCCGCGTCGGTGGGCTGCGCGAAGTGGACGACGGTCGAGGTGACGCCGACGTCCCGGGCGGCCACCTGGCCGTCGCGCACGTCGAGCACCGCCTGACCGGTGTGCAGGGTGCCGCTGCGGCCGGCCATCCGGCGCCAGCGGGTGCGCGCGTCGTCGGCGTCGGTCGGCTTGCCCAGCGGGCGGCCGCGGAACTCCAGCAGCGAGTCGGCACCGACCACCAGGGCGTCGGCCACGTCCTGGGCCACCGCCTGCGCCTTGGCGGTGGCGAGCAGGGCCACCAGGTCGGAGACCCGCGGCGCCGTCACCGCCGTCTCGTCGACCCCGCTGACCAGCACCTCCGGCGTCAGCCCGGCCTGGCGCAGCAGCTGCAGCCGCGCCGGGGACTGCGACGCGAGCACCAGCCGGCGGCTCACACCGGCCTCCGGGAGGCGGCCCAGGCGCCGGGCCCGGTGCGCGGCAGCGTGCCGAACAGCGCGCTGCGCTCGCCCCAGCCACCCACGGCCACCGACCGGCGGCGGGGACGGCGCTGCTGGGAGAGCGCGGCGACCACGACGGTGAGCGCGGCGAGCTCCTCGGCGTCCGGCGTGCCCCTCACGACGCGCAGCAGAGGGACGTCCCCGCTCACAGGGGCACGTTCCCGTGCTTCTTGGGCGGCAGCGTCTCGCGCTTGTTCGCCAGCAGGCGCAACGAGCGGACCACGTGCAGCCGGGTGTGCGAGGGCGGGATCACCGCGTCGACGTACCCGCGGTCGGCCGCGACGTACGGCGACAGCAGCGCGTCCTCGTAGTCGGTGATCAGCTCGGCGCGGCGGGCCTCGGGGTCCTCGGCGGCCGCGAGCTCCCGGCGGTAGAGGATGTTCACCGCGCCCTGCGCGCCCATGACCGCGATCTGCGCGGTCGGCCAGGCCAGGTTCACGTCGGCCCCGAGGTGCTTGGAGCCCATCACGTCGTAGGCGCCGCCGTAGGCCTTGCGGGTGATGACGGTGATCAGCGGGACGGTGGCCTCGGCGTAGGCGTAGATCAGCTTGGCCCCACGCCGGATGATGCCGTCCCACTCCTGCGACGTCCCGGGCAGGAAGCCGGGGACGTCGACGAAGGTCAGCACCGGGACGTTGAACGCGTCGCAGGTGCGCACGAAGCGCGCGGCCTTCTCGCTGGCGTCGATGTCCAGCGTGCCGGCGAACTGGGTGGGCTGGTTGGCGACGACGCCGACCGGGCGGCCCTCGACCCGGCCGAAGCCGGTGAGGATGTTCGGCGCGAACAGCGCCTGCACCTCGAGGAACTCGCCGTCGTCGAGGACGTGCGTGACGACCTCGTGCATGTCGTACGGGGTGTTCGCCGAGTCCGGGATGAACGTGTCCAGCTCGAGGTCGGTCCCGGTGAGCCCCTCGGGCAGCGCGGCGTCGACCGGCGCGACCTCGAGGGCCGGCAGCGGGTCGAGGTTGTTGCTGGGCAGGTAGCTCAGCAGCGCCTTCACGTAGTCCAGCGCGTCGGCCTCGTCCTCGGCCAGGTAGTGCGCGACGCCGGACTTGGTGTTGTGCGTGCGGGCGCCGCCGAGCTCCTCGAGCGTGACGTCCTCGCCGGTGACGGTCTTCACCACGTCCGGGCCGGTGATGAACATCTGGCTGGTCTTGTCGACCATCACGATGAAGTCGGTGAGCGCGGGGGAGTAGACGTGGCCGCCGGCCGCGGGGCCCATGACCAGCGAGATCTGCGGGACGACGCCGGAGGCGTGCACGTTGCGCCGGAAGATCTCCGCGTACAGGCCGAGGGAGACCACCCCCTCCTGGATGCGCGCGCCGCCGCCCTCGTTGATGCCGATGACCGGGCAGCCGGTGCGCACCGCCAGGTCCAGCACCTTGACGATCTTCTCGCCGTAGACCTCGCCGAGGCTGCCGCCGAACACGGTGACGTCCTGGGAGAAGACGCACACCGGACGGCCGTCGATCGTGCCGTGGCCGGTGACGACGCCGTCGCCGAAGGGCCGGTTCGCGTCCAGCCCGAAGTTCGTGGACCGGTGCCGGGCGAACTCGTCGAGCTCGGTGAACGACCCCGGGTCCAGCAGCGCCTCGATCCGCTCGCGCGCGGTCATCTTCCCCGCGGCGTGCTGCCGCTCGACCGCCCGCTCCGAGCCGGCGTGCGTGGCCTGGCGCACCCGGCGCTCGAAGTCGGCCAGCTTGCCGGCGGTCGTGTGGATGTCGATGCCCTCGGGGACGTGGTCCCCGGCGCTCTCCAGCTCAGCCGCACTCATCGCGACACACCTCGCTCCGCGAGGCCGTTCGCTCCGCTCCTCGCTCGCTGGCGCTCGCTGCGATGCTCACTCACGGAGCCGTAGCGTAGGTGACGTGCCGGGACCCGACCTCTCCACGCCCGCCGGCGACCGGCCCGCGCTGGACCAGCAGGCCCTCTCGACCGAGCTCACGGCCGGCAGCGCGGTGTGGCGGGAGCTGCGCGTGGTCGAGCGGGCCGGGTCCACCAACGCCGAGCTCGCGGCCGCCGCCGCCGACGCGGCCGGGGGCACGGTGCTCGTCGCCGAGCACCAGGACGCCGGCCGGGGGCGCCTGGACCGCGTCTGGACGTCGCCGCCGCGGGCCGGCCTGACCGTGTCGCTGCTCGTGCGCCCCGACGTCCCCGCCGCCCGGCGCGGGTGGCTGTCGCTGCTGACCGGCGTCGCGCTGGCCGAGTCGGTGCGGGACACCGCGGGCGTGCGCGCCTCGCTCAAGTGGCCCAACGACCTGCTCGCCGCCGACGGCCGCAAGCTCGCCGGGATCCTCGCCGAGACCGCCGGGTCCGCGGTGGTGGTCGGCGTGGGGCTCAACGTCTCCACCCGCGCCGACGAGCTCCCCGCCACCGGCACATCGCTGGCCCTGCAGACCGGCGGCCCGGTCGACCGCGGCGCGGTGCTGCTGGGCTTCCTGCGGGCGTTCGAGCGGCGCTACCTGCCGTGGGTCGCCGCGCTGGGCGACCCGGTGGCCTCCGGGCTGGCCCGCGACTACCTGGCCTGGTGCTCCACGGTGGGCGCCGAGGTCTCCGTCACGCTGCCCGACGGGTCGGCGCTGGACGGCGTCGCGGAGTCCGTCGACTGGGACGGGCGCCTCGTCGTCCGCACCTCCGGCGGGGTCGTCGAGCTCGCCGCCGGCGACGTCCGGCACGTCCGGGGGCTGTGACCCGGTCGGCCTGCCGGCCGACACCGCGGCCAGGTGCCGTCCACGGCCTGCGCCGAGCCGTTGCCGGCGTCCTCGTCGGGAGCGTCCGGCCCCGCGACGAGCCCACCGAGCGCGCTGTCGCGCGCCGGTCCGTGACCCGCGGCGGGCGGTCGGTCATCCTGGCGGGATGCCGTACCCGGACAAGCTGCTGGCCGAGGACGAGGAGGTCGTCAGCCACCTCCACCCGCACTGGACGACCGTCTTCTGGCCGATCGTCTGGTTCCTGCTGATCGTCGGCGCCGCCTCGTTCGGCTGCGCCCTCGTCCCCGCGGGCCGCGACCAGGGGGTCTGGCGGCTGGTCCTCGTCGCCGCCGCGCTGCTGCTGGCGCTGGTCGTGGTGGCCCGCCCCCTGCTGCGCTGGCGGACGACGCACTACGTGATCACCACGCACCGGCTGCTCTGGCGCCACGGCGTGCTGTCGCGGACCGGCCGGGACATCGGGCTGAGCCGGATCACCGACGTCTCCTACCGGCAGACGCTGTGGCAGCGGCTGATCCGCTCGGGCACCGTCACCCTGGAGACCGCCGGCGAGGGCGGCCCCACCGTGCTGAGCGCGGTCCCCGACAGCGAGAGCGTGCAGCAGCTGGTCAACCAGCTGGTCGAGGAGGACGCCGACCGCCGGGCGCGGGAGAGCGCCGGCTACATCGGGGAGCACGCCCGCGGCTGGCACGCCCCGGACGACGACGGGTGGGCGGACGACGGGTGGGCGGACGACGACTGGGCGGGCGGCGAGGACCGGTCCGGGCAGCCGGACGAGGGCCCGGACCGCTGGGGCCGCGGCCCGACCCGGCGGCAGTAGCGCACCTCACGGCCCGCCCGGGCAGCCCGGACCGGTTCGTCCCGGCGTGGGGCACCGGTTCTGTCGGAGGGGCCACCTACCGTCGCGGGCATGCGGTTGCTGCACACCTCCGACTGGCACATCGGGCGGTCGCTGCACGGCACCGACCTGCTCGCGGAGCAGGAGGCGGTGCTGGCGCGGCTGGCCGAGGTGGTGGCCGGCGAGTCCGTCGACGTGGTGCTCGTCGCCGGTGACGTCTACGACCGCGCCGTCCCCTCCGCCGACGCGACCGCGGTGCTCAGCCGGGCCGTCGCCCGGCTGCGCCGCGCCGGCGCCGAGGTCGTGCTCACCCCCGGCAACCACGACTCCGCCCGCCGGCTGGGCACCTTCTCCGAGCTGCTCGCCGCCGGTGGGCTGCACGTGCGCGCCGCCACGCCCGCGCTCGACGAGCCCGTGCTGTTCCGCGACGAGCACGGTGAGGTCGCCGTCTACGGGCTGCCCTACCTGGAGCCGGAGGTCGCCCGGCACGAGCTCGGCCTCGACGGCACCGCGCTCGGCCGCAGCCACGAGGCGGTGCTGACGGCGGCGATGGACCGGGTGCGGGCCGACCTGCTCCTCCGGCCGGGCGTGCGCTCGGTGGTGCTCGCGCACGCCTTCGTCGGCGGCGGGCTGCCCAGCGAGAGCGAGCGCGACATCTGCGTCGGCGGGGTCGACCTGGTGCCGGCCCCGGTCTTCGACGGCGTCGACTACGTGGCGCTGGGGCACCTGCACCGGCCGCAGACGCTCACCCCGCGGCTGCGCTACAGCGGCTCGCCGCTGGCCTACTCGTTCGGCGAGGCCGGGCAGCAGAAGCAGGCCTGGCTGGTCGACCTCGACGCCGCCGGGCTGGCCGACGTGCGGCCCGCGCCGCTGCCGGTGCCGCGCCCGCTGACCGTGCTCACCGGCACCCTGCCCGACCTGCTGGCCGACCCGGCGCACGCCCCGGTCGAGGACCACTTCGTCTCCGCCCGGCTCACCGACCCGGTCCGGCCCACCGACCCGATGCGCCAGCTGCGCGGCCGGTTCCCGCACTGCGTGCACCTCGAGTGGTCCGGCGGCGCCGCCGTCGACGACGGCCGCAGCTACCAGGAGCGGCTGCGCGGCCGCAGCGACGTCGAGGTGGCCGAGGAGTTCGTCAGCCACGTCCGCGGCGTCGCCGCCACCGCGGCCGAGCGCGAGCTGCTGGCCCGCGCGCTCGGCGCGGCCGACCGGGTCGAGGTGACCCGGTGAGGCTGCACCACCTCGAGCTGACCGCGTTCGGCCCGTTCGCCGGCACCGAGCGGGTCGACTTCGACGAGGTCGGCGCCGACGGCCTGTTCCTGCTGTGGGGCCCGACCGGCGCGGGCAAGACGACGCTGCTCGACGCGGTCGTGTTCGCGCTCTACGGCACCGTCCCCGGCGCCCGCGGCGAGGAGAAGCGGCTGCGCAGCGACCACGCCGGCGTCGACGTCCGCACCGAGGTCAGCTGCGAGCTGACCCTCTCCGGCGAGCGGCTGCTGGTCACCCGCCGCCCCGAGCAGCAGCGGCCCAAGAAGCGCGGCGAGGGCTGGACGGTCGAGCAGGCCAAGCTCACCGTGCAGCGGCTCACCGACGGTGGCTGGGAGCCGGTGAGCACCCGCATCGACGAGGGCTCCGAGCACCTGCGCACCCGGCTCGGGCTCGACGTCCACCAGTTCTGCCAGGTGGCGCTGCTGCCGCAGGGCGACTTCGCCCGGTTCCTGCGGGCCGAGCCGGAGGACCGCGCGAAGCTGCTGCGCACCCTGTTCGACGTCGGCCGGTTCGCCTCCGCCGAGGAGTGGCTGGCCGGGGAGCGGGCCACCGCCCAGCGGCAGCTGGACGCCGTCCGGGTGCGCACCAGCGGTGTCATCGCCCGGGTCGCCCAGGTGGCCGAGGCCGCCGTGCCCGAGGAGCTGGCGCCCGAGCTGCTCGGGGTGGCGCCCGGCACCCGCGCCAACGCCTGGGTGGCCCGCCTGCGCGCCGACGCCGCCCGGCAGCGGACGGCCGCCGGGACGGCCGCCGAGGAGGCGGGCGCGGACGTCGCCCGCGCCGACGCCGAGCTGGCCGCCGCGCGCGCCGAGGAGGAGCGGCACGTGCGCCGGGACCGGGCCCGCGCGGAGCTCGCCCGGCTGGACGCCGAGCAGCCCGAGCTGGCGCCGCTGCGTGCCCGGCTGGACGCCGGCCGCCGGGCCGAGCCCGCCCGCGACGTGCTCGAGGCCGCCGGCCGCGCGGCGCTGGCCGCCGAGCAGGCCGAGGAGGTGCTCGCCGCGGCCCGGCGGTCCTGGGCCCAGGTGGCTCCCGGCGAGACCGCCGACGGGCTGCGCGCCCGGGAGCTGCGCGACGAGGTCGCCGGGCTGCGCACCCTGCTGCCCGAGGTCGAGCGGGCCGCGCAGCTCGCCCGGCAGGTGCGCACCGGGGAACGGCGGGTCACCGAGCTCACCGCCCGGGTCGGCGGGCAGGAGGCCGAGCTGGCCGGCTGGCCGGCGCAGGTCACCGCCCAGGAGGCCGCCGTCGCCGCGGCGGGGGAGGCGGCCGCCCGGCTGCCCGGGCTGCGGGCCACCGTCACCGCCTCGTGGGCCGCGCTCACCGCCGCCCGGGCCGCCGCCGACCTGGCGCCCCGGGTCGGCGACCAGCGCGCCGCGGTCGCCCGCCTGCACGAGCGCTGGAACGACGCCCGCGAGCGCTGGAACGACCTGCGCACCCGGCGGCTCGACGGGATGGCCGCCGAGCTCGCCGCCGGCCTGGTGCCCGGGGAGGACTGCCCGGTCTGCGGGAGCACCGAGCACCCGGCCCCCGCGCAGCGGGCCGGCGAGCAGGTCACCCGAGCCGACGAGGACACCGCCCGGCAGCGCGCCGAGGCGCTGGAGGCCGAGCTGGCCACCGCCCGCGACGCGCTGGGGGAGGCAGAGCGGTCGCTCGCCGAGCTGACCGCCCAGGCCGGGACCGCACCGGTGGCCGAGCTGTCCGCCGCGCACGACGCGGCGGTCGCCGACGAGCGCGCCGCGGCCACCCTGGCCGGCACCCTCGACGCCGCGCGGGACCGGCTGGCCGAGCTCACCCGCCGGCGCGAGACGGCCACCGCCGCGCTCGCCGCCGCCCGCGAGGAGCTGGGCGTCACCCGCACCGAGGTGGCCGCGGCCCGCGCCGCCGCCGAGGAGGTCACCGCCCGGCTGGCCGCCGCCCGCGGCGACGACCCCGACCTCGACGCCCGCATCCGGCGGCTCACCACCGCCGCGGAGCGCTGCGAGGCGCTGGTGCAGGCCGAGGGCGACGAGCTGCGGGCCCGCACCGCCGCCGGCCAGGCCCGGGAGGCCGCCGAGGAGCGGGTCGCCGCGCTCGGGTTCCCCGACCTGATCGCCGCCGCCGACGCGCTGCTCGACCCGGCCCGTGCCGCCACCGCCGCCCGCCGGGTCGAGGAGCACGACGCGCAGCGCGCCGCCGCCACCGCCCGGCTCGCCGAGCCCGAGCTCGCCGACCTGGGCCCGCGCCCCGACGTCGCCTCGCTCACCGGCGCCTGCCGCTCGGCGACCGCGTCCCGGGAGGCGGCGGTCGCCGCGGCCGAGGACTGCCGGCGGCGGGCCGCGGCCCTCGACGCGCTGTCCGCCGAGCTCACCGGCGCCGAGGTCGAGCTCGACGAGCGCCGCGCGGTCGCCGAGCAGGTCACCGGGCTGGCCGACCTGGTCACCGGCCGGGGCGCCAACACGCTGCGGATGCGGCTGCAGTCCTTCGTGCTCGCCGCCCGGCTCGAGCAGGTCGCCGAGGTGGCCAGCCGCCGGCTGCGGGAGATGTCCGGCGGGCGCTACACCTTCCAGCACAGCGACGCCCAGGGCCGGCACGGCGCCCGCGGCGGTCTGGGGCTGGACGTCCTCGACGAGTACACCGGAACCCGCCGGCCCACCAAGACCCTCTCCGGTGGCGAGAGCTTCATGGCCAGCCTGGCGCTGGCCCTGGGCCTGGCCGACGTCGTCACCGCCGAGAGCGGCGGCGTGCAGCTGGACACCCTGTTCGTCGACGAGGGCTTCGGCACCCTCGACCCGCAGGCCCTCGACGCGGTCATGACCGTGCTCGACGAGCTGCGCCGCGGCGGCCGCACGGTCGGCGTCATCAGCCACGTCGAGGAGCTCCGGCAGCGGATCACCAGCCGGCTGGAGGTCGTCACCAGCCGGGCGGGCTCCCGGCTGGTCGCCTGACCGGCACCGGGCCTCCGCGCACCGGGCTGCCGCACGCCGGGGCCCGGAACGCCGAGAGGGGCGGGCAGGCCACGGCCTGCCCGCCCCTCTCGGCGGTGGAACGGGGGTCGGTCAGGCGGCGCGGTCCATCGGCGCCGGCTGCGCGAACCGCGGGTCGACCGCGGCCGGGTTGTCGGGCGCGACGAAGACCCACTGGCGGTAGCTGAAGAACCGGATGACCGTGCCGACGATGATCGACCCGATGTTGGCCGCCTGGAGCACCAGCGCGCTCTCCTGGCCCAGCGGGTAGCGGACCAACGCCACCACCCCGATGTTGAGCAGGAGGGTGAACACGTTCACCCCGATGAACACGGTGCTCTCCCGCTTGGCGCCGGTGCGCGCCCGGTGCGAGAACGACCAGAAGCGGTGCGCGTAGTACGACACGACGCCCGACACCACGGTGCTCAACAGGCGGGCGGTGACCGCGCCGACGCCGAGCTCGGCGTACAGCAGCTGGAACACGCCGAGGTCCAGCAGGAAGCAGAACCCGCCGACCACGAGGAAGGCCGACACCTCCTTGACCGCGGTCTGCCACTTCTCGGGCAGCCGGCTCTGCACGTCTCTCCAGCTCACCGGTCGAGAGTACGTGCTGGCGGCGACCCCGCGACGGCTAACGTGAGCATGTGTCCGTCCCCTCAGTCCCACGCGTCGCCGGTGTCGGTCCTGTCGCACCGGCAGCACGAGCGGACGGCGTCCCGGCCGGGCTCGACCCGCGCACCGGGCTGCCCGTCGTGGCGATGGTCGGCGGCGGCCAGCTGTCCCGGATGACCCACCAGGCGGCCATCGCGCTGGGCCAGTCGCTGCGCGTGCTGGCGACCAGCACCGACGAGTCCGCGGCGCTGGTCACCGCCGACGTGCGGCTCGGCGACCACCGCGAGCTGGCCGACCTGCAGGCGCTGGCGGAGGGGGCGACCGTGGTCACCTTCGACCACGAGCACGTGCCCACCGAGCACCTCCGGGCGCTGGAGTCCGCCGGCCACCGGGTCGCGCCGGGCCCCGCCGCGCTCGTGCACGCGCAGGACAAGCTGGTGCTCCGCCGGGCGCTGGCCGACGCGGGCGAGCCGCAGCCGGCCTGGGCCGAGGTCGGCACCGTCCACGACGCCGCCGTGTTCGCCGACGAGGTGGGCTGGCCGATCGTGCTGAAGACCCCGCGCGGCGGCTACGACGGCAAGGGCGTGTTCGTCGTCCACGGCCCCGACGCGGTCGCCGACCTGATCGAGCGGCACGGTCCGCTGCTCGCCGAGGAGCGCGTGGCGATGCGCCGCGAGCTGTCCGCGCAGGTCGCCCGCTCGCCGTTCGGCCAGGTCGCGGTGTGGCCGGTCGTCGAGACGGTGCAGCGCGACGGCGTCTGCAACGAGGTCTACGCACCCGCGCCGGGGCTGCCCGAGGAGCGGGCCACCGCGGCGCAGGAGCTCGCCGTCCGGATCGCCGACCGCCTCGGCGTCGTCGGCATGCTCGCCGTCGAGCTGTTCGAGACCGCCGACGGCGTGCTGGTCAACGAGCTGGCGATGCGGCCGCACAACTCCGGCCACTGGACCATCGAGGGCGCCCGCACCAGCCAGTTCGAGCAGCACCTGCGGGCGGTGCTGGACTACCCGCTGGGCGACACGTCGATGACCGCGCCGGTGGTCGTGATGGCCAACGTGCTCGGCGGTGGGGCCGCGGACGACGGGTGGTCCGGTCCGGGCATCGACGAGCGGGTGCACCACTTCATGGCCCACTGGCCCGACGTGAAGCTGCACTGGTACGGCAAGGGCCAGCGCCGGGGCCGCAAGCTCGGCCACGTCACGGCGCTGGGCACCGACCTCGACGAGGTCCGCGCCCGCGCGGTGGCCGCCGCCCGCTACCTGGCCGACGGGGTCGTCGACCCGGCCTTCGCCTTCGCCGAGGAGCACTGACCGCATGAGCGACCCCGTCGTCGGCATCGTCATGGGCAGCGACTCCGACTGGCCCACCATGGAGCCGGCCGCCACCGCGCTGCGGGAGTTCGGCGTGCCGTACGAGGTGCACGTGCTGTCCGCGCACCGCACCCCGCGCCGGATGCTCGACTACGCCGAGGCCGCCGCCGGCCGCGGGCTGCGGGTGCTCATCGCCGGCGCCGGGGGAGCGGCGCACCTGCCGGGCATGGTCGCCGCCGCCACCCCGCTGCCGGTCATCGGGGTGCCGCGGGCCCTGGACCGGCTCGACGGCCTGGACAGCCTGCTGTCGATCGTCCAGATGCCGGCCGGGGTGCCGGTCGCCACGGTCGGCATCGGGGGCGCCCGCAACGCCGGCCTGCTCGCCGTCCGGGTCCTAGCCGCGGCCGACCCGGCGCTGCTCGCGGCGGTCGAGCGGTTCCAGGCCGACCTCGCCGACTCGGTGGTCGAGCGGGACGCCCGGCTGCAGGAGCGCCTGGCCGGGAGCTGACGGCCCGAGGGGGACCGTCCCGTCACGCGTGTGACTCACGGGGCCCCAGGAACGCCTGAAGCGGGACACGCAGGAGGCTGCGGCCGGGCGGCGGGGCCGCCCTGTTCACTCGGCTGCGTGGCAGTCCAGAGCACCCCCGTCCGCACGCTGCGGAGCCCGCGCCCCCGCTCGGCCGCCGACGCCCGGCCGACGGCCCGGACGCACCGGCCCGCGGTCGAGCTCGTCGAGGTGTCCGTCAGCGGCCTCGTCTACGAGGTCCCGACGGCCGGCGCCCGGGTGTTCGACGTGCTGCTCGACGGCCGCCGGGTCTGGTCGTTCACCGAGTCCGACGCGCCCCTGCCGGACGGTCCGGGCCGGTCGGCCGTCGCCGCCGGCGTGCGGCGGGCCCAGCCGTGGCCGCCCGCGCTGGTCCCGTGGCTGCGCGGCCGGTTCCGCGTCGGCCTGCGCGAGGTGGGGGCGGCCGGCACCGCGGAGACCGAGGTCGAGCTCGGCGGCGGCACCGGGCCGCTGGACCTGGCCGACCGCTACGGCCGGCCGCTCGTGGTCAACAAGTGGGGCCGGCTCGGCCACGCCCTCGCCGACGCACCCGAGGGCCTGGTCGAGCGGATGCTGGACTCGATGGACGGCATCCGCGAGGTCGTCCAGCGGGAGCTGGGGGACGTCGTCTACGTCACCGGTGGGACGCTGCTCGGCCCGGTCCGCGAGAACGGCCGGGTGATGCCCCACGACGACGACGCCGACCTCGCGTACCTGAGCGGGCACGAGCACCCCGCCGACGTCACGCTGGAGAACTTCCGGCTCGGGCGCGCGCTGCGCGCCGCCGGGTACGACGTCCTCCGGCTGTCGGTCGGGCACCTGCAGGTCGTCCGGGACCACGACGGCGCCCCGGACCACTACGTCGACGTCTTCACCGGCTTCCTCCTGGGCGGCCGCTGGCACCAGCACTTCCCGATCCGGGCGGAGGCCCGCCGCGAGGACCTGCTCCCGCCCAGCACGGTCACGGTCGAGGGGCGGCCGGAGCCCGCGCCCCGCCGGCCGGAGTTCATGCTGGAGCAGCTGTTCGGCGACGGCTGGCGCATCCCGGACCCCTCCTACCAGTTCGACCTCCCCGCGGCGACGTCCGACCGCTTCTACGGCTGGTTCGCCGACTACAACGTCGAGCGCGAGCAGTGGGACGACGTCGTCCTGCTGGCGCCGGACGGTCAGCAGCCCGCCCGTGGGGGGATGAGCGCGTTCGCCCGGGCGGTGCACGCCGAGACCCCGGAGTCCTCCGCCGTCCTGGAACTGGGCAGCGGGCTCGGGGCCGACGCGCTCGCGCTGGCCCGCGCCGGCCGCACCGTGCGGGCCGTCGACTTCTCCCGGCACGCCGTCCGGCTGGCGCAGGAGGCGGCGGCCGACCTCGCCGACACCGACCTGGCGGGCGCGGACCTGGACCTCGAGGTGCTGAACCTGCTGGACAGCCGCGCCGTCGTCCGGCTCGGGGCCCGGCTCGCGGCCGAGCCCGTCGCCTGGACCGTGTTCGGGCGGCGGCTGCTCAACGCGCTGGAGGACCGCGGCCGGGACAACGTCTTCCGGCTCTGCTCGATGCTGCTGCGCCGCGGCACCGCCGCGCACCTGGACGTCGTGACCGACCACGGCTACGCGGGCATCGCCCCGCACCGCCACCTCTCCGTCGCCCAGGTGACGGAGGAGGCCCGGCGGCACGGCCTCGACCTGGCCGAGGCGGTTCCCCGCATCGAGCCGATGACCTGGTTCGACGCGCCGCAGGAGCGGCTCGTGGAGACCTGCCGCCTGACCTTCCGACGGAGGACCCGATGACCCACCCGACCGCTGCCCGCCCCCTCGCCGCCCCGGTGCGGCTGATCCGCCGGGCGCTCGCCCCCGCCGCGCTGGAGCTGCAGGGCCGGCTGCCCGAGCTCCGCCAGCAGAACGAGGAGCTCGCGCGCCGCCTGGCGCAGGCCGAGGAGCGCCTGGCCGTCCTGGAGGACCGGGCCGCCCAGGCCGACCGGCTCGCCGCGGAGGTCGGCGAGCTGCGGGAGGGGCTGCACGAGTCCCGGCGCCTGAACCTGCGGGTCGCCGAGCTGACCGACCTGGTCACCGAGCTCGTCCTGCCGCTGCACGACCGGGAGATCGACCCCGCGGTGCTGGCGCGGCTCGGCGCCGACACGCTCTGACACCGGGGTCGGGCGCCGGGTGAGGTGCTTCCTGTGCCACCGCGGCGCGGCTAGCATCTACCCGTGAGTAACAACGCTGGGCTGTACGCGCTCACCGAGGAGCACGAGGCCATCCGGGAAGCCGTCCGCGACATCGCCGAGCGGGAGATCGCCCCGCACGCGGCCGAGGTGGACGCCGACTCCCGCTTCCCGGCCGAGGCGCGCAAGGCGCTGACCGCGGCGGGCTTCCACGCCACGCACGTCCCCGAGACGTACGGCGGCGAGGGCGCCGACGCGATCGCCACCTGCATCGTCATCGAGGAGGTCGCCCGCGTCGACGCCAGCGCGTCGCTCATCCCGGCGGTCAACAAGCTCGGCTCGGTGCCGGTGCTCCTGTCGGCGTCGGAGGAGCTCAAGCAGCAGGTGCTGCCCTCGCTCGCGTCGGGCCAGTCGATGTTCAGCTACGGCCTGAGCGAGCGCGAGGCCGGCTCGGACGCCGCGGCGATGCGCACCCGCGCGGTCCGCGCCGGTGACACCTGGGTGCTCAACGGCACCAAGGCCTGGATCACCAACGCCGGCGTCTCCGACTGGTACACGGTCATGGCCGTCACCGACCCGGGGAGGAAGGCCAACGGCATCTCCGCGTTCGTCGTGCACCGGGACGACCCGGGCTTCGCCGTCGGCCCCAAGGAACGCAAGATGGGCATCAAGGGCTCGCCGACCTGCGAGCTGTACTTCACCGACTGCACCATCCCGGCCGACCGGATCATCGGGGCCGAGGGCACCGGCTTCAAGACGGCGCTGCGCACGCTGGACTTCACCCGGCCGACGATCGGCGCCCAGGCCGTGGGCATCGCCCAGGGGGCGCTCGACGCCGCGGTCGCCTACACCAAGGAGCGGCGCCAGTTCGGCTCGGCCGTCGCGGACTTCCAGGGCGTGCAGTTCATGCTCGCCGACATGGAGATGAGGATCGAGGCCGCCCGCCACCTGGTCTACGTCGCCGCCGCCGCGGGGGACCAGGGGCGGCCCGACGTCACCCGGCTGTCCGCCTCGGCCAAGGCCTTCGCCTCCGACGTGGCGATGCAGGTGACCACGGACGCCGTCCAGCTGTTCGGCGGCGCCGGCTACACGCAGGACTTCCCGGTCGAGCGCATGATGCGCGACGCGAAGATCACCCAGATCTACGAGGGCACCAACCAGGTGCAGCGCATGGTGATCGCGCGCAGCCTGCTGCGGTAGGCCCTGCCGATCCCACCCCGCGCGGCGTCCCGCGCCGGGCCGCCCGCGGGTGGGAGGCTGGGCGTCCGCGGGGCGGGGGTGCCCGTGTGACATCTGGTGCCCGGTGGGTGAGATGTGACGGACCGGCCCGTCGCTCCGACCGATCTTGGCCCCGGCCGTGTTCACTGGCATCCCGTGGGAGCACCAACCGTCATCGAACGGCACACAGCAGAGCCAGGCGACGGCCGGTCCGGGCGCACGGTCGACCGGCGCGGTCCGGTCCGCCTCGAGCTCGGGATCCTGGTCACCGCGCTGATCGCGTTCGTGTGTGCTGCGGCCCTGCCCTTCGCCCCCGTCTCGATGAGCACGCCGACGGTCTCCTGGCCGCAGGACCCCGCCCGGCCCGTGTCCACCGAGCTGCAGCTGACCGCCGAGCACCCGCTGGGCCTCGACGTCCGGTTCAGCTGCGCGGCGCTCGCCGACGTCCGCGACAACGCGGACGGCAAGCTGCTGTCGACCACCCAGCCGGGCCGGTTCACCGAGGACGACGGGCTGCAGGTGCGCGCCGAGGGCGACTCGGTGCTGGTGCGCAGCAACCACACCGAGGTCTTCCGGGGCCCGCTGTCCGCCGGCGGCTGCGAGTACCGCCTCACCATGGACGGCGACACGACCCGGCTCACCCTCGACGGCGAGCAGGTGGCCCAGCTCGGCGCGGTGCTCCCCGACGTCGACGTCCTGGCCACCTCCTTCGCGGGGCTCCCCGGCGGCTCGGCCGACGACCTGTCGGTGACCGTCCGCGTCGACGACCAGTTCTCGAACAGCCCCACCGCGGTCAAGTGGGTGCTCTCCGCGCTGCTGGCGCTCTCCTCGATCGCCTGCCTGGTGCTGGTCGCCCGCTGGGACCGCCGGCGCCGGGCCGGGTCGCGCACCGACGGCGCCGACCGCCCCGCCGCGGGCCGGCTGCCCTGGTGGCGGTACCTGTCGGTGGTCGACCTGGCCGTCGTCCTGCTGCTCCTGCTGTGGCTGTTCATCGCCCCGACCACGGACGACGACGGCTACTACGCGGTGATGGCCCGCAGCTCGCTGGACAACGGCTACGTGGGCCAGTACTACCAGCTGCTCAACAACGGCTACACGCCGTTCACCTGGTTCTACCAACTGCTCGGCTACTGGGACCACCTCAGCCACGCACCGGTCTTCCTGCGCATCCCGTCGCTGGTCGCCGGGCTGCTGACCTGGGCCGTGGCCCGCATCGTGCTCAACTCCGTCGGCCTGCCCCGGCCGGCCACCGCGCTGCGCCGGTTCCTGCTGCACGCCGTCACCGGCCTGGTCTTCGCGATGGCCTGGCTGCCCTACTGCCTGGGCGTCCGGCCGGAGTCGATCGTCGCCCTGCTCGCGGTGATGTCGCTCGGCGCCGTCGTCGTCGCCCGCCGCCGGGACAGCCTGGCCTGGTACGCCGGGGCGCTGCTCATCTTCGGCGTCGCGATCACCTGCCACCCCACCGGCATGGTCGCGCTCACGCCGATCCTGCTGAGCATCCCGCAGATGTGGCGGCTGGTCCGGTCCACGACGCTGTGGCGCACCCTCGCCCGGATCGCCGGGCTCGTCGCGCCGGCCGCGCTGGTGGCCGTGCCCGGCTTCCTCGACGGGACGCTGAACGACTTCACCCGCAGCGGTGAGATCTTCGACGAGGCAGCGCCGAAGACCCAGTGGTTCGACGAGATCCTGCGGTACCAGTTCCTGCTGGGCAACGGCGCGATGGGCGCCTACGCCAAGCGGCTGACCGTGCTGCTGGGCCTCGCCTGCTTCCTGTGGTTCGCCGTGCTGCAGCTGGCCTCGGCCGGCCGCGCCACCCGGGCCTTCCCGAAGCTGGTCGCGCTCGCCGGCTGGTCCTACGGCCTGTCCTTCCTCGTGCTGTGGCTCACCCCCAGCAAGTGGACGCACCACTTCGGCAGCATCTCGGGGCTGAGCACCGTCTTCGTCACCGCGTTCCTGTTCTTCGGGGTCCGCACGGCGGTGGCGGCGCAGCGGGGCCGGCGGTCGATCGCCCCCGCCGTCGTGCTGGCCGGCATCTCGCTGGTCCTGGTCGTCGCGCTGTCCATGCACGGCCCGAACCTCTGGGCGTACTCCTGGCTGCTCGGGCTCCCGCACGCCGGCCCGCCGCCGTTCCTGGGCCCGCTGTCGCTGGACAGCCCGGCCGTCTGGGTGCTGGTCGTCGTGGCCGCCGCGGTGGTCGTCACGCTCACCACCCGGCGGGACCGGCGCAGCTGGGGCCGCATCGGCGGCCGCGCGCTGCCCGCCGCGGCCGTCGTCGCGCTGCTGGCCGGGTTCGTCTACCTGGTCGGCGGCTTCGCCCTGGCGACGGTGCGCACCTGGGACGACTACTCGCCCTGGGCGGACGCCCTGCAGGACCCGATGTCGCACGACTGCGCGGCCCAGCAGGCCTTCAGCGCCCCGGCGCTGGACACCGCCCGCGAGCTGCCCGTCGCCAGCAGCACGGGCGCCGTGGCCGAGGGCTTCGGCGCCGGCTGGTACCACCCGACCTCGCCGCCCCCGGCGATCGCCTCGGGCGCTCCGGCGACCTTCGGCAGCTACCCGGCGCTGGGCAGCGAACCCGACCAGGGCCGGCTGGCCACCGACTGGTACACCGTGCCGGCCGAGCAGTCCGACGAGGAGCTGCTGGTGCTGGTCTCCGGCCGCCTCGGCGGGGACAACCGGCTGGCCGTGGAGTGGGGCAGCACGAACGGCTCGACGGTCACCACGCTGGCCGAGCAGCCGGTCGACGACGGGATCGACAACACCTACTGGCGTCAGCTGCGGCTCGTGCCGCCGGCCGGCGAGCGCCCGGACGCCGTCCGGGTGACGGCGACCGACGGGGGCTCCGGCCCCGGCGGCTGGCTGGCCGTCAGCGCACCGCTGCAGGCCCAGGTGCAGAGCCTGGACCAGCTGATCCCGGCCGGTGCGGTCACGCAGGTCACCTGGCAGATCTCGTTCCTGTTCCCCTGCGCCGAGCTGCCGGAGACCGTCGACGGGATCACCCAGCCCAGCGACTACGTCATCGCGTGGGGCAACCGCGGGCTCGACGGCCTCGGCGACTCGATCTTCAACCGGGGCCGCGGCGGCCTGATGTACCCGACGCTGCGCTCCTCGTCGCTGACCAAGCTGGACACCCGGATGCCCACGCACCCGGAGGTCGACTGGTTCCAGGCCTACTCGGTGCAGAACCCGTACCCGACGGACGCCTACACGCTGGACCGCCAGCGCGGGACGAAGTGGGGCTGGGAGAAGCCCTGACCCCACGGGTGGCCGACGACCGCGCCCCCACCGCCGTCCGGCGGTGGGGGCGCGGTCGTGCGTGCGGGGTGCCGGCTCAGCCGAGCAGGCGGGAGACGCCCGAGAGCCGTTCGTCGCCGGCCATCGAGGCCAGCCACGCCGACCAGCCCGGCCGGTTGCGGACCGCCTCGAGCGCGGCCCGCGCCGCGGCCCGGTCGCCGCGGCGGGAGGCGGCCAGCGCCGCGTACAGCTCGCGGGCCCCCTCCGGGGCGAACACGGCGAGCGTCTCGTAGTCGCGCTCGTCGTAGGCGCGCTGCAGGTTGCGCAGCATGCGCAGCTGGGCCACCGGGTCGCCGGAGTCGTCGACGCGCAGGTCGACCCGGACGCCGTCGTCGTCATCGGTCTCCGGGTCGCCGCTGACCACCCGCAGCGCCGCCGACTGCCGCCCGCGCAGGTCGCCGCCGGCGTCCTGCCCCGCGGTCAGCGCGGCGAGCAGCCGGTCGGCCAGCGGGCCGCGGGCGGTGGTGTACGCCTGGGCCATCGCCGGCAGTACGTCCTCGCCGGCCAGCATGTTGCCCTGCACGCTGAACCCCTCGCCGAGCAGGTGCCCGCTCACCGGCAGCGACCCGCGGCCGGTGTCGGCGGCGACCCGGCCCTGCGTGTCCAGCACCGCGATCTGCCGGTCGACGTCCTCCGCGGCGTGCGCCGCCCGGCGCACCAGGTCGGCCGGCGCGGCGCCGCCGGCCAGCCCGGCGAGCAGCGACCCGCCCAGGCCGCGGCGGCTGCGCGCCTGGACGGCGACCACCCCGACGCCGGGCCGCACGCTGGGCACGGCCCGGCCGACGGCGAGGATGCACGAGGAGACCGCGATGCCGAGCTCCCCGGTGCCCGGGTCCCGGGCGATGACGGAGAAGGTCATCGGCCCTCGTCCCTCACACGCCGGCCGGCAGCGCCATGGTCGGGACGTCGTCGGACACCTGCAGCGGCGCGCCGGTCTTCGCGACCACCTCGTCGACGGTCACGCCCGGCGCGACCTCGCGCAGCACCAGCCCGCCGGGGGTGACGTCGATGACCGCGAGGTCGGTGATCACCCGGTCGACGCACGCCTTGCCGGTCAGCGGCAGCGTGCACTCCTCGACGATCTTCGGCGACCCGTCGCGGGCGACGTGCTCCATCATCACGATGACCTCGCGGGCGCCGTGGACCAGGTCCATCGCCCCGCCCATCCCGTTGACCATCTTGCCGGGGATGAGCCAGTTGGCCAGGTCACCGCGGGTGTTCACCTGCATGGCCCCGAGGACGGCGACGTCGATGGCGTGGCCGCGGATCATCCCGAACGACAGCGACGAGTCGAAGAAGCTCGCGCCCGGCAGGATCGTGATCGTCTCCTTGCCGGCGTTGATCAGGTCGGCGTCCTCCTCGCCTTCGAAGGGGTAGGGGCCGACCCCGAGCACGCCGTTCTCGCTCTGCAGCACCACGTGCACGCCGTCGGGGATGTGGTTGGGCACCAGGGTGGGCATGCCGATGCCGAGGTTCACGTACTGGCCGTCGCGCAGGTCGAGGGCGACGCGGGCGGCGAGCTGGTCGCGGGTCAGGCTCATGGCTCAGGCCTCCGTGGTCTCGGTGCCGGCCGCGGCGGGGGAGCCGCTGCCCGGGCGGGGACGGGTGGTGCGCTTCTCGATCTTCTTGCCCGTCACCGGGTCGCGCGGGTCGACGAGCACCACCCGCTGCACGAACACCCCGGGCAGGTGGACCTCCTCGGGCACGATCTCGCCGGGCTCGACCAGCTCCTCGACCTCGGCGATCGTCACCCGCCCGGCCATCGCGGCCAGCGGGTTGAAGTTGCGGGCCGACTCGTGGAAGACCAGGTTGCCGTGCCGGTCGCCCTTCGCGGCGCGGACCAGGCCGTAGTCGGCGGTCAGCGCGGTCTCCAGCACGTACTGGACGCCGTCGAACTCCCGGACCTCCTTCGGCCTGCTGGTCTCCACCACGTTGCCGTCGGCGTCGTAGCGCACCGGGATGCCGCCGTCGGCGACCAGCGTGCCCACGCCGGTGGGCGTGTAGAAGGCGGGGATGCCGGTGCCGCCGGCGCGCAGCCGCTCGGCGAGCGAGCCCTGCGGGGTCAGCTCGACCTCCAGCTGCCCGGACAGGTACTGCCGGGCCAGCTCCTTGTTGCCGCCGACGAAGCTGCTGATCGTCTTGCGGATCCGGCCCTCGTACAGCAGGACGCCGAGCGCCTGGTCGTCGACGCCGCAGTTGTTGGAGATCGTCGTGAGGTCGCTCGCGCCCTGGGCGAGCAGTGCGTCGATCAGCCCGAACGGCACGCCGCACAGGCCGAAGCCGCCGACTGCGAGCGTCGCGCCGTCGCGCACGTCCGCCACTGCCTCGCGCGTGCTGGGGACCACCTTGTCCATGCCGCTGACCACCGTCTCCCGGTCGTTTGCCCGGTCGGGGCCGGGCCGCAGCCGTCAGGCGGGGCGGCCCAGCTCCCTGACCCCGTCCACTCGAAGGCCGAGGGTAGCGGTGACCCGTTCGGCCTCCGCGTGGGCCTGCAGCTGGGCGTTCGTGGCGTTCTCGACCAGGACGAGCGAGGCACCGGCCGCCAGCGGGGCCAGCAACCAGGCCACCGGCCCGGCCTCCTCCGCGGTGCGGTGGTCGACCAGCAGCCGGTCGCCGGCCGCGATGCCGAGCCGGCCGGCCAGCTCCACCGCCGCGGCGACCAGCCCGCCCAGGGTCAGCTCCAGCGCGCCCGCGCGCAGCCCGGGCGCCGCGGGGTCGACCGGCTGCCAGGGGGTGAACACGTCGCCGTGCACCCGCACCTCGAGCGCGAAGTCGCGGGCCTCCCCGGCGTAGTCGGTCATCCCCAGGCCCAGCGGGTGCAGCGAGAGGCCCAGCAGCGGGTCTGCGCCGGCCTCGGTGAACGCGGCCAGCCGGTCCTGGGTGGTGAGGGTCAGGTCGGCGCCGTCCAGCCGGCCGTCGTCCTCCGCGGCGGTGTCCAGCACGGTGGCGCCGCAGCTCCACACGCCCAGCAGCACCGCGGCGGTCTGCCAGTGCACCGGCAGGGCGACGGCGACCGTGCTGCCGGGGGCGACGTCGAACTCGTCCTGCAGCAGGTTGGCGGTCTTCGCCACCCAGTTGGCCAGGGTGGTGCCGGACAGCTCGATGCGCGCGCCGGTGGCGTCGTCGTACCAGGTGACCAGCGGCGCCGCGGGGCTGCGGCGGAGGGTCTCGGCGAGCAGGTCGGCGGGCGCGGCGGGTCCGATGGGAGGCACGGGACAAGAGTGACAGGACGGTCCGGTCACGTCCGTCGGGTCCCTGCCCGGCGGGGGTCGCGCGGCTACAGTCCCGTACCGATGACCAGCTTCCCCGGCACCGCCCTGGCCTCCTTCGACCACGCGGGCCTCCGCACCACCCGGCGCCTGCTCGGTGGCACGCCCGCCGTCCCCGTCGCGCAGGGCATGTCCCACTTCGGCGAGCACGCGCTGGGCTGGATCGCCCTCGGCGCGGCCGGCTGGCTGTCCGGCCGCCGCCGCGAGGAGTGGGCCGGCGGCGTGGCCGGCGTCGTCGCCGCGCACGCCGCCGGTGTGGTGGTCAAGCGGGTGGTCCGCCGGCCGCGGCCCACGCTCCCCGACGTCCCGGCCCTGGTCGGCACCCCCAGCAAGCTGTCGTTCCCCAGCGCCCACAGCTGCTCGACCGCCGCGGCCGCGGTCGGCTTCGGGCCGATGCTCGGTCGCGGGCCGATGACCGCGGTGACCGGTGCCATGCTGGTCTCCCGCGTCCTGCTGGGCGTCCACTACCCGACGGACGTCCTCTCCGGCGCGGCACTGGGAGCCGGGGTCGCCACCCTGGTCCGCCGCCGCCTCACCTCCTCTGCTGCCAGAAAGGCACGATCGTGAGCGCCTACTCGACCCCGAGCGAGAGCTCCTCGAGCCCCGTGGCCCCGCTGACCGCCGTGGCCGGCACCGGCGAGCCCGAGAGCGTCCCCCCGCCCGAGCGCATCCCCGGCTGGCGCGGCTCGCGCCCGTGGGGGTTCGTGCGCTCGCTGCGCCCGCGCCAGTGGGTCAAGAACGTCCTCGTGCTCGCCGCGCCGCTCGCGGCCGGCCGGATCTTCGAGGGCGACGTGCTCGGCCCGACGCTGGTCGCGCTGGTGCTGTTCTGCCTGGCGTCCTCGGCGGTCTACCTGGTCAACGACACGATCGACGTGGAGGAGGACCGGCGGCACCCGCGCAAGCGGTACCGGCCGATCGCCGCGGGCCTGGTCCCGCGCCCGGCCGCGGTGGCCATGGCCGCCGTGCTGTTCGCCGTCGCGCTGACCGCGGCCGCGCTGCTCACCCGCCCGGCGCTGGCCTGGGTGCTGGGCAGCTACGTCGTCATCCAGCTGGCCTACTGCCTGTTCCTGAAGAACCAGCCGGTCATCGACCTGGCCGTGGTCGCCTCGGGCTTCCTGCTGCGCGGGATCGCCGGTGGCGTGGCGGCCGGGCTGTTCCTCAGCCAGTGGTTCCTGCTGGTGGCCGCGTTCGGCTCGCTGTTCATGGTGTCGGGCAAGCGCTACTCCGAGCTCGTGCTCATCGGCGACGCCGCCGCCACCCGCAAGACGCTGCGCGAGTACTCGGCCAGCTACCTGCGCTTCGTCTGGAGCCTGTCGGCCGGCGTCGCCTGCACCGCGTACAGCCTGTGGGCCTTCGAGATGGCCGACACCCAGGACGGCGTCCCGTGGGCGACCATCTCCATCGCGCCGTTCGTCCTCGCCGTGCTCCGCTACGCGGTGGACGTCGACAAGGGCACCGCGGGCGCGCCGGAGGAGATCGTCCTCGGCGACCGCGTGCTGATGGTCCTGGGGGCGCTGTGGGCCGTCATCGTCTGCGTGGGCGTCTTCACCCGCTGACCTCCCCGCGCCGGGCCGCTGCCCGGCGCACAGCGGCACCGCTCCCGAAGGGGCCGGGCCGGCATCGTGCCGGCCCGGCCCCTTCGTCGTCCCGGGGCGCCGGCAGCTCGAGGTGGCCCTCCAGGTGGAAGACGCAGAACCCCTGCAGGTGCACCCGGTCGCCCACCAGCCGGCAGGCCAGCTCGCCGCCGCGCCGGGACGCCTGGTGCGCCAGGAAGCGGTCCCGGCCGGTGCGCGCGGCCCAGAAGGGCACGAGGCCGCAGTGCGCCCCGCCGGTCACCGGGTCCTCGGGGATGCCCTTCGCCGGCGCGAAGCAGCGGCTGACCAGGTCGTACCGGCCGTCCCCGGCCGCGGTCACGACCACGCCCGCGCGGTCCAGCCGGGCGATCGCGGCCAGGTCGGGCACCAGGTCCCGGACGTCGTCAGCCGTGGGCAGCAGGGCGAGGTGGTTGCTGCCGTCGTCCGCCGTCGCCAGCGGGACGATGCCCAGCGCGGCGGCCAGGCCCGGTGGCGGCGGTACCGGGCGCACCGTGCGGGCGGGCAGGTCCAGCCGGTACGCCGCGCCCTCGCGCACGACGGTCAGCGGCCCGCTGGCGGTGTCGAACACGACGCCGGTGCGCCCCGGCTCCAGCCGCTCGGCGACCACGGCGCCGGCGGCCAGCGTCGCGTGCCCGCAGAGCGGCACCTCCACGGTGGGGGTGAACCAGCGCAGCCGCCAGCGGTCTCCGGCCGCCACCAGGAAGGCGGTCTCGGACAGCGCGTTCTCCTCCGCCACGGCCTGCAGCAGGGCGTCGGCGGGGAAGTGGTCGAGCACCACGACGGCGGCCGGGTTGCCCGTGAACTGACGGGTGGCGAAGGCGTCGAGCTGGAAGACCGGGACCCGCATGCGAGCAGGGTAGGGACGACGACGGCCCGGCCCCCGTGGCGGGGACCGGGCCGTCGTCGGGCGCCGTGCGGAGCTGCGGACCTCAGTTGATGCAGGAGGTGTCCTCCGCCGTGCGGGCCTCCTCGGTCGGGGTCGCGGCGGCGCTGGACGGCGGCTGGGCCGTGGTCTGCCGGCCGACGCCGTTGAAGTCCTTGCCCAGCACCAGCTGCACCGTGCCCGCCGTCGCGGTGGCCACCTGCTTCGTGGTCGCACCCGGGACGGCGGCGGCCAGGGTGGCGGCCAGCGCGTCGTCGCCGGCGGCGAACCGCACCTCGGTCGTCGCGTAGGTCGAGGAGTCGGCGTTGGCCGTGCCGGCCACCTCGAACCCGGCGGTGGTCAGCTGGGTGGCGGCCTTGGCGGCCAGGCCCTTGACGCCCAACCCGTTGAGGACCTGGACCGACACCTGGGCCGGCGCGACGGTCTCCGGCGCCGCCGGCGCGCTCGGCGTCGCGGCACCCGGGGCGGGCGCCGGGTCGGCGGAGAGCTGGGCGAAGAACGTGTGCAGCGTGTCGGCGTCGGCGAGCTTCACGATCGAGGTGCCGGAGGGCAGCTTCGCCTCACCGACGTTCGGCACGGTCTGGAACTCGATCGCCCCGGGCTTCACGCCCTGCATCTGCCGCGCGAGCTCCATCAGCTCGAGGTCCTTGTCGATCGTGACCGAGCCCGCCACCGCCTGCACCAGCTCGCGCTGCTTGGCAGGGTTGAGCAGCACCTTCTCGCTGAGCATCTTGCGGACGACGCCGGCGATGAACACCTGCTGGCGGCGGATGCGGTCGAAGTCGTTGCTGGTCTTGCCGATGTTGTGCCGCTGGCGGACGAACTTCAGCGCGTCGGCGCCGCTGATCGTCTGCACGCCGGCGGGGAAGTAGGCGCCGGACCACCGGCGGTCGTCGACCGCCTGGCAGAGGTTGACCTCGACGCCGCCGACGACGCTGGTCAGGTCGAAGAAGCCGAGCAGGTCCACCTCCGCGTAGTGGTCGATCTGCAGCCCGGAGAGCTGGCTGATCGTCTGCACCAGCAGCTGCGCGCCGGCCGCCTGCTGCTGCTCCTGGCTCGCGCCGGAGGCGGCGCTCTGCATGCCGTAGGCGTAGGCGGCGTTGAGCTTGTCCTTGCCGTGGCCGGGGATGGTCACGTAGGAGTCGCGCGGGAACGAGACGAACGAGGCCGCGGAGCCGTCGGCCGGCACGTGCACCAGGATCATCGTGTCGGTGTTGATGCCGGAGTCCTTGCCGGCGTTCAGCTCCTCGAGCTGCTGCTTCGTGAGGTTCGCCCGGCTGTCGTTGCCGACCAGCAGCAGGTTCATCGCCGCGCCGGTGTGCACCGTCTCCTTGTTGCCGGAGTCCGGGATGGCGTCGGTGCGGCTGACCGAGGCCTCGGCGACCCGGCCGAGGTACCAGCCCCAGCCGCCGGTCCCCAGCAGGGCGACCGACAGCAGGGCCGCCAGGCCGCGGAGTGCCCACGCCAGGCGGGTGCCCGAACCGCCACGGCGGCCGGTGGCCGCGCCGGCCCGGGGGTCGAGTCGAGGTGGCAGCGAGCGGGCGGTGCCCGGCTCGTCGCGGTCGGATGTGCTCACGGGGGAAGTCCTCACGTCGGGCTGCCGACGTCGGTGTCGTGCCCGGAGGCCCCGTCGTCAGGCGGCGTGTCGCCTCCGGACAGTACGGGCCCGACCGCGGCCGGCTCGGCTTCCTGCGGGCTCCACGAGCACGTGTCCCGCCCCCGCGGACCCATTCGTCACACCGGACCCGCAGGCGTCACCGCGTCGGGCCGCGGGGCCGGCAACGCCCCACGCGTCACCCCCGTCACGAGCCTGCGTGGCGCAGCGTGACGGAACTGCTCCCCTCGGTAGCTTCAGCGCCACTTGCGCGCCACGGCCGTCCACCGACGTCCGGTCCTGCGCCCGCTCCGTTGCCCTGGCCCGTCCGTGTCGGCGGCGTTCCCCGGGAGTCTGCTCATGCCTCGTACCACCTCGTCCCGTCGCCGCGGCCCCGCCGCGGTGGTGCTCCTCGTGCTGGTGGCCGCCGCCGTCGGCCTGCTGGTCTGGTGGCGTGCCGACTCGGGGTCCGACACCGCACCGGCCGCGGACGCCGGCCCGACCGCCGCCGCGGGCACCACCAACTCCGCCGGCGGCGGCGCCCCCGCGACGGGCACCCGCCCCGCCGGCAGCGGCGCGACCACCGCGCCGGCCGGCGACGCCACCACCTCCGCCGCCCCGAGCAGCAGCACCGCCGCCACGACCCCGGCCGCCACCGGCACCGCCACGACGTCCAGCGCGCTGCGCACGGTCGACGTCACCACCACCTACGCCGGCTGGGACGCGACCGCCGGGCAGGCGGTCGTCAACGGCTTCGTCTCCGGCGTCATCGAGGACGGCGGCACCTGCACGCTCACCGTCACCAAGGGCGACCGCTCGCTGCGGGGTGAGGCCGAGGGCGCGGCCGACGCCGCGACCACCGCCTGCGGTGACGTCGTCGTCGCCGGGCTCGGCTCCGGCTCCTGGACCGCGGTGCTCAGCTACCGGTCGGCCACCAGCAGCGGCCGGTCGGCCGCGGTGACGGTGGTGGTCCCGTGACCCGCCGTCGCGTCGTCGTCACGGCGCTCTCCCTGGTCGCCCTCGCCGTCGCCCTGGTCGGCGCGCTGCTGGTCGTGCACCGCTCGGACCTCTCGCCCAGCGCCGACCTGCGCCAGTTCGACCCCGGCCAGATCGTCACCGACACCGTCTTCTACGACAGCTCCACGATGACCGCCGGCGACATCCAGCTCTTCCTGGACGCCAAGGGCAAGAACTGCAAGTCCAACTGCCTGCGCAACCGCGTCGAGACCACCTACGACCGGGCGGCCGACAGCCGCTGCGGCGCCGTCCAGGGCGGGACCGACAGCGCCGCCTGGATCATCTACAAGGTGGCCCGCGCCTGCGGGATCAACCCGCAGGTGCTGCTGGTGACGCTGCAGAAGGAGGTCGGGCTGGTCACCGGGACCGCCCCGACCGACAAGTCCTACAGCCGGGCGATGGGCTACGGCTGCCCGGACAACGCCGGCGGCGCCTGCGACACCCAGTACTACGGCCTCTACAACCAGCTGTACTGGGCCTCGCACCAGTTCCAGAACTACCGGGCGAACCCGACGCGGTACGGCTACGTGGCCGGCCGGAACAACACCATCGGCTACCACCCCAACGCCGCGTGCGGCAGCACCACGGTCTACATCAAGAACCAGGCGACGGCGGCGCTGTACAACTACACGCCCTACGTGCCCAACGCGGCCGCGCTGGCCAACGAGTACGGCACGGGCGACTCCTGCTCCTCGTACGGCAACCGGAACTTCTACTCGTACCTCACCGACTGGTTCGACGGCCCGCAGTCGATCCGCAACCGCGCGGCGACGGCGAACCTCGGGCCGCAGCTGGGCGACATCTGGTGCGACCAGCCGCGCGGCGGCTGCCGCCAGCGGTTCACCTACGGCGACATCTACTGGTCGAGCACGACCGGTGCGCACGCGGTGAAGGGCGCCATCCTCGCCACCTTCTTCAGCTCCGGCGGCCCCGCCTACATGGGCTACCCGACCGGTGAGGAGGCGCAGGACCCGAAGTCGCCGGGCACCTACTACTCGAACTTCGAGCAGGGCGACATCATCTGGAACACCGCGGTCGGCGCGCACATGGTGCGCGGCGAGCTGCTCAAGGAGTGGCAGTCGATGGGCGCCGCCAGCGGCCGGCTCGGCCTGCCCACCGGCGACGACCAGGCCGTCGCGTACGGGCGGATGAACCGGTTCCAGGGGGGCGTCGTCTACTGGACCCAGGCCACCGGCGCGCACGCCGTCATGGGGACCATCCTCGACCGGCTCACCGCGCTGGGCGGCCCGGGCACGATCGGCTTCCCGGTCGCCGACGAGGGCCAGGACCCGAAGTCGCCCGGCACGTACTACTCGAGCTTCGAGCGCGGCGACATCGTCTGGAACGCCAAGGTCGGCGCGCACGACGTGTGGGGGCCGCTGCTCAAGCGCTGGCAGGCCGCCGGCGCGGCCTCCGGCCCGCTGGGGCTGCCCACCGGCAACGACACCCACGTGGGCGCCGGCTCGGTCAGCCCGTTCCAGGGCGGCACCGTGTTCTGGACCCAGGGCACCGGTGCGCGCGTGGTCAAGGGCGCGATCCTGCAGCGGCTGTGGGACCTGGGCGGCCCGGCCGCCATCGGCTACCCGATCGGGGAGGAGGGCCAGGACGCCGCGGCGCCGGGCACCTACTACTCCAACTTCCAGTACGGCGACGTCATCTGGAACGCCAAGGTCGGCGCGCACGACGTCTGGGGGCCGCTGCTCAAGCGCTGGCAGGCCGCCGGCGCGGCCTCCGGCCCGCTGGGGCTGCCCACCGGCAACGACACCCACGTGGGCGCGGGCTCGGTGTCCGCGTTCGAGAACGGCACCGTGTTCTGGACCCAGACCACCGGCGCCCGCGTCGTCAAGGGCCCGGTCCTCGAGCGGCTGTGGGGCCTCGGCGGCCCGGCCGCCATCGGCTACCCGACCGCCGAGGAGGGCTCGGACCCCGCGTCGCCGGGCACCCTGTTCTCCACGTTCCAGAACGGCGACATCATCTACAACCCGTCGGTCGGCGCCCACGACGTGTGGGGGCCGCTGCTCAAGCGCTGGCACGCGGCCGGCGGCGCGACCGGCCCGCTGGGGCTGCCGACCGCCGACGACACCCACGTCGGCGCCGGCTCGGTGAGCGAGTTCCAGGGCGGCACCGTGTTCTGGACCCAGGCGACCGGGGCCCGCGTGGTCACCGGGGCGATCCTGGCGAAGCTGACCGCCAGCGGCGGCGTCGCCTACATGGGCTACCCGACCGGCGAGCAGGCACCGGACACCCGGGCGCCCGGCACGACCTACGTGAACTTCCAGCAGGGCGACATCATCTCCGGTGCGACCGGCACCTTCCTGGTGCGCGGCGAGCTGCTGAAGAAGTGGCAGGCGACCGGCGCGGCCGCCGGCACGCTCGGCCTGCCCAGTGGTGACTCGACGGCGATCACCGGCGGTGCGGTCAGCGACTTCCAGCGCGGCTCGGTCTACTGGTCCTCGGCCACCGGCGCGCGGATCGTCAGCGGCGCGATCCTGACCAAGTACCGGCAGGGCGGGGTGCTGGCGCTGATGGGCTTCCCGACCTCCGACGGGGGCCAGGACACCCGGGTCGCGGGCACGACGTACGGCAACTTCCAGAACGGCGACATCGTCGCCAACCCGGCCACCGGCGCGCACTACGTGCGCGGCAACGTCCTCAAGGCCTGGCAGGCCGCCGGCTCCTCCGCCGGGTACCTGGGGCTGCCGACGGACGACGAGTCGCAGCTCCCCGGCGGCGGGCTGAAGAGCGACTTCCAGCGGGGGTCGGTCTACTGGTCGTCGGCCACCGGGGCGCGGGCGCTGAGCGACCCGATCCGGGCGCAATACGAGGACCTCAACTCGGTGGCGTTCCTCGGCTACCCGACCACCGACGTCGTCGCCATCACCGGCGGCCAGCGCGCCACCTTCACCGGCGGCGAGATCTACTGGTCGGCGGCGACCGGGGCGCACGCGGTGCGCGGCGCGATCCTGAACACCTACCGGGCCGCCGGCGGCCCGGCGGTGGTGGGCTTCCCGAAGACCGACGACGCCGTCGCCCCCGGCGGGGGTGGCTGGTACACGGACTTCGAGAAGGGCTCGGTCTACTGGTCGCAGGCCACCGGGGCGCACCTGCTGCTGAACCCGCTGAACGGGACCTACCTGGCCGACGGGGGCACCGCGACGTCGCCGCTGGGGTACCCGACCAGCGACACGACCGTGGTGAACGGGCAGCAGCGGGCGACGTTCCAGAACGGGACCCTGCCCAAGCAGCAGTGACGGAACGGCTCGCGGGGACCGGCGGGGCGGGTGTGACGACCCGTTCCCTCCGGCCTCGCGAGCCGACGTCCCGGCTCCCGCGACCGCAGGTAACGTGGCTCCACGTGGCAATGGCACAGCCGGCCGGCCGGACGTGGGGCGCGGCCCTCGCCGACCTCCGCCGCGGATGGGAACAGCGCTCCCTGTGGGGGCACCTGGGCTGGCAGGACATCCGGCAGCGCTACCGCCGGTCCTTCCTCGGCCCGATCTGGATCTCGATCACGATGGCCATCACGGCCATCGCGCTCGGCGTCCTCTACGCGGGCCTGTTCGACAACGACATCGACGTCCTGCTGCCGCACCTGCTGGTCGGCTTCATCGTCTGGAACTTCATCTCCGGCTGCGTCAACGAGGGCGCGGAGGTCTTCACCTCCAACGTCGGGCTGATCACCCACCTGCCCGCACCGCTGAGCGTGCACCTGTACCGGCTGGTGTGGCGGCAGACGCTGTTCTTCCTGCACAACCTGGTCGTCTACGTGGTGATGCTGTTCGTCTTCCCGCAGCACCTGCACTGGACGGCGCTCGCCGTCCTCCCCGCGTTCGGCCTGCTGGCGCTCAACGGCGCCTGGGCGGCGCTGCTGCTGGGCATCGTGAGCACCCGCTTCCGCGACCTGGTCCCGATCGTCCAGTCGATCATGCAGCTGGCGTTCTTCATGACGCCGATCGTGTGGATCTACCAGGACCTGCTCAACAGCCCCAACCCGACGGTCCGCGAGCGCGCGACCCTCGCCGAGTTCAACCCGTTCCTGCACTTCCTGGAGATCGTCCGGGCACCCCTGCTCGGTCAGGACCAGCAGCTGCACCACTGGGTCGTCGTCCTGGCGATCACCGTGGTCGGCTGGGCGCTCACCATGTACGTGCTGCGCCGCTTCCGTGCCCGTGTCCCGTATTGGGTGTGACCATGTCCCTCGCCACTGACCAGCAGATCAGCATCACGACCAAGGACGCCTGCGTCGACTTCCCGATCTTCGACGCCAAGAGCCGTTCGCTGAAGAAGACGGCGATGGGGCTGGTCGGCGGCAACATCGGCAGCGACAGCAAGGTGCCGGTCATCGAGGCCCTGCGCGACATCACGCTGCACCTCGAGCACGGCGCCCGGATCGGGCTGGTCGGGCACAACGGCGCCGGCAAGTCGACGCTGCTGCGGCTGCTGTCGGGCATCTACGAGCCCACCCGCGGCACCGCGCAGATCCACGGCCGGGTCGCCCCGGTGTTCGACCTCGGCGTCGGCATGGACCCGGAGATCTCCGGGCTGGAGAACATCATCATCCGGGGCCTGTTCCTCGGCATGACCCGCAAGCAGATGGACCAGCGGGTCGACGACATCGCCGAGTTCACCGAGCTCGGCGACTTCCTCCGGATGCCGCTGCGCACCTACTCGACCGGCATGCGGGTGCGGCTGGCGCTCGGCGTGGTCACCAGCATCGACCCGGAGATCCTGCTGCTCGACGAGGGCATCGGCGCCGTCGACGCGGCCTTCCTGGAGAAGTCGCGCAAGCGGCTGGCGGACCTGGTCGAGCGCTCGGGCCTGCTGGTCTTCGCCTCCCACTCCGACGAGTTCCTGCGCGAGCTGTGCGACACCGCGATCTGGATGGAGCACGGCCAGATCAAGATGCACGGCGACATCGAGGACGTGCTCAAGGCGTACAAGGGCCCCGAGTACCGGGCGCCCGAGAGGAGCGCGCGGGCATGAGCGGCCCCGCCGGCAGCACGCCCCCGGACGGGGACGGCGAGCGGGTCGTCGTCGTCATCGTCACCCGGCACCGGCGGGAGCTGCTGACCGAGAGCCTGGCGGCGATCGCCGGCCAGACCCGGCCGGTGGACCACGTGGTGGTCGTCGACAACGGCCCGGACCAGTCGGCGGAGCCGGTGGTGGCCGCCAGCGGCCTGCCGGCCACCTACCTGCCCAGCGAGCGCAACCTCGGCGGCGCCGGCGGGTTCGCGCTCGGCATGCTGCACGCCCTCGCGCTGGGCGCGGACTGGGTGTGGTGCGCGGACGACGACGGCCGCCCCGCCGACGGGACCGTGCTCGCCACCCTGCTCGACGCCGCCCGCCGGCACGGGCTGGCCGAGGTGTCGCCGATGGTCACCGACCAGGCCGACCCCGACCTGCTGGCGTTCCCGCTGCGCCGCGGGCTGCGCTGGCGCCGCCGCCGCAGCGACTTCGCCGGCATCGAGGTGCTGCCCTCCTACGCCTCGCTGTTCAACGGCGCGCTGTTCCGGGCCGAGGCCCTCGACGTCGTCGGCGTCCCGGACTACCGGCTGTTCTTCCGCGGCGACGAGACCGAGGTGCACCGGCGGCTGCTGCGCGCCGGGCTGCCGTTCGGCACCTGCGTCGCCGCCGCCTACGTGCACCCGGAGGGCACCAGCGAGTTCCAGCCGATCCTCGGCGGCAGGCTGTCCGCCCAGTACCCGGCCAACGACGTCAAGCGGTACTTCACCTACCGCAACCGCGGCTACCTGATGGCCCAGCCCGGCATGCGCTGGCTGTACCCGCTGGAGTTCGTCCGGTTCGGCTGGTTCTTCCTGGTCACCCGGCGGGACCGGGCCGGCTGGCGGGAGTGGCTGCGGCTCACCCGGGCCGGCCGCCGCGAGCGGATGACCCGCCAGGACGGCTGAACCGCCCCTGGTACGGCGGAGGGCCCCGACCGGAACTCCGGTCGGGGCCCTCCGCCGTGCGGGCCTAGACCCGCTCGTAGCCCCAGTCCTCGAACGCCCGGGTCCAGCGGTCGACCGAGGTCAGCTCCGCGTTGGCGGCGCGGTAGCGCTCGCGCAGCTCCGGGAAGTCCTGCGACATCTGGCGCAGCAGCTGCACCGAGGTGGTGACCAGGCGGCGGAACGTGGCCGGGTCGCGGCGGCGGAAGGTGACGCCCCGGCCGTCGGCGGTGCCCACGGTCGCGCTGTCGAGCCGGGACAGCAGGAACCACTGGGCGTCCTGGAACGCCAGGTTCAGCTCCGGGGTCTCGACCTTGTCCTGGTCGACCCGGCGCACGTTGTGCGCCAGCGCCTTGACCAGGGTGGTGCCGATCTGCCGCGCCCCGACCGGGATCCGGCGGAACCGGACGGCCTTGGCGGTGGGCATCGACGGCAGCGGCAGGTCCGCCGAGGAGTCGAGCACCTGGCCGTCGGCGTGCGTGGCGCGCACCTTGCGGGCCTCGACCACCGAGCCCGGCATGTCCGCGAACAACTGCTCCGGGCCGGCCAGGAAGTCCCGGTAGGCCTTGTGGTGCAGCTCCACGGTCGAGTACTGCAGGTTGATCAGGAACCGCAGGTCGGCCTTGATCATCTCGCGGAACATCCGCCCACCGTGCCGGTAGGGGGAGTGCAGCGCGGCGGCGATCAACCGGTTGCGGATGTGGAAGTACGCCTGCCAGTCGCTGGCGTCGTCCTTGTCACCCCACGACAGGTGCCAGATCGCCGTGCCCGGGAGGGAGACGGTCGGGAAGCCGCCGGCGAAGGCGCGCAGGCCGTACTCGGCGTCGTCCCACTTGATGAACACCGGCAGCGGCATGCCCACCTGCTCGACGACCGCGCGCGGGATGAGGCACATCCACCAGCCGTTGTAGTCGACGTCGATGCGGCGGTGCAGGTCCTTGGACTCGCGCAGCGTCCGCTCGCCGAAGTCGTGGTGGTAGGTGGTGTTCGGCGCGTTGGTCCAGAAGAAGTCCGACCGGTCGACGATCTCGCCCATGCTGTGCAGCACCGAGCGGTTCTGCAGCGCCAGCATCTGCCCGCCGACCAGGGTCGGGGTCTTGGTGTAGGCCGCGAAGGCGCGCGCCCGCAGCAGGCTGTCGGGCTCGACCATGATGTCGTCGTCCAGCAGCACGACGTGGGTGGCGTCGCTGTTGGTCAGCGCCTCGTGGATGGTGCGGGCGAAGCCGCCGCTGCCCCCGAGGTTGGGCTGCTCGATCACGTGCAGGCGGTCACCGAGGGCGGCCTTGACGTCGGCGTAGCCGGCGGCGTCCTTCACGTGGTTGTTGCCCTGGTCGGCGATGGTGACCAGGGTGAGCCGGTCGCGCACCGCCGGGTCGTCGACCAGCGCCCGCGCGGCGGCCAGCGCGTCGACCGGGCGGTTGTAGGTGCAGATGCCGACGGCCAGCCGCGGCTCCTCGGCCGGCGCCTGCGGGGCGTACCAGCCGGACTCGTGCACCTGGGTGTCGGTGTCGGCGGTGACGTCGAACCAGTACCAGCCGCCGTCGATGAACGGCGCCAGGTCCAGCTCGAACTCCACGGTGCGCCGGCCGCCGCTGTGCGCGACACCGGTGACGTGCATCGACTCGCCGTCCGCCTTGGAGCGGTAGACGTCGATGCGGCAGGTGCCGTCGACGGTCACCTGCAGCACCACGGAGCGCAGCACGCTCCAGCGGCGCCAGTAGCTGGCCGGGAAGGCGTTGAAGTAGGTCGCGAAGGAGACCTCGGCGCCGGCCGGGATGGTGGCCGAGAGGCGACCGTCCTGCTTGACCCGCTCGGGCGCGTTCTCCTCGTCGAGGTAGAGGCTGCGGACCTTGAGCTGGTCGGCCTGGCGCGGCATGAGCACCCGCTGCAGCAGGTGGACGCCCTTGTCGGGCACGAGGTCGTCGGCGGCCGGCTCGCTGACCGTCTCCGGCGACACGGGCGCGTCGGCGGACTGTGCGGCGTCGGTCGTGGTCATGGGGGAGATCAGTCCTCGGTGCTCAGTCTTCGAGGCGGCCGTCGAGCTCGCCGCCCTGGTCGAAGAAGGGTCGGATGCGGTTGTCGAACATGCTCAGCGCCGACCCGATCGCCATGTGCATGTCCAGGTACTTGTAGGTGCCCAGCCGGCCGCCGAAGAGCACGCGCTTGTCCGCGGCCTCCTTCTTGGCCAGCTCCCGGTAGGTCTCGAGCTTCGCCCGGTCCTCGGGCGTGTTGATCGGGTAGTACGGCTCGTCGCCCGGCTCGGCGAAGCGTGAGAACTCGCGGACCACGACGGTCTTGTCGGTCGGGTAGTCCCGCTCCGGGTGGAAGTGCCGGAACTCGTGGATCCGGGTGAACGGCACGTCCTCGTCGGCGTAGTTCATCACCGACGTGCCCTGGAAGTCGCCGATCGGCAGGACTTCGGTCTCGAAGTCCAGGGTGCGCCAGCCGAGCTCGCCGGCGGCGTTGTCGAAGTACTTGTCGATCGGGCCGGTGAAGACCGTCGGGACGTCGGTCGGCAGCTGGTCGCGGACCTCGAAGAAGTCGGTGGACAGCCGCACCTCGATGTTCGGGTGGTCGGCCATCCGGGTCAGCCACGCGGTGTAGCCGTCGACCGGCAGGCCCTCGTAGGTGTCGTTGAAGTACCGGTTGTCGAACGTGTAGCGGACGGGCAGCCGGGCGATGACGGCGGCGGGCAGCTCGGTCGGGTCGGTCTGCCACTGCTTCTTCGTGTAGCCGCGGATGAACGCCTCGTAGAGGGGGCGGCCGATCAGCGAGATCGCCTTCTCCTCGAGGTTCGCCGCCTGGGCGGTGTCGAACTCGCCGGCCTGCTCGGCGACCAGGGCGCGGGCCTCGTCGGGGGAGAAGCTGCGGCCGAAGAACTGGCACAGGGTGGCCAGGTTCATCGGCAGCGAGTAGGTCTGGCCGTCGTAGATCGAGTAGACCTTGTGCTGGTACTTGGTGAACTCGGTGAACTGGTTGACGTAGTCCCAGACCCGCTTGTTCGACGTGTGGAACAGGTGGGCGCCGTAACGGTGCACCTCGATGCCGGTCTCGGGCTCGGGCTCGGAGTACGCGTTGCCGCCCAGGTGGTCCCGTCGGTCGATGACGAGGACCTTCCGGTTCAGCTGGCTGGCAACGCGCTCGGCCACGGTGAGGCCGAAGAAGCCGGAGCCCACGATGACGATGTCGGGACGTGCGTCAGTCACGGGACCCGACGCTACCTGCCTGCGGCCCGGGATTCCGCTCCACCGGCGGGTCGGCGGCGTGTGAGCCGACCCGTTCCGTCACATCGGTCCCAGCAACCCCGCGCGCCCGGCCGCGGTGGCGGGCACGGCGGCACCGGTCCGGCGTCCGCGCCCGCAGTGCCTAGGGTCGACCCGTGCCCGACCCCACCCCGCAGGACACCCCGCTCCGCGTCGTCGCCGTGACCTACTCGCCCGGCGAGTCCCTGGCCGGCTTCGTCGAGTCGCTGGCGACGGCGACCACCCGGCCGGTCGAGGTCGTGCTGGCCGACAACGGCTCGACCGACGGGGCGCCCGAGCAGGCCGCCGCCGAGCACCCGCACGTCCGGCTGCTGCGCACCGGCGGCAACGTCGGCTACGGCGCCGCGGTCGACGCCGGGCTGGCCGACGTCCGCACCGGCTGGGCGATGGTCGCCAACCCCGACGTTCGGTTCGAGCCCGGTTCGGTCGACGAGCTGCTCGCGGCCACGGCCCGCTGGCCGCGGGCGGCGACGCTGGGCCCGGCGATCCGGACGCCGGAGGGGGAGCTGTACCCCTCCGCCCGCGACCTGCCCCGGCTGTCCACCGGCATCGGTCACGCCGCGTTCGGCTGGTTCTGGCCGGCCAACCCGTGGACGGCGCGCTACCGGCGCGAGCGGGAGGCCCCGCGGGAGCGCCCGGCCGGCTGGCTGTCCGGCTCCTGCCTGCTGGTCGACCTCGAGGCCTTCCACTCGGTGGGCGGCTTCGACCCCGGCTACTTCATGTACTTCGAGGACGTCGACCTCGCCGACCGGCTGGGCCGCCGCGGCTTCCTGCACGTCTACGTGCCCTCGGCGGTCGTCGTCCACGAGGGCGGGCACGCCACCCGCCGCCAGCCGCACCGGATGGCGCGGGTGCACCACACCAGCGCGCTGCGGTACCTCTCCGCCCGGCACCCCGGTCTGCGGAACGCCCCCCTCCGGGTGGGTCTCCGTTCCGGTCTGGGCGCCCGGATGCTGTTGTCGTACGTGAGCGGCCAGGTGGCCGCCGGTGCCCGCTTCCAGCGCGGCGCCGACGAGCTCGACCGAGGGGTGTGACCGTGCGGCACGCGGTGATCATGGCGGGTGGGTCCGGTACGCGGCTGTGGCCGCTGTCCCGGGCCGGCCGGCCCAAGCAGCTGATCGACGTCGTGGCGGCCGAGGGCGGCGCGCCGGCGCACAGCCTGCTCGCCGAGGCGTTCGCCCGGCTGGAGGCGGTGCTGCCGGCGGAGCAGATCTGGGTGTGCACCGCCGCCCGGTACGCCGACGCGGTGCGCGCGGCGCTGCCGCGGCTGGGCGCCGACCGGCTGCTGCTGGAGCCGGTGCCCCGCGACACCGCCAACGCGGTCGGGCTGGCCGCCGCGGTGGTCGCCGACACCGACCCCGACGCCGAGCTGGCCGTGGTGAGCGCCGACCACGTGATCCGCCCGGTCGACCGGTTCGCGGCCGCGCTGACCACCGCGTACGACCTGCTGGCCGTCCGGCCCGGTGCGCTGGTGACCTTGGGTGTCACCCCGACCGCCCCGGCCACCGGGTTCGGGTACGTGCAGAAGGGGGCGCCCACCGAGGTGCCCGGCGCCTCGGAGGCCGCGGCGTTCCGGGAGAAGCCGGACCTGGCGACCGCCTGGGAGTACCTGAACTCCGGGCAGTACGTGTGGAACTCCGGGATGTTCGTGTGGCGCGCGCGGACCGTGCTCGACGCGCTGCGCGACCACCTGCCGGCGTCGGCCGAGGGCCTGGCCCGGATCGTCGCGGCGCCGGCCGGGCCGCAGCGGGACGCCGTCCTGGCCGAGGTCTTCCCGACGCTGCCGAAGATCAGCGTCGACTACGCGGTGCTCGAGCCGGCCGCCGCCGAGCCGGGCCGGGTCGCCGTCGTCGACCTGGACGTCGACTGGCTGGACGTCGGCTCGTGGCCGGCGCTGTCGCAGACGCTGGACGCCGACGCCGACGGCAACGCCGTGTCCGGGCCCGCCGTGCTGGTCGACAGCGCCGGCAACGTGGTGTTCTCCGACGACCCCGACCACCTGGTCGCGCTGGTCGGCGTCCGCGACAGCGTGGTCGTGCACACCCGCGACGTGACGATGGTGTGCCCGGTCGCCGACGCCGAGCGGGTCAAGCAGCTGCTGGCCGCCGTCGAGGAGCGCTGGGGGCCCCGGTACAGCTGACCGGGCGGCCCGCCGGGTTACCTTGGCGCTCGTGAAGGACTTGGACGTCGCTGCTGTCGTCACCGGTGGGGCCTCCGGCCTCGGCGCCGCCACCGCCCGGGCGCTGACCGCCGCGGGCGCGGCGGTCACCCTGCTGGACCTCGACGCCGAGCGCGGGCACGCGCTCGCAGCGGAGCTCGGCGGGCACACCTCGTTCGTGCGCACCGACGTCACCGACGAGGCGTCGGTGGCCGCCGCGCTCGAGGAGGCGACGGGCAAGGACCGGCCGCTGCGGATCGCGGTGAACTGCGCGGGCATCGGCTGGGCGCAGCGGACCCTCGGCCGCGACGGCACCCCGCACGAGCTGGGCGCCTTCAGCCGCACCGTGACGGTGAACCTGGTCGGCACCTTCAACGTGCTCCGGCTGGCCGCCGCCGCGATGGCGCGCACCGAGCCGGGGGAGGACGGCGAGCGGGGCGTGGTGGTCAACACCGCCTCGATCGCCGCCTACGACGGGCAGATCGGGCAGATCGCCTACGCCGCCTCCAAGGGCGGCATCGTCGGGATGACCCTGCCCGCGGCCCGCGACCTCGCGTCGGTGGGCGTGCGGGTGGTCACCATCGCGCCGGGGATCGTCGACACCCCGCTGCTGGCGGCGCTGCCGGAGCAGGCGCGCACCGCGCTGGCGGAGAACGTGCCGTTCCCGCACCGGCTGGGCCGGCCGGAGGACTTCGCCGAGCTGGCGCTCGACGTCGTCCGGCACGGCTACCTCAACGGCGAGGTCATCCGGATGGACGGCGCACTGCGGATGGCGCCGCGCTGAGCGCGGCACTCCAGGGGGAGCAGGGGGAAATGGGCACCACCACCGTCGCCGCGGCGGACGTCGCGGCGGTCTGGCAACCGGACTGGCCGCTGGACGTAGGCCGGGTGCTGTCCCGCGACCGGCGGGGCACCGGTGACCCGACGCTGCGGTACGCCGACGACGGCGTGTGGCGGACGACGACCACCCCCGACGGCCCGGCGACCGTCCGGCTGGCCGGCGGCCCCGGCGGGGTGCAGCTGCTCGGCTGGGGGCCCGGTGCGGCGTGGGCGGTCGACTGGGCGCCGCGCTGGCTGGGCGCCGACGACTCCCTGGACGGGTTCGAGCCGGGCCACCACCCGCTGGTCGAGCGGACCCACCGGGCGAGCCCCTGGCTGCGGATCGGCCGCACGGGGCGGGTCTGGGACGCGCTGCTGCCCGCCGTCCTGGAGCAGAAGGTGACCGGCCTGGAGGCGCACCGCACCTTCCGCGAGCTGCTGCGGCTCACCGGCGGGCCGGCGCCGGGCCCCGCACCCGAGGGCATGCGGGTGGTGCCCCCGGCCGAGCGGGTGCTCGCCGTCACCGACTGGCAGTGGCACGGCTGCGGCCTGGACGGCGCCCGGCGGCGGGCGCTGCGGGCGGTCGCGTCGGTGGCCGGCCGGCTGGAGACCGCCGCCTCGCACGACGACTGCGACCAGCTGCGCCGCCGGCTGCAGTCGGTGCCCGGCATCGGCGTGTGGACCGCCGCCGAGGTCGCGCAGCGCGCGGTCGGCTGCCCGGACGAGGTCAGCGTCGGCGACTACCACCTGAAGAACCTGGTCGGCTGGTCGCTGGCCGGCCGCAAGACCGACGACGCCGGGATGCTGGAGCTGCTCGAGCCGTGGCGCGGCCACCGGCAGCGGGTGGTGCGGCTGCTGGGCATCGGCGGCAGCATGCCGCCCAAGCGGGGCCCGCGGATGGCCCCGACGAACTACCGCCGGCTCTAGCGGCGGGGCTCAGTCGAGCAGGCCGAGCAGGTAGTCGCCGTAGCCGCTCTTGGCCAGCGGCTCGGCGGCGGCGCGCAGGCCGGCGTCGTCCAGCCAGCCGTTGCGCCAGGCGACCTCCTCGATGCAGCCGACCTTGAGGCCCTGCCGCTCCTCGACGACCGAGACGAACTCGGTGGCCTGCCGCAGCGAGGTGAAGGTGCCGGTGTCCAGCCACGCGGTGCCGCGGTCGAGGACGGTGACGGTGAGCCGGTCCTCGCGCAGGTAGTGCTCGTTGACGGCGGTGATCTCCAGCTCGCCGCGGGCGCTGGGCGTGATGCCGCGGGCCACCTCGACCACGTCGCCGGCGTAGAAGTACAGGCCCGGCACGGCGTAGGAGCTCTTGGGCTGCTGCGGCTTCTCCTCGATCGACAGCACCCGGCCGGCGCGGTCAAACTCCACGACGCCGTAGGCGGTGGGGTCGGCGACGTGGTAGGCGAACACGTGCCCGCCCGCGGGCTCGGGCAGGCGTGACAGCGCCGTCCCCAGGCCGGCGCCGTAGAAGATGTTGTCGCCGAGCACCAGCGCCACCGGCTCCCCGGCGAGGAACTCCGCGCCGATGAGGAAGGCCTGGGCCAGGCCCTCGGGCCGGGGCTGGGCGGCGTACTCGATCCGCATGCCCAGCCGGGAGCCGTCGCCGAGCAGCCGCTGGAACGCCGCGGAGTCCTCGGGGGTGGTGATCACCAGGACCTCGCGGACGCCGGCCATCATCAGCGTCGACAGCGGGTAGTAGACCATCGGCTTGTCGTAGACCGGCATGAGCTGCTTGCTGACGGCCTGGGTGATGGGGAACAACCGGCTCCCGGTCCCGCCGGCCAAGATGATCCCGCGCACGTCCCGGACCGTACGGGAAGCGGGGGCGCCGGTCAGGACGAACTCACCCCGCGGGATGACGGCGGCGCGGCCAGGAGCCGCCGGACCTGGCCAGTGGATACGGTCGGGCCATGCGCATCCTGGTGACCGGCGGGGCCGGCTTCATCGGCTCCCACTACGTCCGCACGATGCTGACCGGCGGGTACCCGGGCTTCGAGGACGCCGAGGTGACCGTCTTCGACAAGCTCACCTACGCCGGGAACCTGGCCAACCTCGCCCCGGTCGCGGACAGCCCCCGCTACCGGTTCGCCCACGGCGACATCTGCTCCCCGGCCGACCTGGACGCCGCGCTCCCCGGGCACGACGCCGTGGTGCACTTCGCCGCCGAGTCGCACGTCGACCGCTCGATCAACGGGGCGGCCGGCTTCGTGCTGACCAACGTGGTGGGCACCCAGCAGGTGCTGGAGGCCGCGGTCCGGCACGGCGTGGGCCGGGTCGTGCACGTGTCCACCGACGAGGTCTACGGCTCGATCGACGAGGGGTCCTGGACCGAGGACCACCTGCTGGAGCCCAACTCGCCGTACTCGGCGTCCAAGGCGTCCAGCGACCTGCTCGCCCGGGCCTACGCGAAGACGTACGGGCTGGACGTCTCGATCACCCGGTGCAGCAACAACTACGGGCCGTACCACTTCCCGGAGAAGGTCATCCCGCTGTTCGTCACCAACCTGCTCGACGGGCTCACGGTGCCGCTGTACGGCGAGGGCGCGAACGTGCGCGACTGGCTGTTCGTCGACGACCACTGCCGCGGCATCCAGCTGGTGCTCGAGCACGGCGCGGCCGGGGAGTTCTACAACATCGGCGGTGGCCGGGAGCTGTCCAACCGGGAGCTCACCCAGCTGCTGCTGGACGCCACCGGCCGCGACTGGAGCTACGTCGAGCACATCGTCGACCCCCGCGGCGGCGGTCACGACCTGCGCTACTCGGTCGACCACTCCAAGACCGCCGCGCTGGGCTACGCCCCGCGGATGCCCTTCGAGGAGGGCCTGGCGCTCACCGTGCAGTGGTACCGCGACAACCGGGCCTGGTGGGAGCCGCTCAAGGCCGCCGCCGCCACCGCGCTGGCGTGAGCGGCGCACCCGCCTGGCTGGTCACCGGCGCGACCGGGCAGCTGGGCACCGACCTGCAGGCGGTGCTGGCCGGGCAGGACGTCACCGCGCTCGGCCGCGACCGGCTCGACCTCACCGACGAGCAGCAGGTGCGCGGCGTCGTCCGGGCCTGGCGCGACGAGGCGCTGGCCCGCGGCGCCCGGCCGGTGGTGCTCAACGCCGCCGCCTACACCGCCGTCGACGCCGCCGAGACGGACGAGGCCACCGCGCACCGGGTCAACGGGCTGGCGCCGGGCTGGCTGGCCGAGGAGCTCGCGGACGCCGGCCGGCTGGTGCACGTCTCCACCGACTACGTGTTCGCCGGCGACGGCACCCGGCCCTACCGGACCGACGACGAGCCGGCGCCCCGCACCGCCTACGGCCGCACCAAGCTGGCGGGGGAGCGGGCCGTGCTCGCGGCCGGCGGCGACGCGCTCGTCGTCCGCACCGCCTGGGTCTACGCCGCGCACGGCAGCAACTTCGTGCGCACCATGCTCCGGCTGCTGGCCGAGCGGGACACCGTCTCGGTGGTCGCCGACCAGACCGGCAACCCGACCTGGTCGCTGGACCTCGCCCGCGGGCTGGTCGAGGCCGCGCAGCGCCCGGTGCGCGGCGTCCTGCACGCGACGGGCGCCGGCACCACGACCTGGCACGGGCTGGCCCGGCTGGTGTTCGCCCTCGCCGGCGCGGACCCCGAGCGGGTGCACCCGGTGACCACCGCCGACTTCCCCCGGCCCGCCCCGCGGCCGGCCTGGTCGGTGCTCGACCCGGCCGCCTGGACCGCCGCCGGGCTCACCCCGCTGCCGGCCTGGGAGCAGTCGGTGCGCGGCTGCCTCGCCGAGCTCGGCGCCCTCCCCGCCTGACCCTCCCGCCCGCCGCCCGGCTTTCCAGCGAGAAACCGGGCCGGTTCCTCGCGAGGAACCGGGTCAGGGGGTGCGGAGCGCAGTCACCCCTGGGCTGCCGCGCGCAGCGCGGCGTAGCGCGCGGTGCAGGACTCCATCGTCGGCAGCAGGCCCTGCTCGCGGGCCTCGGCGAGGGACGGCGCGGCGAGGTCCTTCGCCGACAGCTGCACCTCGACGTCGGCCGGCCACGGCAGGTCGAGCTCGGGGTCCAGCGGGTGGACGCCGAACTCGCGGGTGGGGTCGTAGCCCGTCGACACCAGGTAGGTGACCGAGCTGCCGTCGGCCAGCGCCACGAACGCGTGCCCGAGCCCTTCGGCCAGGTACACCGCGCGCGGCTGCTCGCTGTCCAGCAGCACCGCGTCGGAGACGCCGAAGGTCGGCGAGCCCACCCGCACGTCGACCACGACGTCCAGCACCCGGCCGACCGGGCAGTAGACGTACTTGGCCTGGCCGGGCGGCACCAGCGCGAAGTGCACCCCGCGCAGGGCGCCGCGGGCGGAGACGCTGTGGTTGGCCTGCACCAGCGGCAGCGGGTGGCCCACGGCCCCGGCGAGCACGTCGGCGCGGTACCACTCGGTGAACCGGCCGCGGGAGTCGCCGTGGGCCACGAGGTCGAGCACGTAGCTGTCGGGCACGGCGAGCTCACGGATGTCCACGCCGGAACGCTAGATCACCCCGCCCGCCGGGGTCAGACGGCGGTCACCCCTGCGGAGGGGTCCCGCCCAGCCACAGCCGGCCGGCCAGCGACGCACCGCCGAAGGTCGCCGCGGGCTCCCAGCGGGTGGCCCAGCCCTCGGCGTGCAGCTGCACCAGCGCCGCGCCGACCACGGCACCGAGCGCGAACGCGGCACCCGGCACGACCGGGTCGCTCAGGTGCACGTCGACCACCGGCGCCTCGTCCTCGACCAGGTAGCGGAACACCACCGGGAACTCGGGCAGGGCGGCGACCGCCGCGCGGAACGCGGCCGCGGCCGCCTCCAGCACCCCGGGCCGGGGCTCGACCACCGGGGACGGCGCCCGGGTGGGGACGACGTCGCGGGTGCCGTGGCTGAACAGGTCGCCGGCGCCCAGCCGCACCAGCGGGCGGGTGCCATGGTCGTCGGCGGGCTCGGGCAGCACCAGCCCGCGGACGACGGCGACCGGCACCCCGTCGAGCTTGCCCTTCACCAGGTCCGCGGCCGAGGCGAGCTCGTCGACGACGGCGACCTGCGTGGTCTCCAGCCGGTTGCCGTGCGCGTCGACCCGGCCGCGGTGGTCGACGAGCGCGGGCAGGCCGGCCGACCCGATGGCCACGTCGGTGAGCCCGTCGCGCCAGGTGCGGCCGAAGGTGTCGCTGACCACGACACCGACCCGCACGCCGAGCAGCGCGGCCAGCCGGTCGCGCAGCGCGCGGGCCGAGGCGTCGGCGTCGACGGGCAGCAGGACGAGGGCGTCGGCGGCGACGTTGGACGCGTCGATGCCGGCCGCGGCGACCACCCAGCCGTGCCGGGTCTCGACGATCCGCAGCGGGCCCCGGCGGGCGACCACCCGGACCGTCTCGGCGTCGATGGCCCGCTGGCGCGCGACCTCGCGGTCGGCGTCGGGTTCGACGGCGACCAGGTTGCCCTCGACCTTGGAGACCACCTTGGAGGTCACCACCACCACGTCGCCGTCGGCCAGCCAGGGCGCGGCGCCGGCGATCACGGCGGCGAGGTCGTCCCCCGGGGCGAACTCCGGCAGCCCGCGGACCGGGTGGACCGAGAAGCCGGGTCCAGGACCCGCTGCCGCTGCCTCAGACACCGGCGGCGTCCAGCGCGGCGCGGGCCATGTCGCGGGTGGCCTCCGGTGAGCTCATCAGCAGCGGGACCGCCCGGACGTCGACGCCGGGGACCTCCGCGGCGTCGCCGGTGTGCACCAGCCACGCGTCCAGGACACCGCCGGCCGAGCGGGCGCCGTAGTGCCGGCCCACGCCCTCGGCGCTGACCTCCACCCCGACGACGGGCAGGCAGCGGTCGGCCATCCCGCGCACCGCCTCGCCGCCGACGATGGGGGAGAGCCCGACGACCCGGCCGCGGGCGGCGCGCAGGGCGTCGCGGACGCCGGGGACGCCGAGCACGGTGCCGATCGACACGACCGGGTTGGACGGCGCGAGGAGCACCGCGTCGGCCTCCGTGAGCGCCTCGACGACGCCGGGGGCGGGCCGGGCGTCGTCCACCCCGACCTGGACGAAGGCCGACGCGTCGAGCGACGCGCGGTGCCGGACCCACCACTCCTGGAAGTGGACAGCCCGCTGCCGGCCGGTCTCCGGGTCGGGGACCACGACGTGGGTCTCCACCCGCTGGTCGCTCATCGGCAGCAGCCGGACCCCCGGCTGCCAGCGGTCGGCGAGCGCGGCGGTGACCTCGGAGAGCGGGTAGCCGGCGTCGAGCATGCGGGTGCGCACGAGGTGCGTGGCGAGGTCGCGGTCGCCGAGGCCGAACCAGGTGGGCTCGGCGCCGTAGGCGGCCAGCTCCTCCTTGACGGTCCACGTCTCACCGCGCCGGCCCCAGCCGCGCTCCTCGTCGATCCCGTCACCGAGCGTGTACATCACGGTGTCCAGATCGGGGCAGATCCGCAGCCCGTGCAGCGTCACGTCGTCGCCGGTGTTGACGACGGCGGTGATCTCGGCGTCCGGTGCGGCCATGATCACACCGCGCAGGAAACGGGCTCCGCCGACGCCCCCGGCCAGCACGACGATCCTCACGCCCCCATCGTGCCTGATCGTCCGCCCTCGGCAGATTCCGACTGTCAGGTACCGGGGGAGCGATACCAGGTTGCTGAAAGACCAGCCGGGCCGTGGACAGAAGATGCCTAAGCCGGCGGCGTGTCGAGGGCTCCTGTGACCACATCAGGACAATGTGTGACTGGTGGTGCGGATGGGGTCGAGCGTTACACCGACCCAACTTGACCTCGACTCAACGACACGCGTGTAATTCCGACGTTGTCATCAGCACCGGCCACTCGGGAACCGCCCGGGAGTCCGGGCCGGGGACGGAGCGAGAGGGGACGCAACGTGATGGCCGAGGTGTCGTGGATGAGCGAGTACCGCAGTTCCGCGGCGGGCGCCGCGCCGGCTCCCGACGTGCTCGGGATGGCCGGCGTGTTCGACGCCGGTCTCCCCGGCATCGACGGCGAGGACCAGGGCTGGCAGGAGAAGGCCCTGTGCGCCGAGACCGACCCCGAGGCGTTCTTCCCCGAGAAGGGCGGCTCGACCCGCGAGGCGAAGAAGATCTGCACCGGCTGCGAGGTCCGCGCCGAGTGCCTGGAGTACGCGCTGAGCAACGACGAGCGCTTCGGCATCTGGGGCGGGCTGTCCGAGCGGGAGCGCCGCCGCCTCCGCCGTCGCGCGATCTAGCCCCCACCCGCCCTCCGCGACGGGCCCGCCTGGCACCCTCGGCCGCATGCTGACGCGGGTGGCCGACGGCCGGGCCCGGGTGGTCCGGGAGATCCGGGCGGCCGCTCCCCTCGTGGCCGCCCTCGCCTCCCCGGTGACCGCCCGCGGGCCCTGGCTGACCGCCGCCCTGCCGCCGCCGTCGGCCGGCCCGCTGCACCGCGCCCACCCGCGCGCCGTCGTGGTGGAGCGCGAGCTGTCCGGCCGGCCCGACGGGCTGGCCCTGCTGACCACCCGCCGGCGCGGCCCGGTGACCGCCGTCGGGCTGCTCGGCACCGCGCCCGCACCCCTGCCCGCCGGGCGCCCGACCGCCCGGCTGCACGCCCGGGACGACGCGGTCGCGAGCCGCCTCGCCGAGGGGCTGCACGACCTGCTGACGTCGCTGCGCGGGCCGTGGACCCTGCACCTGACCGGCCTGCCGCTGGGCGACCCGACGGTGCGCGCCCTCTCCGCCCGGCTGTCCGCCGCGCGGATCCCGCCGGCCCACTCCACCGACCGCAGCCGGGTGCTCGTCGACGAGCTGGACCAGGTGGCCGACGTCCGGCGCACCCGCGACCCCGCGACCGTCGACCGCTGGCTGCCGGCCGTGCTGGACCGGCTGCCCCGCCCGCAGCGGGCGTTCGTCCGCACCGCCGTCCGGGTGCACGCCGCGCTGGGCGAGCTGGAGCTGGGCGTCGTCCCGCGGGGTGACGGGGTGGCCGCCGCCGTGCTGACGTTCGTCGACGGCGCCGACCGCTGGCCGTGGTGGGGCGTCAGCGACCTCGGCGGGCTGCGCGCCGAGCTCGGCATGCCGCTGGTGTCGCTGTCTGCGTCGGCCGGCCTGACCGGCGGGGTGTCCGACGCCGTCTGGTGGGCGGCCGGGAAGCTGACCGGCCGCGGCGTCAGCGGGGCAGCAGCAGCAGGTTGACGCCGGGCGCGGCGACGGTGGGTGCCGAGCCCAGCCCGATCCGCACGACACCGGCCGCGGCGGCCCGCCCGTCCTCGACCGCGCCGTCCGGCGCGGCGGAGGCGGAGAGCTCGTAGGACCGGCCGGTCCACGCCGGCGCGCTGCCGGTGGGCCGGAGGTAGGTGGGGAAGGACCCGGCCACGTCGACCCGGTCGCCGTCCCGGCTGACCCGCAGCGCCGGGCCGGCGAGGTCGGCGTACTCGACCAGCGACCGCGCGCACCCCGCGGACGCCGGGTCGGCGGGCGGCTCGGCGGTCAGGCAGTTCCAGGTGGGCAGCCGCAGGTGCGCCAGCGACCGCGAGCCGTCGGTGGTCACGCTCAGGCTCGGGTAGGTGACGGTGAGCCCGACCGCGCGCTGCTCCAGCACCACGCCCCCGAACGTCGCGCTCACCGCGAGGCCGGCGCGGCCCAGCGGCACCGACGTCCAGGCCGCGGCGCCGGGTGCGTCGTCGGCCGGCGCGGCGGACGGCGGCGGCGTCGGGACGACGACCGGCTCCGGGGGAGGGGGCGGCGACGCGGGCGGGTCCTCGGCGGCCGAGGACCGGGTGTCGCCGCCGCCGACCAGCGCGACGACGACCGCGGCCACCAGCAGCGCCGCGGCGCCGGCGGTGCCCAGCGTGGTGGCCCGGTCCGGCGTCCGCCCCGCAGCGGGACCGGCGGTGGCGCCGGCGGCGGGCGGGCCGGCCGGGGCAGCCGGTGGCTCCCCCGCGGGCGGGGCCGGGACCACGGGCGACCCGGGCGGCGACTCCAGGAAGCCGGGCAGGTCGTCGACCTCGAACCGGGCCGGCGCGGGCGGGGCCGCCGGGGGAGCGGGCGGGGCGGGCGGAGGAGCGGCGTGCCGGGCGGGGCGGCGTCCGGCACGGGCGGCGCGGGCCCGGCCGGCGGCGGCCAGCAGGATGCCCAGGAGCAGGGCCAGGGCCAGCCCGACGAGCACGCCGACGGTGATCCAGGTGCCCGGCTGGGCGTCTGCTGCGGTGCTCATGTCGCCGTGCAGCATCGCACCCGGCCCCGTCCCGAGGCTCGGCCCGAGCTCGCGAGGGCTGAGGAGGACGGGGTCCTCCGTCAGCCCGTGGGGTCGATCTCCTCCGGGTCGCGGCCGAGCAGCACGGCCACCTGGTCGACGACGACCTCGCGCACCAGGTCGGCCAGGTCGTCGCGGTCGGCGGCGCGGATCTCCAGCGGGCGGCGGTAGACCACGATCCGCGGCGGCACCTCGCGGCCGCCCTCGCGGTGCGCGGGCAGCACCCGGGCCAGCGGCACGCTGCCGTCGTCGAGCACGTCGGAGTCCAGCACCACCTCGTCCGGGCTGGAGTGCTCGACCCACGGCACGTCCTCGACCGCGAACTCGACGCCGGCCAGCTCCCGCTCCCAGCGCCGCTCGAGGTCCTCGACCGCGTCGAGCACCAGGTCGTCGAACTGCTCGGCCCGGCTCCGCGACAGCGGCACCGACGGCGGCACGAGACGACCGCGCAGGCCACGGCCGTGGCGGTCGCGGCGGGGGCGGGCAGGGGGACGGTCCATCGCGGGGGGAGCCTACGTCCCCGGGGGTGCCCGGGAGCCGCGCACGGCCCCCGGACGGCGGGTCCGGCGCCGGTCCGCGGCCACCCGGCAGGGCCCGACGCGCCCGCTCCACGGTGTCGTTGCTGCCCCAGGGGCGCGACCGGGTTTACTGTGCTGTCCGTGAGGAACCGGTGGTGAGGCAGTCACGTCGCTGCTCGCGCAGCGGCTGCGCGCAGCCGGCAGCGGCCACCCTGACCTACGTGTACGCGGAGTCGACCGCGGTCGTGGGCCCGCTGGCGACGTACTCGGAGCCGCACAGCTACGACCTGTGCGAGTTCCACGCGGAGCGGCTCACCGTCCCGCGCGGCTGGGAGGTCGTCCGGCACGAGGTCGACACCGACGACGCCGGCCCGACCGGCGACGACCTGCTCGCGCTGGCCGACGCGGTGCGCGAGGCGGCCCGCCCGGAGCCCGAGCGCAACCCCGCCGACGACGGCAGCGGTGTCCGCCGCGGGCACCTGCGCGTCCTGCCCAACATCCCCTGACGGCCTCGTCGCAGGGGCCCGCGGCGAGCCTGCGAGCCGTGGGGGGCCGACGAGGTCCTTATAGGGTCACGGTCGTGCCGGACCTGTCGACCATCATCAAGGCCTACGACGTGCGCGGCGTCGTCCCCGACCAGTGGGACGAGTCGGTCGCCCGCGCCATCGGGGCGGCGTTCGCCGAGTTCGTGCACGGGGAGACCGGCGCGACCGCCGTCGTCACCGCGCACGACATGCGCCCCTCGTCGGTGCCGCTGTCGCGGGCCTTCGCCGAGGGCGTGCTCTCCCGCGGCCTCGACGTCGTGGAGGCCGGGCTGGGCAGCACCGACATGCTCTACTTCGCCGCCGGCTCGCTGGAGCTGCCGGGCGCGATGTTCACCGCCAGCCACAACCCCGCGCAGTACAACGGCATCAAGCTGTGCCGGGCCGGGGCCGCGCCCATCGGGCAGGACTCCGGGCTGGTGGAGATCCGCCGCGCCGCGGAGGCCGAGCTCGAGCAGCCGGGCAGCGCCTTCACCCGCACGCCCGGCCGGGTCGGCGAGGTGAGCGGCCGCGACCTGGTCGCCGAGTACGCGGCCTACCTGCGCGGGCTGGTCGACCTGTCCGGCATCCGGCCGCTGAAGGTCGTCGTCGACGCCGGCAACGGCATGGGCGGGCACACCGTGCCGGTCGTGCTGGCCGACCTGCCGCTGGACGTCGTCCCGATGTACTTCGAGCTCGACGGCACGTTCCCCAACCACGAGGCGAACCCGCTGGACCCGGCCAACCTGGTCGACCTGCAGGCCGCAGTGCGCGAGCACGGTGCCGACATCGGGCTGGCCTTCGACGGCGACGCCGACCGCTGCTTCATCATCGACGAGCGCGGCGAGCCGGTGAGCCCCTCGGCGATCACCGGGCTCGTCGCCGTCCGCGAGCTGGCCAAGGGCCGCGGGACGACGATCATCCACAACCTGATCACCTCGGCCGCGGTGCCGGAGATCGTGCGGGAGCACGGCGGGCAGCCGGTGCGCACCCGGGTCGGGCACTCGTTCATCAAGGCCGAGATGGCCCGCACCGACGCCGTCTTCGGCGGCGAGCACTCGGCGCACTACTACTTCCGCGACTTCTGGCGCGCCGACACCGGCATGCTCGCCGCGATGCACGTGCTCGCCGCGCTCGGCGAGCAGCCGCGGCCGCTGTCGGAGCTCACCGCCAGGTACGAGCGCTACGCCGCCTCCGGGGAGGTCAACTCCACCGTCGACGACCAGGCCGCCCGGGTGGCCGCCGTCCGCACGGCGTTCGAGGAGCGCGACGGCGTCGGCTTCGACGAGCTCGACGGCCTCACCGTCTCGCTGCCCGACGGCTCGTGGTTCAACCTGAGGGCCAGCAACACCGAGCCGCTGCTGCGGCTCAACGTCGAGGCCCGCGACCGGGCCCGGATGACCGAGCTGCGCGACGAGGTCCTGGAGATGGTGCGCTCATGAGCAGTGGTCCCCCCGAGACCCTGGGCATCGACCCGGCGCTGCTGGAGATCCTCGCCTGCCCGGACGTGCACCACAGCCCGCTGACGGTCGACGTCGCGGCCGGCGAGCTGGTCTGCCCGACGTGCTCCCGCGCGTTCCCGGTGCGCGACGGCATCCCGGTGCTGCTGCTGGACGAGGCGCGGCGGCGGTCGTGACGGGCCCGCGGCGATGACGTCGCCGGAGCTGGCGGAGGAGGTCCTCGACGACCTCGACCTGCTGCGCGCCCGCGACCCCCGCGAGCTGCTGCCGGCGGTCGCCGGCGCCGGCGCGCAGGTGCGCGAGACCGCCCGGCTGACCGCGGAGGCCGACCTGTCCCGGGTCACCTCGGGCGGCCGGCCGCGCGGGCTGGTCGTCGTCGCCCGCCGGGAGGGCGCGGTGGCCGCCGCGGTGCTGCGCGCGCTGCTCGGCCCGGCCTCCCCGGTGACCGTCGACGTGGTGCCCGGCCCGGCGCTGCCGGTGTGGATGGGCCCCTCGGACATCGCCGTCGTCGCCACCCGCACCGGCGCCGGCCGCTACGCCGTCACGCCGGCCTACGAGGCCGCCCGCCGCGGGGTCGCGCTGGTCGGCATCGGCGCCGAGGACGCACCGCTGCACGCGGCCTGCGCCGGTGCCCGGTTCCCGTACGTGGCCCTGCCGGCGTCCCGGGTCCGGCACACCACGCTGTGGTCGCTGCTCACGCCGATGCTGCTGCTCGCCCGCGACCTCGGGCTGGTGTCGGCCGAGGTCGCCGACCCCGACCTGATCGCCGACGCCCTCGACGAGGTGGCCGCCGAGTGCGGGCCGGCCCGCGAGTCGTTCGGCAACCCGGCCAAGACGCTGGCGCTCGAGCTGCTCGACGCGCTGCCGGTGATCGCCGCCGAGGGCCCGCTGGCCGGCGCGGCCGCGGGGCGGGTCGCCGACCAGCTCGCCACCCTGGCCGGGCTGCCGGTCGCCAGCTACCGGCTGCCCGACCAGCGGGTCGCCGCGCGCACCGTGCTCGGCGGGCCGCTCGCGCCGCAGGAGGGCGCGGACGACTTCTTCCGCGACCGGGCGGACGACGAGGGCCGCCGGCTGCGGCTGATCACCGTGCGCGACGCGCACGCCGGCGACGACGACGGCGCCGGCGAGCGCGAGCCGCACTCCGCGTCGGAGGCGCTGGAGGAGCTGCTCCGCGTGGCGGCCGCCCGCAACGTCCCCCTCAGCGCGCTGGCCGACCACGGCGAGCCGGAGCGCCACCCGCGGCTGGTGCGGCTGGCCCGCCAGCTCGCCGTCGCCGACTTCAGCGCCGTCTACCTGGCCCTGGCCCTGGACCACGAGAGAGCCCTGCACCCATGAGCACTGCACCCCGCGGCGATGCACCCACCAGCGAGGCACCCATGAGCGATGCACCCGTGAGCGACCACCCGACCCCGGCGGCCGGTGGGCACGGCGGCGGTGAGCACGGCGGTGGCCACGGCGGTGGCACCACCGCGATCCTCGCGGCGCTGGGCGCCAACCTCGGCATCGCCGTCGCCAAGTTCATCGCCTTCGTGATCACCGGCGCCTCCTCGATGCTCGCCGAGGCGATCCACTCGGTGGCCGACTCGGGCAACCAGGTGCTGCTGCTGGTCGGCGGCAAGCGGGCCCGGCGGGCGGCGACCCCCGAGCACCCGTTCGGCTTCGGCCGCGACCGGTACATCTACAGCTTCATCGTCGCGATCGTGCTGTTCAGCGTGGGTGGCCTGTTCGCGATCTACGAGGGCGTGCACAAGCTCCGCGAGCACGGCGAGCCGGAGTCGCAGCTCGTCGCGATCATCGTGCTGCTGGTCGCCATCGCGCTGGAGAGCTTCTCGCTGCGCACCGCGGTCAAGGAGACCAGCGCGGTGAAGCAGCCGGGGGAGAGCTGGTGGGGGTTCATCCGGCACGCCCGCGCCCCCGAGCTGCCCGTCGTGCTGCTCGAGGACACCGCCGCGCTGACCGGCCTGGTGCTCGCGCTGCTGGGCGTGGGGCTGACGGCGGCCACCGGTGACACCACCTGGGACGGCCTGGGCACCATCGCGATCGGCCTGCTGCTGGTCGTCGTGGCCGGGATCCTGGCCGTGGAGACCAAGAGCCTGCTGATCGGCGAGTCCGCCACCCCCGCCGCGCAGCGCCGGATCGTCGCCGCGCTCGAGGAGGGCGGCACGGTCTCGGTGATCCACATGCGCACCCAGCACCTGGGTCCCGAGGAGCTGCTGGTCGCGGCGAAGATCGCCGTCCGGCACGACGACACCGCCGCCGCCGTGGCGCGGGCGATCGACGAGGCCGAGCTGCGCATCCGGGCGGCCGAGCCGATCGCCCGGGTGATCTACCTGGAGCCCGACATCCGCCGGCCGGGCACGGCCGGCACCCCTTCGGGGACGGGGCAGCCCCCGGTCGGGTGAACCTGCCCGCGACCCCACCCGAGGGCGCGCACGGCCGGTAACCTCGCCGACGATGTGGCAGCTGACGAGCACCGTGCGGCACTACCCGTGGGGGAGCACCACGGTGATCCCCGAGCTCCTCGGGCTGCCCACGCCGGCCGACCGTCCGTTCGCCGAGCTGTGGGTGGGCGCCCACCCGGACATGCCCAGCGTGCTGGCCGACGGCCGCTCGCTGGACGAGGCGATCCGCACCGACCCCGGCCCGCTGCTGGGGGACGGCGTCCGGGAGCGGTTCGGTGACCGGCTGCCGTTCCTGATGAAGGTGCTGGCCGCCGACCGGCCGCTGTCGCTGCAGGCGCACCCGACCACCGCGCAGGCGGAGGCCGGCTACGCCGCCGAGGAGGCGGCCGGCGTCCCGCACGACGACCCGACCCGCACCTTCAAGGACCCGTACCACAAGCCGGAGCTGCTGCTCGCGGTCACGACCTTCGAGGCGCTGTGCGGGTTCCGCCCGCTCGAGGAGTCGCTGCACTGCCTGGCCAAGCTGCAGCTGCCCGAGCTCAAGCCCACCATCGCGGCGCTGGCCCACGGCGGGCTGCAGACCGCGATCCCGCAGCTGCTCGCGCTGTCGGACCTGCGCCGCGAGTCGCTGGTGACGGCGGTCGCGCGGAAGGCGGCGTCGTTCGTCGCCGCCCACGACCCGGAGTTCATCAACACCTACCGGTGGGCGGCCACGCTGGCCGAGAGCTACCCCGGCGACCCCGGCGTGGTCATCTCGCTGCTGTGCAACCACCTCAAGCTCGACCCGGGTGAGGCCGTCTACCTGCCCGCCGGCAACCTGCACGCCTACCTGTCCGGCGCCGGCATCGAGGTGATGGCCAGCTCCGACAACGTGCTGCGCGGCGGGCTGACCAGCAAGCACGTCGACCTGGCGGCGCTGATCGAGGTGCTGGACTTCACCGACGGCAAGATCCCGGTGCTGCACCCGGTGCTCGGCCCCGGCGGGCTGCGCTACCCGGTGCCGGTCGACGACTTCGACCTGACCCGCTGCCAGATCGGCGACGACCCGGGCGTGCTGACCACGGCCGGGCCGCAGCTGCTGCTGTGCACCGAGGGGTCTGTCAAGCTCACCGCCGCCGAGGCGACCATCGTGCTCGAGCGCGGGCAGGCGGCGTTCGTGCCGGCCGGGCAGCCGCTGTCGGCCGCCGGCCCCGCCGTCCTCTACCGGGCCACCACCGCCCGCCCCTGACGCCCGTTCCCCGCTCCGGGGGAGCCCCCGGGACGGCGCCGGGCGGTACGCTCGTCGACGGCACGAGCCCCGCCGAAGCCTCGGCATGCTCGCTCGCCCCGCCCGCGCCTCCCGCGCCGGGGCCCCCACAGCGACCGACTGCGTCCGCCCGACCGGGGTGGGCCGATCACTGGAGCGACATGACCGCCAGCACCGGCACCCGTGTACTGACCGACGGCGACTTCAAGGTCGCCGACCTCTCCCTCGCCGGCTTCGGCCGCAAGGAAATCCAGCTCGCCGAGCACGAGATGCCCGGCCTCATGGCGCTGCGCGCCGAGTACGCCGACGAGCAGCCGCTGGCCGGCGCCCGGATCGCCGGCTCGCTGCACATGACCATCCAGACCGCCGTGCTCATCGAGACGCTGACCGCGCTCGGCGCCGACGTCCGCTGGGTCAGCTGCAACATCTTCTCCACCCAGGACCACGCCGCCGCGGCGATCGTCGTCGGCGACGGCACCGCCGAGCAGCCCGCCGGCGTCCCGGTCTTCGCCTGGAAGGGCGAGACGCTGGAGGAGTACTGGTGGTGCACCCAGCGCCTGTTCGAGTTCCGTGACGAGGCCGGCGAGGTCGTCGGCCCGAACATGGTGCTGGACGACGGCGGCGACGCCACCCTGCTGGTGCACCTGGGCACCCGGTTCGAGGCCGACGGCGCCGTCCCGGACACCACCGGGGCCGACTCCGAGGAGTACGGCGTCATCCTCGACGTGCTGCGCGGCACCCTGGCCACCGACGGGCAGTACTGGACTCGCATCGGCCAGGGCATCAAGGGCGTCACCGAGGAGACCACCACCGGCGTCCTGCGGCTGTACGAGCTCGCCCGCGACGGCCGGCTGCTGTTCCCGGCGATCAACGTCAACGACTCGGTCACCAAGAGCAAGTTCGACAACCTCTACGGCTGCCGGCACTCGCTGATCGACGGCCTCAACCGGGCCACCGACGTGATGATCGGCGGCAAGGTCGCCGTCGTCTGCGGCTACGGCGACGTCGGCAAGGGCTGCGCCGAGTCGCTGCGCGGCCAGGGCGCCCGGGTCATCGTCACCGAGATCGACCCGATCAACGCGCTGCAGGCCGCGATGCACGGCTACGAGGTCACCACGCTCGACGAGGTGATCGGCAAGGCCGACATCATCATCACCGCGACCGGCAACCGGGACATCATCTCCGCCGAGCAGCTGGCCGCGACCAAGCACCAGGCGATCATCGGGAACATCGGCCACTTCGACAACGAGATCGACATCGCCGGTCTGGCCCGCACCCCGGGCGTCACGAGGACCAACATCAAGCCGCAGGTCGACGAGTGGCGGTTCGCCGACGGCCACACGATCATCGTGCTCTCCGAGGGCCGGCTGCTGAACCTCGGCAACGCCACCGGCCACCCGAGCTTCGTGATGAGCGCGTCGTTCTCCAACCAGACGCTCGCCCAGATCGAGCTGTGGGCCAACCGCGCGGCCTACGAGGGCAAGACGCCCGGCGTCACCGTGCTGCCCAAGGTGCTCGACGAGAAGGTCGCCCGGCTCCACCTCGGCGCGCTGGGCGTCAAGCTCACCGAGCTGTCCAAGGTGCAGGCCGACTACCTCGGCGTCCCCGTCGAGGGCCCGTATAAGAGCGACCACTACCGCTACTGACGGGGTCTGCGCCCCGCGGTGACCGTGCAGGTGTTGCCCGCTGGCCCGCCGTTCCCCGGCGTGCCGGTGGGCAACATCTGCACGATCGTCCTCCGCAAGGGTGGTCGGACGACGGCAGGACGCGGCTGATCGCGCACAATGGCGCCGTGCCACCTTCCGCCCCCAGCAACGGGTCGAGCCGCGGTCGCGTCCTCGTGGTCGACGACGACGCCGCCCTGGCCGAGATGCTCGGCATCGTCCTGCGCCGCGAGGGCTACGAGCCCGCGTTCGTCTCCGACGGTGCCCGTGCCGTCGCGACGTTCCAGCAGGTGCGCCCCGACATCGTGCTGCTGGACCTGATGCTGCCCGGGCGCAACGGCCTGCAGATCTGCCAGGACATCCGCAGCCAGTCGACCGTGCCGATCGTCATGCTCACCGCCAAGGGCGACACGGTGGACGTCGTCCAGGGGCTGGAGGCCGGCGCCGACGACTACGTCACCAAGCCCTTCAAGCCCGTCGAGCTGGTCGCCCGGGTGCGGGCCCAGCTCCGCCGCGGCGAGACCGGCCAGGCCGAGAGCCTGACCATCGGCGACCTGACCATCGACGTCCCCGCGCACCAGGTGTCCCGCGACGGCACGCCGATCCCGCTGACGCCGCTGGAGTTCGACCTGCTGGTGGCGCTGGCCCGCAAGCCCCGCCAGGTGTTCACCCGCGAGCTGCTGCTCGAGCAGGTGTGGGGTTACCGGCACGCCGCCGACACCCGGCTGGTCAACGTGCACGTGCAACGGCTGCGCGCGAAGGTCGAGCGCGACCCCGAGCGGCCCGAGGTCGTGCTGACCGTGCGCGGGGTCGGCTACAAGGCGGGCCCACCGTGACCGGGGGCACCGGGACGCCGTGAGCTCCGACCTGGCGCGCAGCGGCGAGCTGACCGGGCTCGCCGACGCGCCGTCCGATCCACCGGCGGCCGCCCCGGCGCCGCCGGCCGCCGCCGAGCCCGGCGCCTGGCGCGAGCAGGTCCGCGCGACCGCGCGGCGGGCCGAGCTGCTGGCCCGCCGGGTCGGGCAGCGCGCCGGGCGCGCCTGGCGGTCGTCGCTGCAGGTCCGCGTCGGCGCGATCACCATGGTGGTCGCCGGCGTGGTCGTGGTGATCGTCAGCCTGGTGCTGTTCCGGCAGATCAGCGACCAGCTGCTGCAGGTCAAGCGGCAGGCCGCCGTCGACCAGTCGCTGGCCGGGGTGAGCTACGCCCAGACCGAGGTCGCGGGCATCGCGGCCGGTGACTCGGCGAGCGTCCGGTCGACGCTCAGCCGCACCGTGTCGGGGCTGAAGTCGCGCGGTGGCGCGGCCGGCGACTTCGACGTCGTGATGGTCTACCGCAGCGGCGACCAGGTCAGCCCGGCGTCCAGCCGCGCCCAGGTGTACGAGTCGCTGCCCGGCGACCTGCGCGCGCAGGTCACCGCCGGCGCGCAGGCCTACCGCTACGCGACGGTCCCCGACGCCGAGGGCAACCCGGTGCCGACCCTGCTGGTCGGCGCGCCGGTGCCCAGCGACGGCGCCAGCGGCGACCGGGTGGAGCTGTACTTCGCCTTCCCGCTGGACCAGGAGCAGGAGAGCCTGCAGCTGATCCGCAGCACCGTCGCGATCTGCGGGGTCGTGCTCACGCTGTTCGTGGTCGGCATCGGCGTGCTGGTCACCCGGCTGGTGGTCGACCCGGTGCGCCGCGCGGCCGGCAGCGCCCAGCGGCTGGCCGAGGGCCACCTGGAGGAGCGCCTCGCGGTGCGCGGGGAGGACGACCTGGCCCGGCTGGCCACCAGCTTCAACGCGATGGCCGACAGCCTGCAGAAGCAGATCACCCAGCTGGAGGGCCTCTCCCAGCTGCAGCAGCGGTTCACCTCCGACGTCTCCCACGAGCTGCGCACCCCGCTGACCACCGTGTCGATGGCCGCCGACGTGCTGCACGAGGCGCGCGCCGACTTCGACCCGGCGCTGGCCCGCTCCGCGGAGCTGCTGCGTGCCGAGCTGGACCGCTTCGAGGTGCTGCTGGCCGACCTGCTGGAGATCAGCCGGTACGACGCCGGGGCCGCCGTGCTCGACGCCGAGCAGCAGGACCTCGGCCAGCTCGTGCTGCGGGTCGTCGACGGGATGCGGCCGCTGGCCGCCCGGCTGGACTGCCCGCTGCTGGTGAGCATCCCGGAGACCGCCGTGGTCGCCGAGGTCGACGGACGGCGGGTGGAGCGGGTGCTGCGCAACCTGGTCGGCAACGCCCTCGAGCACGGCGCCGGCCGGTCGGTGGAGATCACCCTGGCCGCCTCGGAGGCCGCCACCGCGGTCACCGTCCGCGACCACGGCGTGGGGCTCAGCGCCGCCGACGCCCAGCACGTCTTCGACCGCTTCTGGCGGGCCGACCCGGCCCGGGTGCGCAGCCTCGGTGGCAGCGGGCTCGGCCTGTCCATCAGCCTCGAGGATGCCCGGCTGCACGGCGGCTGGCTGCAGGTCTGGGGTCGGCCGGGGCAGGGCGCCCAGTTCCGGCTCACCCTCCCGCTGGTGGCCGGTGGGGAGCTCACCAGCTCGCCGCTGCCGCTGCGGCCCACCGGCTGGGCGGCGTCCCGGCCCGCCGCCGGGGAGGAGCAGCCGTGAGCCGCCGCCTGCCCGCCGTCCTCGCCGTCCTGGTCGCCGGGGTGCTGACCGGGTGCTCGACCGTGCCGTCCAGCTCGCCGACCGTGCAGATCACCCAGGTCGCCGAGCCCAGCGGCGAGGTGGGCATCGAGGCGCCGGCCCCGGAGCGTGGTGCCACCCCCGAGGAGGTGGTGCGCGGCTTCATCGACGCGAACGCGAGCACCACCCGCAGCCACCCGGTGGCCCGCCAGTACCTCACCCGGGACGCCGCCCGCACCTGGTCCGACAGCGACGGGGTGACCGTGGTCGAGTCCGGCTACGCGGCCGTGCCCGCCAGCGGCGGCACCGTGCAGGTGACCGGCGACCTGGCCGGCACCGTCGACTCCCACGGCGTGTTCACCGTCGGCGGCGGCTCGGCGTACGCGCGCACGTTCACCGTGACCAAGGAGCAGGGGGAGTGGCGCATCGCCGACCCGCCCGACGGCCTGGTGCTCGCCGAGCCCGACTTCGCCCGCACCTACGACCAGCTCGACGTCTACTTCCTCGACCCGACCGGCAGCCGGGTGGTGCCCGACCCGAGGTACCTGGTCAGCGGCGGCGCCCAGCTGAGCTCGCTGGTGGAGCGGTTGCTGGACGGCCCCAGCCCGGCGCTCAACGCCGCGGTCGTGAACGGGCTGTCCGGCGCGGAGCTGCGCAGCACCGTCACCGTCGACGCCCGCACCGCGACCGTCGACCTCACCGGCCTGGCCGACCCGTCGGAGGCCACCGCGGCCGCGCTGGCCGCGCAGCTGGTGTGGACCCTCGCCCAGCTCGACGTCGGCGGGGTCCGGGTGCTGCTCGACGGCCAGCCGATGCCGCACGTCCCCTCGCTGGTCAGCCCGGGCGACTTCGCCTCGCTGGACCCCGACCCCGCGCCGATCGACGCGGTCGGGCACTACCTGTGGGGCGGGGCGCTCTACCGCGCCGACGGCACCGCCGCCCCCGGCCCGGCCGGCACGGGCAGCTACGGGCTCACCTCGGCCGCGGTGACGACCGACCCGCGCACCGGCGCGCTGTCGGTGACCACCGCGGTCTCCGCCGCCAACGGGCAGGCGACGCTGTGGACCGGCACCTACGGCGACGTGCTCAACCCGGTGCTCACCGGCGGCAGCTTCACCCCGCCGTCGACGGCGATCACCCGTGCGGAGGCGTGGACGGTGCGGGACGGCGCCGAGGTCGTGCGGGTGCCCGCCGGCGGTCCGGCGCAGACCGTCACCGCGCCCACCCTCGCGGGCCTGGGCCGGGTGACGCAGCTGCAGCTCTCGCCGGACGGCGTCCGGGTGGCCGTGGTCATCGAGTCCGGTGGCTCGGGCGGCCAGCTGTTCGTCGGCAGCGTCGTCCGGGACGACGAGAGCGTGAGCGTGCGCGACCTGCGCGCCGTCACCCCCACGCTGCGGCACACCGTGGACGTCGCATGGCGCAACGCGGGCACGCTGCTGCTGCTCGCCGGTGACCCGAGCGACCAGCGCACCGTGCCCTACAGCGTCGACGTCGACGGCTGGGACCTCTCCGGCGTGACCACCGCCGGGCTCCCGCCGGGCGACCCGACCTCGCTGGCCGCGGCGCCCACCCGGGAGCCGCTGGTCAGCGCCGGCGGCACGATGTGGCAGCTGCAGGGCGGCACCTGGACGACGCTGGTGCGCGGCGCCGAGCCGCTGCCGGGCACGGACCCCTTCTACCCGCTCTGACCGGCCGGCGCCCGCGGCCGTCCCCAGCCCGTCGCCGTTCCCCCAGCCGGCCGCGGTCGGGCGGGCGGCGGCCCGCCGGGCGGCAGGCTGGCGGCGTGGCCCGGTCGCTGCTCGTCGACGGGCTGGTCGACGGGCTGGTCGACGGGCTGGTCGACCTGGTGCTGCCCCGGGTCTGCGCCGGCTGCGCCCGCCCGGGTGCGGTGCTCTGCGGGACGTGCTGTGCGCTGCTCACCGACCTGCACGTGGCCGCACCGCGGCGGCACCCGCCGGGCTTCCCGCCGACCGTGGCCGCCGGCCGCTACGCCGGGCCGGTGCGCCCGGTGGTGGCCGCCTTCAAGGAGCGGGGGAGGGCGGAGCTGGCCGGGCCGCTGGGCGCGGCGCTCGCGCTCGCGGTGGCCGCGGTGCTGACCGGGCCGGCCGAGCGGCCCGGCGGGCCGGTGCTGCTGGTGCCGGTGCCCTCGTCGGCCGCCGCGGTGCGCCGGCGCGGGCGCGACCACGTGCGGGAGCTGGCCCGGGCCGCGGCCGGTGACCTGCGCCGGGCGGGGGTGCCCGCGCGCACGGCGCTCGTGCTGGCGCGCACCCGCGGGACGGTCGACTCGGCCGGGCTCGACGCCGCCGAGCGCCGGGCCAACCTGGCCGGCCGGTTCCGGCTGCGCCCGCCCCGCGGCGGGTGGCCCGCAGGCGCCCGGTGGGTGGTCGTCGACGACGTGGTCAGCTCCGGCGCGACGCTCACCGAGGCGGCCCGGGTGCTGGCGGCCGGGAACGGCGCGGCGCGACCCGCCGGGCCGGTGCTCGCCGCGGTGGTCGCGGCGACGCCCCGCCGTCCGGCCGTCGCGGAGGGAGGCCGGTCACCGGCAGCGCCCGGGCCCGGGCGGGCCGTGACCTTCGCCGTCCGCCGGGCACCGGGAGCCGGAGGGCGGCGTTGATCCAAGTGTCGGTACCGGCGTCCGGGAGCTAGCGTCGGATCGATCACACCCCTCGAACCGGGAGGTCTCATGGAGATCGTGGTCCGTGGTCGGAACGTGGAAGTGCCCGAGCACTTCCGCCAGCACGTCGAGGACAAGGTCGGGCAGCTCGAGCGCTTCGACGGCAAGCTGATCCGCATCGACGTGGAACTGCTGCACGAGAACAACCCCCGTCAGTCGGCCAACTGCCAGCGGGTGGAGATCACCCTCCGCGGCAAGGGCCCGGTCGCGCGCGCCGAGGCGTGCGCGCCCGACTTCTACGCGGCGCTCGAGCTCGCCGCGCAGAAGCTGGAGAACCGCATGCGCCGGGCGGCCGACCGCCGCCGCGTGCACCACGGCCGTCGCACCCCCACCAGCGTGCGGCTCGACGGCTCCCCCCTCGCGTCCGCGGAACCCGCCGTCGACGCGCTCGCCCGCGAGAAGGCGCTCACCGACGCGGAGACCCCGCTGGTGACCGACCTCGACGAGCACCTCCCCGGCCGGATCGTGCGCGAGAAGTCGCACCCGGCCACCCCCATGACGGTCGACCAGGCCCTCTACGAGATGGAGCTGGTCGGTCACGACTTCTTCCTGTTCCTCTGCGCCGACACCGGCCAGCCGTCGGTGGTCTACCGGCGGCACGCCTTCGACTACGGGCTGATCCGGCTCGGGGCGACGGTGCCCGCAGCCGAGCACGTGTCCGCCCCGCGGGCCGCCGCCGTGCCGGCGCCGGTCTGACCTCGTCCCCGATCGCGCGGGCCGCCTCCCAGCCGTGGGAGGCGGCCCGCCGCGCGTCCGGGGTCAGTCGCCCGGCAGCCGGGCGAACAGCGCGGCGTCCCCACGGGTGCCGTCGCGGTAGGTGAGGTAGGAGCGCAGCACGCCCTCCTGGGTGAACCCGGCGGCCCGGGCCACCGACTGCGAGCCGGTGTTGCCGACGTCGGCGACCAGGTAGACCCGAGGCGCTCCCAGGCCCAGCGCCCACTCGGCCAGCGCGTGGGCGCTCTCCGCCGCGTAGCCGTGGCCGCGCCCCTGCGGGCCCACCCAGTAGCCGATCTCCGGGCCGAGGGGGTGCTGACCGATCCGGTGCACGCCGATGCAGCCGACCAGCTCACCGCCGACCTCGATGGCCAGGTTGGTGCCGGTCCCGGCCCGGCGCTCCGCCGGGGAGTCCGCGGCGACGAAGGCCTCGGCGTCCGCGCGGGTGTAGGGCACCGGGATGTTGATCCAGCGCTGCACCGCGGGGTCCTGGCAGCCGGCGTGCACGGCCGCGACGTCGTCCGCGCGCAGCGGGCGCAGCAGCAGCCGCTCGGTGCCGATCGTCTCGGTGGTCAGGTCGATGCCGGTGAGGTCCACCCGGGCATCCTCACCAGGAGCCGAGCACCCGGTCCACCGCGATCTCGACGACGACGCGGGCCGGGTTCTCCCGCGGCGTGCGGTACCGCTGCGCGTAGCGCGCCTCGGCGTCGGCCACCGCAGGCCGGTCGTCGCGCACGACCGCCGTCCCCTCGAGCGTGACCCAGCGGCGGCCGTCGACCTGGCAGACCGCCACCCGCTGCTGCCCGGCGCGCACGTGCCGGGCCTTCGCCGAGGTGCCCGAGCAGATCACCCGGGCGGTGCCGGTGGCGGTGTCGACGGTGACCCCGACCGGCGTGACGTGCGGGCTGCCGTCGGCGCGCAACGTGGTCAGCGTCGCCAGGTGACGCTCGGTGAGGAAGCTGAGCAGGGAGGGGTCGGAGAGGTCCCGGGGCACGTCGGGAGCGTACGGACGACGAATCGGGGTACCCGATCTCGCTCGCCGGGAGCCACCTCCCAGCTGCGCCGCCTACGCTGGGGCCGTGGTGTTCTCCAAGATCCTGCGCGCCGGCGAAGGCGCACAAGTCCGGCGGCTGTCGAAGATCGCGGATGCTGTCGACGCGCTGGCCGACGACTTCGCCGACCTGACCGACGCCGAGCTGCGCGCGAAGACCGACGAGTTCAAGGAGCGCTACGCCGACGGCGAGACGCTGGACCAGCTGCTGCCGGAGGCCTTCGCGGTCGTCCGCGAGGCGGCCACCCGGACGCTCGGGCAGCGGCACTTCAAGGTGCAGCTGATGGGCGGCGCGGCGCTGCACCTGGGCAACATCGCCGAGATGAAGACCGGTGAGGGCAAGACGCTGACCGGTGTGCTGCCGGCCTACCTCAACGGCCTCACCGGCGACGGCGTCCACATCGTGACGACCAACGACTACCTGGCCGCCCGCGACGCGGAGAACATGGGCCGCATCCACCGCTTCCTCGGGCTGACGGTGGGCACGATCGTGTCCGGGCAGCGCCCGGACGACCGCCGGGCACAGTACGGCTGCGACATCACCTACGGCACGAACAACGAGTTCGGCTTCGACTACCTGCGCGACAACATGGCCTGGACCAAGGGCGACCTGGTGCAGCGCGGCCACCACTACGCGATCGTCGACGAGGTCGACTCGATCCTCATCGACGAGGCCCGCACCCCGCTGATCATCAGCGGCCCGGCCGAGTCCAGCGCCCGCTGGTACGGCGAGTTCGCCCGCATCGCCCCGCTGATGAAGCGCGACCGGCACTACGAGGTCGAGGAGAGCAAGCGGACCGTCGCCATCACCGAGGAGGGCGTCGAGTTCGTCGAGGACCAGCTCGGCATCGAGAACCTCTACGAGGCGGTCAACACCCCGCTGATCGGCTACCTGAACAACGCCCTGAAGGCCAAGGAGCTGTTCAAGAAGGACCAGCAGTACATCGTCTCCAACGGCGAGGTGCTCATCGTCGACGAGTTCACCGGCCGCGTGCTGGCCGGCCGTCGCTACAACGAGGGCATGCACCAGGCCATCGAGGCCAAGGAGCGCGTGGAGATCAAGGACGAGAACCAGACGCTCGCCACGATCACCCTGCAGAACTACTTCCGGCTCTACGAGAAGCTCGCCGGGATGACCGGCACGGCGCAGACCGAGGCCGCCGAGCTGCACCAGACCTACAAGCTGGGCGTCGTCCCGATCCCGACGAACCGGCCGATGGTCCGCGAGGACCGCGCCGACGTCATCTACAAGACGGAGAAGGCGAAGTTCGAGGCGGTCGTCGACGACATCGCCGACCGGCACGAGGCCGGCCAGCCCGTCCTGGTGGGCACCGCCAGCGTCGAGAAGTCCGAGGTGCTGTCGAAGTTCCTGCTGCGCCGCGGCATCAAGCACGAGGTGCTGAACGCGAAGAACCACGCGCGGGAGGCGGCGATCATCGCCCAGGCCGGGCGCGCGGGCGGCGTCACGGTGGCCACCAACATGGCCGGCCGCGGCACCGACATCCAGCTCGGCGGCAATCCGGAGTTCATCGCCGACGAGGCGCTGCGGGCCCGCGGCCTGTCGCCGTCGGAGACCCCGGACGAGTACGAGGCCGCCTGGGACGACGCGCTCGCCGACGCCAAGGCGCAGGTCAAGGCCGAGCACGAGCAGGTCGTGGAGGCCGGCGGCCTCTACGTGCTGGGCACCGAGCGGCACGAGAGCCGCCGCATCGACAACCAGCTGCGCGGCCGCTCGGGCCGGCAGGGCGACCCGGGTGAGTCCCGGTTCTACCTGTCGCTGGGCGACGACCTGATGCGCCGGTTCAACGGCCCGATGCTCGAGTCGATGATGAACACCCTGCGGGTGCCCGACGACCAGCCGATCGAGTCGAAGATGGTCAGCCGGGCGATCCGGTCGGCGCAGACGCAGGTCGAGCAGCAGAACTTCGAGGTCCGCAAGGACGTCCTGAAGTACGACGAGGTGCTCAACCGGCAGCGCACGGTCATCTACGACGAGCGGCGCAAGGTGCTCGACGGCGCCGACCTGCACGAGCAGGTGCAGCGCATGCTGGACGACGTCGTCGCCGCCTACGTGGACGGCGCGACCGAGACCGGCTACGCCGAGGACTGGGACCTCGACCAGCTGTGGACCGGCCTCAAGGCGCTGTACCCGGTGGGCCTGGACAAGCAGGAGCTGCTGGACCGCGTCGCCGACGGCGAGCAGGCCGCGCTGGAGGCCGGGACGCTGAAGGACGAGCTGGTCGCCGACGCGCACGCCGCCTACGCGACCCGCGAGGAGACGCTGGGCAGCGAGGTCATGCGCGAGCTGGAGCGGCGGGTGCTGCTCAGCGTGCTGGACCGCAAGTGGCGCGAGCACCTGTACGAGATGGACTACCTGCGGGCCGGCATCCACCTGCGCGCGATGGCCAACCGCGACCCGGTCGTGGAGTACCAGCGCGAGGGCTACGACATGTTCAACGCGATGCTCGACGGCATCAAGGAGGAGTCGGTCGGGTTCCTGTTCAACCTGGAGGTCAAGACCCAGGAGCAGCAGGACGCCGAGGCCGCCGCGGCGCAGGCCGAGGCGGAGGCCAAGGCCCTGGCCGCCGCGCAGGCCGGCACCGAGCGGGTGCTCGCCCGCCAGGCCGCCGAGCAGGCCGCGGTCCAGGAGGCTGCGGTGCAGGAGGCGGCGGCGCAGGCGGCCGCCGACCAGGAGGCCGCGGCGCGCGCTGCCGCCACCGAGGCGCCGGTGACGCCGGTGCCGACCGGCACCCAGGGCTCGGCCCGGCGCAGCCGGAAGCCGGCCGCGCCGGTGGCGGAGGCCCGCACCGAGGCCCCGGAGGAGCCGGTGCACACCGGCACCGGCCCGGACCTGCAGGTGAAGGGTCTGGGCGCGCCGAAGCAGCAGCAGCTGAGCTACAGCGCCCCGAGCCTGGACGCCTCGCCGAAGGACGGCGGCAAGGCCAAGGCGGCGAAGACCGCGACGGTCACCGGCACCAAGGAGACCCCGCGCAACGCACCCTGCCCGTGCGGGAGCGGCAAGAAGTACAAGCAGTGCCACGGCGCTGCCGGCGCCAGCTGACGCCGACCGCCTGACGCACGACGCCCCGCCGACCACGTGGTCGGCGGGGCGTCGTGCGTTCAGCCGATCTGCAGCGAGGTGCACCGCCAGCGCCCGTCGATGCCCTCGAGCCGGGCGGCGACCGCGTGCGCGCGCCCGGAGCGCCGGGCCACGGCGCTCACCTCGGCCACGCCGTCGACCGGCTCGCACACCCGCACGGCGCCGACCAGGACCGGCGACGTCCCCTCGGCGCACCACCGCGGCCGCCGGCCCGATGACAGCGCGGCGAACACCGGAGGGCTGACCACCGCCTGCAGCTGGCTGACCGGCCGACGACCCGCGAACGCCTCGAGGACGAGGGTGACCAGCCGCCGGCCCGTCACCGCGGCGTCGGGCAGGTCGGTGCGGCGGGTCCAGGTCGGCCCGAAGTGCCGGTCGTCGCCGGGGCCGGCCGGCGTCGGCCCGGTGCGCGGCCGCGGGCCCGGCGCCGGGGCGGGACGGGGCAGCACCCGGCCGGGCACGACCAGCCGCAGCGGCACCCGCTCGTCCAGCAGCGGCGGCCCGGGCGTCGGGACGACGACCAGGTGCAGGCGCGACCGGTCGGCGTCGCCGGGGTCGGCGTCGCCGGGGTGGGCGGCGCGGGCCGGGGCAGCGGTGTCGAGCGGGGAGGCGGGGGCGCTCATCGGGGGTGCTCTTCCTCTTCGTGCGGGTGGGGCGGGGCGTCGGCCCTCGGGCGTCGGCCGTCTGGCGGTGGTCGGGCGGCCGTCAGGCGGGAGGCGGGCGCAGCACCTGACCGGGCAGCAGCAGATCCGGGTCGGGGCCGATCACGGCGGCGTTCGCCCGCCACCAGGCGTGCGCTGCTGCGGCGACCTGCGCGTCGGTGACCGGGGCGCCGGTGGCGGCCGCCGTGAGGTGGGCGCGGGCGAGGTCCCAGAGGCAGTCGCCGCGCACCACGACGTGCTCGCCCGGCGCGCTGCCGGCGCCAGGGGCGGCCGGCCAGTCGGGTGCCGCCGGCGATCCGCCGGGACGCCAGTCGGGCGCGGGGGCGGACCGGTCGAGCGGAACGGCGGCCGAGGCGGTGACCACCCCGGCGGGGCCGGCCACCGGGCCGGTGCGCAGGCCGCTCGCCGCCAGGGGCGCGGTCACGCTCAGGCTGAGGCCGAGGGCGAGCGCCGCGGCCCGGCGCGCGCCGTTCGGCAGCACCGCGGCCGCCACCCCCGCGGCCACCCGGCCGGGCAGGCCGGGCAGGGCGGAGAGAGCGGTGAGCAGCAGCCCGAGCGCGCCCCAGGCCCAGGTCAGCCAGGCCAGCCCGGCAGCGCCCACGACGAGCAGCGCGTCCGGACCGCCCGCGTCGACGGTGGCCTGCGGAGCGGTCAGCGTCGCGCGCGCGTCGGCGAGCCCAGGACCGGCCAGGACGAGGGCCCAGGCGACCGCCGCCATGATGGCCGACGTCCCGACCCAGTGCAGCTTCGTCATCAGCACTCCTTCCGGTGCGGTGAGACGAAACACCATTAATGGAACCAAATGCAAGCAAACGCAAGGATCTGTGGACAGCTAGCCTGCGACCATGCGTTGGGAGCAGCTGTTCGCCGACCTCGAGGCCCAGGCCGTCGCCGAGGAGGCGCGCGCCGCGGATGCCGAGTCCGGGTCGCGGGCACGGGCAGAGCACGGCCGGCTGCGGCTGGTCGACCGGCTGCACGGCGCGGTGGGCGCGGAGGTGTTGCTGACCTGCCGCGGGGCGGGCCAGGTCGGGGGCCGGCTGCTGGAGGTGGGCCCCGACTGGCTGCTGCTGCAGGACGCCCAGCAGCGGGAGCTGCTCGTGGGCACCGGCGCCGTCCGCGCGGTGGGTGGGCTGACCGCCGTCACCGTGCCGGCGCCGGAGGGGGCGGTGGCCCGGCGGCTGGACCTCCGCCGGGCGCTGCGCGGGCTGGTGCGCGACCGCGCCGCGGTGCAGGTGCTCCTGGACGACGGCACCGCGGTCACCGGCACGATCGACCGGGTGGGCGCCGACTTCGTCGAGGTGGCCGAGCACCCGGCCGACCGGCCCCGGCGGGCCGCGGCGGTGACCGGGGTGCGGGCCGTCGTCGTCGACGCGGTCGCGGTGGTGCGGCGGCTGCCGCCGCCGGTCAGCTGACCCGGGCCCTCCGCGCGGGGAGCGACCGGGGAGGGGTCAGCGGGAGGACTCGGCCCCGGTGTCGGCGGCGGCGTCCGCCCCGGTGTCGTCGGGCACCGGCTCGTCGACCCCGGCAGTGGCCCGGGCCTCGGCGTACTTCTGCTGGATGAAGCGCTCCAGCTCGTCCTTCTCCACCCGCCACTGCCCGCGCCCGCCGATCTGGATGGCGATGAGCTCCTTGCGGCGGACCAGCGCGTAGGCCTGCGACCACGACACGTTGAGGATCTCCGCGACGTCGTCGAGGGTCAGGAAGCGCTGCTCGGCCATGGGGGCGGTGTCTCTCCCGTCGAAGGTGCCGCCCAGTGTGTCAGCCGGGGGACGGCGGCCGGGACGGGCCACCCGAACGTGTGGACAACCCGTGCGGCGACCGGCGCTCCTCGGTCATGATCTGCCTCCGCGTCCGCGTTCCGCCCACCGGCACGCGTTCCACCAGCACGGATGCCCGCGATCGGAGGCACGACCGGCCATGAGCGCGCCGACCGCCCCACCCCGCACCGCGACCGGTGCCGCCCCGACCGGGCCGGTGCCGCGCCGGGTGCGCCCGCCACGGTGGCTGGACCTGCGCCTGGTGCTCGGCGTCCTGCTGGTGCTCGGCTCCGTGCTGGTCGGGGCCCGCGTGGTCAGCGCCGCGGACGCCACCGTGCCGGTCTGGGCCGCCGCCGACGACCTGGCCGCCGGCACCGTGCTGACCGCCGCCGACCTGGTGCCGGTCCCGGTGCGGCTCGACGACGTCGCGCGGTCCTACCTGGCCACCGCCACCCGTCCCGAGGGGCGGGTGCTCGCCCGCGCGGTCGGTTCCGGTGAGCTGCTGCCGCGCTCCGCCCTGGAGGAGCAGGCGGACCTGGTCGAGCTGGCCCTGCCGGTGCAGGCGGGCTACGTGCCGCCGGGGCTGTCCCGCGGCCGGCTCGTCGACGTCTACGCCGTGGCCGACCCGGCCGCCGGTGCCACCACGACCGGTGGGGACGTCGACCGGGTGCTGGCCGCGGCCCCGGTGCAGACCGTCGGCGGCCGGGGGAGCGGCGTGCTGTCCACCGCGACCACGACCGTCCAGGTGGTCGTCGCGGTGCCGCGTGAGGACGCCGCCGGCGTGCTCGCCGCGATCGGTGGCCGCGCGCTCGTGGTCGCCTCCCGCGCCTCGGTCGACGCGGCAGCGGCCCCCACCGGAGCCGGCCCGTCGGGTGCCGCGCCGTCCGGGAGCCTCCCGTCGGGGGCTCTGCCGTCCGGAGCCCTGCCGTCCGGAGCCCTGCCGTCCGGAGCCCTGCCGTCCGGAGCGGCCGCGGGGCCGACCGGCTGATGGCGCTCCAGGTCCTCACCGCGGTCACCGGCGCCGCCTGGGAGTCCGAGCTCGTCGGCGCCCTCGACCGCGAGGACCACGGGGTCACCGTGGTCCGCCGGTGCGTCGACGTCGCCGACCTGCTGGCCGCCGCGACCACCGGCACCGGGCAGGCGGCGCTGCTGTCGGCCGAGCTGCGCCGGCTCGACGGTGCGGCGGTCACCCGGCTCACCGCGGCCGGGATCGCGGTCGTCGGCCTGGTCGAGCCCGGCGACGAGCCGGCCGCCGACCGGCTGCGCCAGCTGGGCGTCCGGACCGTGCTGCCGGCCGACGCCGCCCCGGAGGTCATCGCCCGCGCGCTGCGTGACGCCGTCGCCGGGGGCCCGGACGCCGGGCACGACGTCGGCGACCCGCGGGCGGCGCTGCCCGCCCTGGGTGTCGATCCCGACGAGGCGGCCCGGCCTGCCGGGCAGGGGCGGGTGGTCGCGGTCTGGGGGCCGACCGGTGCCCCGGGACGCACCACCGTCGCGGTGGGACTGGCCGACGAGGCCGCCCGGCTCGGGGTGCCGGCGCTGCTGGTCGACGCGGACGTGTACGGCGGGGTGGTCGCGCAGGTGCTGGGGCTGCTCGACGAGTCGCCCGGGGTGGCGGCCGCGGCCCGGCAGGCCGGCGCCGGCACGCTCGACGGCGCGGCGCTGGCCCGGCTCGCCTGGTCGGTCACGCCCACCCTCCGGGTGCTCACCGGCCTGGCGCGGGCCGACCGGTGGCCCGAGCTGCGGCCCCAGGCGGTGGCCACGGTGCTGGCGGAGGGCCGGCGGCTGAGCCCGCTGACGGTGGTCGACTGCGCCTTCGCGGTCGAGGAGGACGAGGAGCTGTCGTTCGACACGGCCGCCCCGCGGCGCAACGGCGTCACCACCACGGTGCTCGAGGACGCCGACGAGGTGCTGTGCGTCAGCGGCGCCGACCCGGTGGCGCTGCAACGCACCGTGCGCGCGCTGGCCGAGCTGCGGGAGGTGCTCCCGCAGGTCCGGCCGCGGGTGGTGGTCAACCAGGTCCGGCCGGGGCCGGTGCCCGGTGACGCCCGCCGGGAGATCGCCGCGGCGCTGGACCGGTTCGCCGACGCGGAGGTGCACGCGTTCCTGCCCGCCGACCGGCGGGCCACCGACGCGGTCCTCGCTGCCGGCCGGACGCTCGCGGAGGTGGCCCCCCGCTCGCCGCTGCGCACCGCACTGCGGACGCTGGCGGCGGAGCTCGCCGGCCTGCCCGCGACCCCCTCCCGCGGCCGCCGCGGCCGCCGCTGACCAGGGGTTCGGCCGCTCGGGTGTCGGCTCGGCCCCGCAGGCCGTAGCGTGGCCACGCCGCTGGGAAGGGAGGGTCCGTTGGTCGCACGGCTCACCGCGCTCGACGCCTCGTTCCTGTACCTCGAGGAGTCGGGGCTGCCCATGCACGTGGGGGGCGTCCTGGTGCTGGAGCCCCCGGCCGGGGGGCTGGACCTGGCCGCCCTCGTCCAACTGGTCTCCGCCCGGCTGCCGCTGGTGCCGCGCTACCGGCAGAAGGTCGTGGAGGTGCCGGGGCACCTGGCCAACCCGGTCTGGGTCGACGACCCGGCGTTCGACCTGGGCTACCACGTGCGGCGGTCGGCGCTGCCGCGGCCGGGCACGCAGGAGCAGCTGCTCGACCTGGTCGCCCGGCTCACCGCCCGGCCGCTGGACCGCAGCCGCCCGCTGTGGGAGATGTACCTGGTCGAGGGGCTGGCCGGCGACCGGGTGGCGGTGGTGACCAAGACCCACCCCGCGCTGGTCGACGGCCTCGGTGCCATCGACATCGGCCAGGTCATCCTCGACACCAGCCCGGACGGGACCGGCGACGCCGGGTCCGCACCGCCGCCGACCGCCGAGTGGCGCCCCCGTCGCCCGCCCGGCGCCGCGGCCCTGGTGTGGGAGGCGGTGGAGGAGTACCTGCAGCGCCCGTCGGCGGTCGCGGAGACCGCCCGCACGGCGGCCGGCGACATCCGCGCCACCGCGGGTCGCTGGGCCGGCGCGCTCGGCGGGCTGGTGCAGGCGGTGGCCCGCACGACGGTCTCCCCGGCGCCGTCCAGCCCGCTGAACGCCCCGATCGGCCGGCAGCGGCGGGTGGCGGTCGCCCGGGCCGCGCTGGACGACCTGCGCACGGTCCGCAAGGAGCTCGGCGGCACCGTCAACGACGTGCTGCTGGCCACCGTGGCCGGTGCGCTGCGGGAGTGGCTCCTGTCCCGCGGCGAGCCGGTCGTCGGCAGCACCACGGTCCGCGCGCTGGTGCCGCTGTCGGTGCGGGGCGACGACGACGCCGGCAACCACGTCTCGTCGTTCCTGGTCGACCTCCCGGTGGGGGAGACCAACCCGCGGGTGCGGCTGGCCCGGATCAGCTTCGCCATGGCGGCGCTCGCGCAGAGCGGCCGGTCGGTGGGCGCGAGCACGCTCAGCACCCTGTCCGGCTTCGCACCGCCGACGCTGCACGCGCTGGGCGCCCGGGCGGCCAGCGGGCTGTCCCGGCGGTTGTTCAACCTGGTGATCACCAACGTGCCGGGCCCGCAGGTGCCGCTGTACGTCGGCGGCGCCCGGATGCGCGAGGTCTACCCGGTGGTGCCGCTGGCCCGCGGGCAGGGCCTGTCGATCGGGCTGACCAGCTACGACGGAACCGTGTACGTCGGCCTCAACGCCGACCGCGACACGATCGGCGACGTCGACGTGCTCGCCGACCTGCTCGAGCAGGAGGTCGCGTACCTCGTCGAGCTCGCCTCCTGAGCCGTCGAGTCCTCCCGGGTGGGTGCCTGGTCGACGGGCCGGGACTGGCCGGGTGCGCCCCGGCGTTACGGTCGCTGTCCGACGACGAGAGAGAGGCACCCGCGTGCGCGTGTACCTGCCGGCCACGACGACCGTGCTCCAGCGGTTGGTGGACCAGGGGCGACTGGACGGGCCGCTCACCGTCTTCACGGTGACCCCGGAGCTGCGGGAGCACTACCAGCTCAGCGACGACGACGAGGAGCTCGAGTACGCCGCGCTGCTGGCCGCGGCCCGGGCGAGCCTGCGGCTGATCGACGTCGACCCGGCGGCGGCCCGGCGGCGGGTGGTGCTGGCCGCCGACGTCCCCGACGGCTCGGTCACCCCCATCCACGACGAGGGAGCCGACCCCGGCGCAGCCCGGACCACCGCGGACGTCGCCTTGCGGGACGTGGCCAGCGCGCACATCGACACGGCCGACGCGGAGGAGGACGTCCGGGCCGCGGTGGGCGTGGTCCTGGAGGCCGACCTCGGCAGCGAGGACTCCCAGTTCGTGGTCGACCAGGCCGAGGGGCACGAGCTGGCCTGGTACGCGACGCAGGAGATCGGTCCGGCGCTCGAGCTCCTCTGACCGGGCCGGTGCGGTGGCCTCACGCCGCCTCCACCACGGTTGCCACGGCCGGCCGGTGCCGGGCGACCTGCACCCGGGTCACGGCGCCGCCGGTCACCAGCCAGCCGGCTCCCGGCCGGGGCGGCACCGGCATGCGCGGCAACCGGAGCCCGAGCAGCTCCGCCTCACCGGCGGCCGGGCGCAGCAGCAGCGCCGCCCGTGACCGGCGCAGCCCGACGACCGGGCCCCGGTGGGTGGCAGCGAGGTCGGGGACGCTGCCGGTGACCACCGGCAGCAGCCGCCCGACCGGCCGGCTGAGCGCAGCGAGCGCGTCGGCGGTCGCGTCGGGCAGGGCGGCGGCGTCGTCGACGAGCACCACCCCGCTGCCGGTCAGCGCGGCCGTCCACCGCCGCAGGCCCTCGGCGTCCGCGCGGTCGATCCGCGGCGGCGCCGGCGCGGCTCGCGCCGCCGGGTCAGGGGCGTCGGTCAGCGCGACCACCGGCACCCCGGCGGCGGTGCACCAGGCACCGACGGCGGCCAGCGTCGCCGACCGGCCGCTGCCGGGCGGCCCGCCGACCAGCAGCCCTCCCGTCCGCGCCAGGTCCACCACGACCGGGTCGCCCTCGTCGCCGCCCGGCCCCAGCGGCAGCAGCAGGCCGGGCACGGGCCCGCGCGGCAGCGGGAGCAGCGGGTCCGCGGGCAGCCGCACCAGGCGCAGCGGGCCACCGGCACCCGGCAGAGCCGGTGCCGTGGCCGGTGCGCTCGCCGGGACCAGCGGCTCCCGGGGCAGCACCAGCTGGCACTCGGCACCCTCCTCGCCGACCAGCGCCCGGCCCGGCGGCCGGTGGGCGGGGACGAGCCGCGCGGGGTACCCGGCCACCGCGTAGTCGGCGCGGTCCGGCAGGGGCAGCACCAGCCGGGTGGTGACCGCGGCCGAAACCCGGCTGCCCGGCACCGCCCGCTCGGCGGTCAGCACCGTGGTCAACCCGGCCGCGGCGCCGTCCCGGACCAGCCGCAGCAGCGCCGCGGACCCGGTCGTCGGATCGGCCTCGTCGAGCTGGGCGGACAGCGCCTCGAGCCCATCGACCAGGAGCAGCAGCGGCGGGCTGCCGCCCGGGCCCGCCCGCCGGCGGTCGACCTCCTCCTGCAGCCGGGCCACCAGGCGGACGCTGCGGTACGGGTCGTCGCGCGGCACCGCGGTCCCGGTGTGCGGCAGCGCGCCGGCGGACGCGGCGAGGGACCCGTCGCCGGCGTCGAGCACGTGCACGTGCACCCGGTCCGGTGGGAGCCGGTGCACCGCCTCGGCGAGCACGGCGCGCAGGGCCGACGTCCGCCCGCTGCGGGGGCCGCCGACCAGCAGCCAGGAGCCGCCGGCGGCGAGGTCGAGGTGCAGCGGCTCCTGCACCTGCCGGTCCGGCCGGTCGACCAGCCCGAGGGTGAGCACCTCGGCCGGGGACCCGTCGCCGGCCGGGTCGGTGGCGCCCGCGGACAGCCGGTCGGGGAGCGGGGGCAACCACGGGCGGGGTGGTAGCGCCCGGCCCTCCGCGGTCGACCGGGTCCGGAGCTCGGCCACGAGCCGGGCGAGGTCGCTGCCGCCGGTCGGCCGCGCGGTGGTGCGGGAACCGGGTCCCGCCACCGGTGGCGGCCACGGCACCGGGCGCACGAGCACCGCGTCGGGATCGGGCGGCGCGGTGCCGGAGACCCGGGCCACCTGGAGCAGCACCGGCTCGGTGCTGCCCGATCGCAGGTAGCCGCGGCCCGGCCGGGTCACCGGGAGCCCCGCGGGCAGCGGGCTGCCCAGCACGTCGCGGGCGTCGGTCTCGTCGGTGGTGCGCAGGCACAGCCGCAGCGAGCAGTTGGCCCGGATCTCCGGGCTCACCACCCCGGCCGGGCGCTGGGTGGCCAGCACCAGGTGGACGCCGAGGGACCGGCCGCGCTGGGCGATCCCGACCAGGCCGGAGAGGAACCCCGGGAGGTCCTCGGCCAGCGTGGCGAACTCGTCGACAACGATCACCAGGCGGGCCAGCGCCACCCCGGCGGGCAGGTCGGTGACGTCCCGCGCCCCGGCGGCGGCGAGCAGCTCCTCGCGCCGGACCAGCTCGGCGGTCAGCGAGCGCAGCGCCCGTTCGGTCGACTGCGGGTCGAGGTCGGTGAGCAGCCCGGCGGTGTGCGGCAGCGCGGCCGCCTCGGCGAAGGCGGCCCCGCCCTTGTAGTCGACGAGCAGGAAGCTGCAGCGGTCGGGCGGGTGGTGCCGCGCCAGGCTGGCGACCAGCGTCTGCAGCAGCTCCGACTTCCCGGATCCGGTGGTGCCGGCGACCAGCGCGTGCGGCCCCTGGGCGACCAGGTCCACCTCCACGGGGCCGGCCTCCCCCACCCCGAGGACGGCGTGCAGCGAGCCGCGGTCGGCCGGCCAGTCCGTGGTCCCGCCCAGCTCCAGCAGCCGGACGTCCGCGGGCAGGTCGCCGCCGGGCGGCGGTGCCCACAACGGCGCCAGGTCGCGGGCGACGCGCGCGGCGGTCGGCCCGCTCACGCCGTCCAGGGCGGGCACCGGTTCGGCGCCGGTGCCCGGTCCCGGGCGGCTGAGCCGGCCGGCCGTGCCCAGCTCCCCGGTCAGCTCGAGCCGGGTCGGCGCCCCGGCGGTCACGCCCGCGTCGTCGCGGGCCAGCTCGACCAGCACCACCCGGTCCCGCCCGGACACCGCAGCGGCCAGCTCACCGCCGCCCGGCCCGTCGAGCAGGACGACCGTCCACGGACCGGCCGCGGTCGACCCGGCCGTGCCCGCGCGGGCCGGCAGCAGGGCGGTGACCGCCTCGGCCGCCTCCGCCGGGGAGCAGGTGACCCGCAGGTGCGGCAGCCAGCGCGCCCAGCGCCAGTCGGCCGTGGCGGTGGGTCCGGTGACCAGCACCAGCTGCAGGTCCGTGGGCGGCAGCAGCGTGCCGAGCTGGCAGAGCAGCGAGCGGGCCACGCCGAGCAGCGGGCCGCGCGGTCCGGTGACGGCCAGCCCACCGGAGCGGGCGAGGTCGACGGCCACCGGCAACCGGTCGGCGACCACCGGCGCACGCTCACCGCCGGGGAGGCGCCGGACCACGCGGGTGGTGCCGGGGCCCGCCCCCAGCCGGACGAGCAGGGCGTCGTCGTCGGCAGCGGTGCGGCTGAACAGCGGGGTGCTGCGCCGCCGGGCAGCCGACGCGAGCCGGGCGAGGTCCGGCGCGCGCTCCTCGCGGGCGCTCACCTCCGCGGCGACCGCGGCAGCCACCGCCCGCTCCGCGGCACCCAGCGCGGCCGCGTGCTCCTCCCGAGCCCTCCGGCCGGAGCGCCGGCCGGAGAGCCGGTCGGAGCACCAGGTGCCGACGGCGACGAGCGGGCCGAGCAGGCTGAAGAAGAGGAACTGCGGGGTGCCGAACACCCAGGCCATGGCGAGCCCGCCGACGGTGGGGACGGCGACCGCGACGAGCCCCAGCTTCCGGCGCGGCGGGTCCGCGGGCGCAGCGGGGACGGCGACGACGGTCTCGCCCAGCGGCGCCCGGGCCGAGCGCAGCCCGCGGACCCGCAGCCGCCCCGCCGGGGCGGCAGTGCAGTCGACCGGCCCGCCCTGCGGTCCGGTCAGCCGGACCGCGGAGCCGCCCAGCAGGACGCTCGTCCCGACCGGCCAGGGCACCGGGCCGACGGGCAGCGGGACCGGACCGGCGGGGCCGGTGAGCCGCGTGCCGTTGCGGGAGCCGAGGTCGGCCACCGTCACCCGGCCGTCGGCCACGGCGACCGCGACGTGCCGGCGGGAGACGTCCGGGTCGGCCACGGGCACGTCGCTGCTCCCGCCCCTGCCGATCACCACCGGCCGGCGGCCGAGGGCCAGCGAGCTGCCCGCGTCGGGCCCGGCGGTCACCTGCAGCTCGACGGCGCCCGATCCGGACTCCGCGCCGCGCGGACCCGGGCGGCCCAGGCCGAGCACCGCTCCGTGCCCCAGCTCGGGAGCGGTCAGCGCCGTGGCCGGGGGCAGCTCGGTGGAGCCGGCCCACAGCGCGGCGTCCGGCTCGCCGGTCGCCGCCCGGACCCCGGGGAGGACGTCGGCGAGGGTGGCGTCGTCCGGGGCGGTCACCGCCAGGTCGACGGCGCCCGCCCGCCCCTGGACGGTCCAGGTGCGGGAGCCCGGCGACGGCGCGGGACGGGAGGGGAGGAGCTGCGGCACGCGGCCGATGGTGCCGTCGGCGGCCGGTCCAGGACGCCGAGCGGCGGCCCGGCTGTGGACAACCCGGCGGCTGTGGACGACGGCGGCGCCGATCCGTCCGGCCGCCTAACGTCCTCCGCCACCGGGAGGGGCCCGGCACCGGACAGGAGGAACCATGCGAGTCGAGATCGGCACCCTGCAGACCATGGCCGCGCGCTGCCAGGGGGAGGCCGCCGAGACGACGTCCCGGCACGCGACGCTGTCGACCACGATCAACAGCTCGGTGCTCGAGGGCTGGACCGACAGCCAGGCCGCCGTGCAGTTCAGCGAGCTGTACGAGCGGTGGCGGCAGTCCAGCCAGGGGGTGACCGAGGCGCTGACCGGGATGGGGCAGCTGCTCACCGGCGTCGCCGGCGCCTACCAGCAGCAGGAGGCCGAGCTGGCCGCGCGGATCGGTGCGCTCGGCTGACCGGAGCGCGTCAGCCGGGAGCCGGGCCCGGGGCGCCGGCGGGCGGCACCTCGGGCACGGTCGCCCGGCGGGCCAGCAGCTTCTCCCACGGCAGCACCGACAGGATCGCGATGCAGTGGGGGAGGAAGACGATGCCCAGCCCCAGGTAGGTGATCACGTGGAAGGCGAGCAGGCCGAGCACGAGCGCGACCCGCATCCGGTCGGTGCGCACCAGCAGGATGACCAGCGCGGCGAACTCGCCGATGATCATCGCCCACTGCACCGCCGGCAGCAGGTACGGGACGTCGAGCGTCCAGTCGGAGAACACGCTGCCGCGGCGGATCACCGCGCGGGCGATGGTCGCGCCGGTCGGCCAGTCCCAGCCGCCGAAGCGCACCTTCGCCCAGGCCGCCATGAAGTAGGTGAGCATCACCGCGACCAGGATCGCGGCGGTCGCGAAGCCGGCGGCCTCGCTGGAGCGGCGGTCGCGGAACCGGGCCCGGCCCACCGTCGGGAGCACGGCCAGCGCGACGAGGAACGAGATGCGGTCGTGGTCGACCTTCCCGTAGCTCATCGCGATGACCATCCACTCGGCGTAGAGGAGGAAGACGGCCGTCCCGAGCACGCGCGGTGCCCGCCCGGTGGCCGCGGCCAGCGCGCACCCGACCAGCAGCCACTGCACCGTCACGACGACGGCGTGGGTGGGCACCGGCAGGTGCAGCAGCTCGGCGATGCGCAGCGGCTGGTACCAGGCGGTGGGCACGTCGGCGTGCGCCTTCACCCAGGTGGTGGTGACGAAGACGTCGACGAGGATGAACAGGTAGGCGATGGTGCGGAACACCGCGATCCGGGCCAGCGGCACCGGCCGGAACCACCACCTCGGCGTCAGCGGGACCGCCGGTGCCACCTCGGGACGGAGGTCCTCGGCCACCGGCTCGCGGGAGCTCCGCGACAGCAGGCTCACCGGTCGCCGCCCAGCGGGTGGTCGACGATCACCTTGTCGTACCAGTCGCCGGTCTTCAGCCCGTCGTGCAGCTCGTACCAGCGCTGCACGACCTCGACGCGCACCAGCTCCGGGGCGTCCGGGTGGTGCTCCGCGTAGTCGTGGGCGAGCAGGCCCAGCAGCTCCGGGTGCGCCTTGATCCGGGGCTCCTGGCCCTCGAACTCGGCCCGGCGCAGCCCCACCTGGCCACCGGACAGCCGCACCTCCTGGCCGTCGGCGGTCACCCCGACCACCCGCATCGACACCACCGGCTGGTCGGGGTCGGCCCGGGTCGAGTACATCTTCCAGGGGCCGAACGGGAAGTCGTGGTCCGTGCCCCACGCGCTGCCGACCGCCATCAGCGCCAGCAGGGCGCCGGCCACGGCCAGCCGCACCGTCCGGCCGCGCCGTGGCAGCCGCACCACCTCGGGCTCTGCGACCAGGTCAGGGGCGGACTGGACGACCATCGGCCCATCGTAGGAGCGCCGCCGGTCCGGACGGGTCATCGTCGGTCCGTGGCGGACGACCGGCGTTCCGGTTGGGGCACAGGTGCTGCCTGAGGTGCCCTCGGGAACCGCGGATCAGCGGGGCAGGACGCCCCAGCCGCCCAGCGCCTCGCGCAGCCCGGGCGTGCACTCCAGCGCCCCCAGCGCGGCGGCGTCGACGAACGCGACGTCCGCGGCGTCGTCCCCGGCCACCGGCTGCTGCGCCGGGTCGGTGAGCGTGCAGGCCAGGTCGGCGACGGTGAACACCACGCCGTCCCCGGGGATGCGCACCCGGCCGAGCACGGCACCGGCCCGCACGGTCAGCCCGGTCTCCTCGGCGACCTCGCGCACCACCGCCGCGGCCTCGGTCTCACCCGGCTCCACCCGGCCGCCGGGCACCGACCACAGCCCGGCGTTCGGCGCGTGCCCCCGCCGGATCAGCAGCAGCCGCCCCGCGGCGTCGTGCACCACCGCCCCCACGCACGGCACCTCGCGCACCGACCCGGCGGGTTCCGGAGCGGCCGGGACTGGCGCGGAGGCGGTCACGCCGCGAGGCTACGAGCAGCGTCCCGGGGCCGCCCCGGCGGCCGAGGTGCTTGACGGCGAGTCCCCGGAACAGGACGGTGAGCGGCGATGAGCGTCTCCCCGGTGTGCCCGCGCTGCGGCGAGGTGCTGACGGTCCGCCCAGGGGACGGCACCGAGGGCTGGTGCCCCCACCACGCGATCGTCACCCCGCTGCACCACACCGCCGTGCTGATGCACGACGAGATCACCGCGGTCTGCACCGACGCCCGGGTGCCGGCCTGGGTGCCCGACCCGCTGCCCGGCGGGTGGGCGGTCACCGGCGTCGCCTGGGGCGGTGAGCCCGGCGCGCGGGCGATCGTGGTGGACGCGGCCGGGCCGGGTCCGCTCGGCGGGTCGGCGGAGCTGGTGCTCGTCGCCGAGGAGCCGGGCACCGGGCTGGGCTGCGGCTACGCGGGGCTGCCCGGCGTCGACCCCGGCGAACTGATCTCCGGGCCGTCGGCGGCCGCCGTCCGGGCCGCCGGCCAGCGGGCCGCGCTCTGGGACGTGCCCACCACCGACGACCGCGCCGCGTTCGTGGGGGAGGCCTACGGCGTGTGGCTGTGGCTGGTCATCTGGCCGGCCACCGCCGCCTGGCTGCTCGCCGAGGACCTCGGCCTGCGCGACCTGCGCGACGGGGTCCCGCCCGACCTGCCGCTCGGCCCGCCGACCGAGCACCTGCTGCCCGGTCGTTGACGGACTGTCCCGTCCCGACCGGCGTGGCGCCGACGGTGCCCGTGGGACTCGTGTTACCCATGTGCCTCGGCCCAGCCGGGCCGTGCTGCTGTGCGCCTCGGGCACGTCCGGGGTCGCCGGGTGGACGGCAGTGACCTCCGGACGCAGGGGAGCGGTGTGAGCCTCAAGAAGGTCCTCACCTGGCTGGCCGTCGCATTCGTGATCTTCTACCTGATCAAGCAGCCGGAGTCCTCGGCCAACATCGTGCGCAACGCCGGCGAGGCGCTGGGCAGCGCGGCGTCGTCGCTGGCGGACTTCGTGGGCTCGCTCGCCTGAGCGCTCCCGTGACCGCCGGCAACCGCCGCCCCCGCTGGGGCAAGGACGCCGACAAGTACCTGCTCGACGACGAGCCGCCGATCATCGCGACCCGGCGGCACTGGGCCGTGCTCGTGCGCCCGTTCGCGCGCGGGCTGCCGGTGCTGGCCGCCGGCGGCTGGCTGCTGCAGGCCGCCCCGGACAACCGGGTCACCAGCACCATCGGCCTGCTCACCGTGCTCGGCGCGCTGGTGTACCTGGGTCTGCACGTCGCCGAGTGGTGGGTGCGGCACTTCCTGGTCACCCGCCGCCGGGTGCTGCTCACCAGCGGCGTGATCATCCGGACCGTGGCGATCATGCCGCTGCGCCGGATCACCGACCTGACCTGGAAGGAGACGTTCTTCGGCCAGGTCCTGGGCTACGGCACCTTCCGGTTCGAGTCGGCCGGGCAGAAGCAGGGCCTCGACGTCATCACGTTCATGCCGCACGCCGGGGCGCTGTACAAGCGGCTCTCCGAGCTGATGTTCCGGGACGACGTCTCCAAGAGCCCGGTCAGCGACGACGACGACGGCACCGGCACCCTGGACGACGGCACGGCCAACGACGTCGACCCCTACTCCGGCCCGCGCGGCCCTCGCCCCGACCGCCGGCGCGGGCAGCACCCGACCGCCCGCCAGCCGCAGCCCCCCGAACGGCGGGAGCGCCCCGAGCGGTCCGGCCGGCAGCGCGACACCCAGCCCATCCCGCGGGTCCGCCGCTCGCGCTGACCGGCCCGTGGGGCAGGCTGGGGGCGTGCGCATCGACCTGCACACCCACTCGGCGGTGTCCGACGGCACCGACAGCCCGGCCGCGCTGCTGGCCGCCGCGGTCGGCGCCGGCCTCGACGTCGTCGCGCTCACCGACCACGACACCACCGCCGGCTGGGCGCTCGCCGAGCAGGCGCGACCGGCCGGGCTGACCGTCGTCCCGGGCATGGAAATGTCCTGCCGCTGGCTGCCCGGTGACCAGCCGCCGATCAGCGTGCACCTGCTGGCCTACCTGTTCGACCCGCAGCACCCGGCGTTCGCCGCCGAGCGGGCCCGGCTGCGCGAGGAGCGGCTGACCCGTGGCGAGCGGATCGTCGCCAACCTGGTCGCCGCCGGCTACCCGGTGCAGTGGGCGCAGATCGTCGAGGACAGCGCCGGCGGGGTGGTCGGCCGCCCGCACATCGCCCGCGCGCTGGTCGACGCCGGCGTCGTCTCCTCGGTCGACCAGGCGTTCGCCACGCTGCTCGACCACCGCAGCCCGCACTACGTGACCAAGGCCGACACCGACGTCGTCGACGGCATCGCGCTGGTGCGCGCCGCCGGTGGGGTGCCGGTGTTCGCGCACGGGCTGGCCACCAAGCGCGGCCGGGTCGTCGGCGACGACGCCATCCGGGCGATGGCGGACGCCGGGCTGCTCGGCCTGGAGGTCGACCACCCCGACCACAGCCTCGAGGAGCGCGCCCACCTGCGCGCGCTCGCCGACGAGCTCGGGCTGCTGCGCACCGGGTCCAGCGACTACCACGGCACCAACAAGGTCACCCCGATCGGCGCCTGCACCACCGATCCCGAGCAGTACGCGCGGCTGGTCGAGCTGGGCACGGGGCACGCCGTCCTGACCGGCTGAGTCCTGTCGGACCCCCGGCATAGCGTGGCCGCCGTGCAGATGGAGATGCCCGGGATGCCCAAGCGGCTGTTCTCCTGCACGCCCAGCAAGCTGGCCACCTTCGCCGACTGCCCGCGCCGCTACCGGTTCAGCTACGTCGACCGGCCGACCCCGCCCAAGGGGCCGCCGTGGGCGCACAACAGCGTCGGCTCCGCCGTGCACCTGGCGCTGCGCTCCTGGTTCGACCTGCCGGTCGACAAGCGCACCACCGCCGCTGCGCGCCAGCTGCTGTACGGCGCCTGGCAGCCCGCGGGGTTCCGCGACGCCGAGCAGAGCGAGCGGTGGCGGGCCCGGGCGGCGGGCTGGCTGACCGAGTACGTCGCCGGGCTCGACCCGGCCGACGAGCCGGCCGGCACCGAGCGCACGGTCGGGACGACGACCGGCGCGCTGGCGCTGTCCGGCCGGGTCGACCGGATCGACCGGCGCGGCGACGAGCTGGTGGTCGTCGACTACAAGACCGGCCGGGTGCCCAGCACCGACGACGATGCCCGCGGGTCACCGGCGCTGGCCGCCTACGTGCTGGGGGTGCGGCGCACGCTGCGCCGTCCGTGCACCCGGGTCGAGCTGCACCACCTGCCCACCGGCACCGTGGCCGCGTTCGAGCACACCGACAGGTCGCTGGCCAACCACGTGCGCCGGGCAGAGGACATCGCGGCTGACATCGCCACCGCCACCGAGGCGGTCGACGCCGGGCAGAGCCCCGACGAGGCGTTCCCGACCACGCCCGGCCGGCAGTGCAGCTGGTGCGACTTCCGGCCGAGCTGTCCCACGGGCCAGGCCGCGACCCCGGCCCGCGAGACGTGGAGCTTCCTGGCCGACGACTGAGCCGACGCGGAAGCCGGCGAGGCAGCCGACGAGGAGGCCGACGGGGGAGGACGGTCAGCGGACGCCGGCCGGCTCGGGCGGCGGTGCCGCGGGGGCCGGGTCGGCCTCCACCGTCAGGTGCGGCAGCGCGCGGTCGACCCGGCGGGGCAGCCACCAGTTGGCCCGGCCCAGCAGCTCCATCGCCGCCGGCACCAGCACCATCCGCACCAGCGTCGCGTCGAGCAGCACCGCGGCCGCCAGGCCGAACCCGAACAGCTGCAGCTCCCGCGACGAGCCGAGCACGAAGCTGCCGAAGACGCACACCATGATCGCCGCGGCCGCGGTGATCACCCGCGCGGTCCGGGACAGCCCCAGCACGACCGCACCGCTGTTGTCGCCTGAGCGGTCGTACTCCTCGCGGATCCGGGACAGCAGGAACACCTCGTAGTCCATCGAGAGCCCGAAGACGATCGCGATCAGCATCATCGGCACCCACGCCTCGATCGGGGCCACGCCCTCGATGCCCAGCGCCCCGGCGAGCCAGCCCCACTGGAACACCGCCACCAGCACCCCGAAGGCCGCCCCGATCGACAGCAGGTTCACCACCACGGCCTTGAGCGCCACCAGCAGCCCGCGGAACACCAGGACCAGCAGCAGGAACGACACCCCGAGCACCACCCCGAGGAACAGCGGCAGCCGCTCGGCGGTGTAGTCGGCGAAGTCGACCGCGGCCGGCTGCGCCCCGCCGACCGCCACCTCGGCGTCGCCGGCCACGGCCGGGACGACGTCCTCGCGCAGCCGGTGCACCAGGTCGGTGGTGGCCTCGTCGCGGGGCGCGGACGACGGGATGACCTGGAGCACCGCCGTCCCGCCGTCGGCGGACACGACCGCCGGGCCGACCGACGCGACACCCGGATCGGCGCGCACCGCCCCTGCCAGGTCGGTGGCCACCGCGCCGGCGTCGGGGGCGGACACCGCCACGGCCATCGGGGCGTTGACGCCGGGGCCGAACCCGTCGGCGAGCAGGTCGTAGGCCCGGCGGCCGGTGTCCGCGGTGCTCAGCGTGCCGGCGTCGCTGAAGCCCAGCCGCAGGTCCAGCACCGGGACGGCGAGCACCAGCAGCACGGCCAGCGACCCGACCAGCCCGGCGACCGGCCGGCGCTGCACCGCGCGGGCCCACCGGGCGGCCGCCGTCCCGCCGGTGCCGCCCCGCCGGCCGCGGGCCCGGGCCAGCCGGGCCCCGGCGAAGCCCAGCAGCGCGGGCAGCAGCGTGACCGCGGCGAGCATGGTCACCAGCACCGCGGCCGCGATGCCGATCGCGACGCCGGTGATCAGCGTCAGGCCCATGAACACCAGTCCGAGGGAGGCGATGACGACGGTGATCCCGGCGAAGAGCACCGACCGGCCCGCGGTGCGCTGGGCCAGCACCACCGCCTCGACCACCGGCAGCCCGTCGCGCAGCGCCTCGCGGTAGCGGGTCACCACCAGCAGCGAGTAGTCGATGCCGACCCCGATCGCGATCATCCCGGCCGCGGCGCCGGCGAAGCCGGGCACGTCGATGACGTGCGCGGCCAGCTCGATCGCGGCCACGCCGCACAGCGCGCCGAGCACGCCGACCACCAGCGGCAGCGCCATCGCCAGCAGCGAGCCGAACGCCAGGAACAGGATCACCGCGGCGGCCAGCACCCCGATCACCTCGGCCGGCGGTCCACCGCCGTCCTCGTCGGGCAGCAGCCCGCCGACCTCCACCTGCAGCCCGGGCACGGCGACGTCGGTGCGCAGCGCGCCGAGCGTGTCACCGACCTCGGTGAGCTCCTCGGTGGTGCGCTGCGGCAGGTCGACCCGCAGGTAGGCGGTGGTCCCGTCGGCCGAGACCTGCTCCGCGCCGGCCGGGTCGAACGGGCTGACCACCTCCGCGCCGGGCACCCGGTCGGCGATGCCGGCCGCCAGGTCCGCGGCCGCCGAGCGGACGCCCGGGTCGTCGACCCCGCCGGCCCGGTGCAGCACCACCTGCGCCTGGTAGCCGGAGCGGGCCTCGAACCCGGCCTCGGCCAGCAGGTCCGCAGCACGGGTGCTCTCGGATCCGGGCAGGGTGAAGTCGTCGCTGGTCGGCCCGGCGAAGGCGCCGGCCAGGGCGGACAGCCCGAAGACGCAGACCAGCCACAGCGCGACGACGAGGCGCCGCGCGCGGACGCAGGAGCGGGCGAGGGAGCCGAGCACGGGGAACTCCTGGGGGAGGCGGCCGGTGGGACGCGCCGAACGCTAGGGACGCCGCGTGCCGGCCGCGTCCGCCGCGCAACCCGTTCCGGCTGCGCACCTGGGCGTAGCGAGCGGCGGCCGGGATACGTCGCAGCGCGGACGCCGGGACCGCCTCCGACGTCCTAGCCTCCGGGCATGAGCTGGCGCCCGGGCCGGACCGACGTCGTGCTGGTGCTCGCCTCCGTGCTGCCCGCCTGGGCCGCGCTCGCCGGGCACCTGGAGCCGGAGGCGAGGCCCACCGACGCGGTCGGCTTCGCGCTGGCGGCGCTGGTCGGGCTGCCGATGCTGGGCGCCCGCCGCGCGCCCGTGCCGGCGCTGCTGCTGAGCATCGCGCTGCTCTACGGCTACTACTGGACCGGCTACTCGGCGGTGGGGCTGATCCTGCCGCTGGCGCCCGCCTTCTTCGTGGTCGCGCAGTCGGGGCGGCTGCGGCTGGGCGCCGCGGTGGGTGGCGCGGGGCTGGCGCTGTCCATCGTGTTCCGGCTGCTCAGCGACAACGAGCACGAGCAGGCGGGGCTGGTCCTGGGCTACGACGGTGCGGTGTCCCTGGCCCTGCTGGCGGCGGTGCTGGCGCTCGGCGACGCGGTCCGCTCGCGCCGCGGCTGGCAGGCCGAGCTGGACCGCCGGCTGCGGCTCGCCGAGCAGGAGCGGGAGACCGAGGCGCAGCGCCGGGTGGCCGAGGAGCGGATCCGGATCGCCCGCGACGTCCACGACCTGCTCGGCCACGCGGTCGCGGTGGTGACCCTGCACGCCGCGGTCGCCGCCGAGTCGCTCGACGACGACCCGGCCGCCGCGCGCCGGGCGCTGCAGACCATCCGCGGGGTCAGCCGCGACGTGCTGCACGACCTCAGCGACACGGTCGGGCTGCTGCGCGGGCCGGCCGCCGGCACCACCCGGGTGAGCGGGCTGCCCGACGTCCCCGAGCTGGTGGCGGCCACCGCCGCGGCCGGCCTCGACGTCCGGCTGGACGTGCGGGGGGACGCCCGGCCGCTGCCCGCCGCGGTCGAGACCACCGCCCACCGGCTCGTGCAGGAGGCGCTGACCAACGTGCTGCGGCACGCCGGGACCACCACCGCGACGGTGACCGTCGCCCACGGGGAGCACGGGGTCACCGTCAGCGTCGTCGACGACGGTCGCGGCAGCGCCGGGTGCCCGGCCGGTCACGGGCTCACCGGCATGCGCGAGCGGGTGACGCTGCTCGGCGGGGACCTGGTCACCGGCGACCGCCCGGACGGCGGGTTCGCCGTCCGGGCGGTGCTCCCGCTGGAGACCGGCCGGGTGCGGACGCCGGCGTGATCCGGGTCCTCGTCGTCGACGACCAGCCGCTGGTCCGGGCCGGCGTGCGGGCCGTGCTCGAGCGCGCCGACGACGTGCGGGTGACCGGCGAGGCCGCCGACGGCGCGGCTGCGCTGCGCGCGCTGCGGGCGGACGGCGCGGACGTCGTGCTGATGGACCTGCGGATGCCCGGCGTGGACGGCGTCGAGGCCACCCGCCGGGTCGTCGCGGACCCCGCGCTCGGCGGTGTGGCCGTGCTGGCGCTGACCACCTTCGACGACGACGAGCTGGTGTTCGCGGCGCTGCGGGCCGGTGCCGCGGGGTTCCTGCTCAAGGACGCCGAGCCCGACGAGCTGCGGCGGGCGGTGCGGGCCGCGGCGGCGGGCGACGCGGTGCTCGACCCGGCGGTGACCCGCAGCGTGCTGTCCGCGGCGCTCACCGCCCCCGCACCGGGGCGCGACGACGGGCTGCTGCGGCTGCTGACCGACCGGGAGCGCGAGGTGCTCGGCGCGGTCGGCGAGGGGTTGTCGAACGAGGAGATCGCCGGGGAGCTGCACATGAGCCCGGCCACCGCCCGCACCCACGTCGGCCGGGTGCTCACCAAGCTGGGTGCCCGGGACCGGGCCCAGCTGGTCGCGCTGGCCTGGCGGGCCGGGCTGGTGTCCCGCTGACGCTCAGCCGAACGCGCGCACCAGCAGCGACACCGCGATCAGGGCCATCACGACGGCGATCGCGGCGTCGAGCACCCGCCAGGAGCCCGGCCGGGCGAACACCGGCCGCAGCAGCCGCGCGCCGAAGCCCAGGCCGGTGAACCAGAGCAGGCTGCCGAGCACCGCCCCGGCGCCGAACGCCCAGCGGTGGTCGGCGTAGGTGCTGGCCAGCGAGCCGAGCAGCACCACGGTGTCCAGGTAGACGTGCGGGTTGAGCCAGGTCAGCGCCAGGCAGGTGACCACCGTGGCGGCGAGTCCCGTGCGGGTGCCGGCGTCCGCGGCCACCAGGGCCGAGGGGCGCAGCGCCCGCCGGGCCGCCAGCGCGCCGTACCAGAGCAGGAAGGCCGCGCCCGCGACGCTGACCACCCGCAGCAGGTCGGGCACCCGCTCGACCAGCGTGCCGAGCCCGCCCACCCCGGCGGTGATCAGCAGCGCGTCGGACACGGTGCAGACCGCGACCACCGGCAGCACGTGCTCGACCCGCAGCCCCTGGCGCAGCACGAACGCGTTCTGCGCGCCGATGGCGACGATGAGCGAGAGGCCGGCGGCGAGGCCGGCGAGGGCGGGGAGGAGCACGCCGGAACGGTAGGTCGGCAGGCGGCTGAAGCGCCGCTACAGATCCTGACGCACCGTGAGGACGTCTAATGGAAGGCGTGGACGTCGCCCTCGACCAGCTGCGCGCACTGGCCGCCACCGTCTCCGCGGGCACCCTCGACGGCGCCGCCCGCGCCCTGCACGTGACGCCCTCCGCGATCAGCCAGCGACTGCGGGCGCTGGAGACCGCCACCGGCCGGGTGCTGCTGGTGCGCACCCGCCCGGTGCGGGTGACCGAGTCCGGCCGCACGCTGCTGCGGCTGGCCCGGCAGGTCGAGCTGCTCGCCGCCGACGCCGCCGCCGAGCTGGGGGAGGGCGCGGTCGGCGCGCTGCCGATCGCGGTGAACGCCGACTCGCTGGCCACCTGGGTGCTCCCGGCGCTGGCCCCGCTGGCCGGTGAGTTCGCCTTCGACCTGCACCGGGAGGACCAGGAGTACACCAGCGCGCTGCTGCGCGACGGCACCGTGACGGCCGCGGTGACCGCCGACGCCGACCCGGTGCCCGGCTGCACCGCGACCCGGCTCGGCGTGATGCGCTACCGGCCGATGGCCACCGCCGCGTTCGCCGCCCGGTGGTTCGCCGCGGGCGTCACCGCGGGAGCGCTGGCCGCAGCACCCGTCGTCGTCTTCGATCGCAAGGACGACCTGCAGCACCGCTGGCTGCGGGCGCGCGGCGTCGACCCCACCGTCCCGCCGGCGCACTTCGTGCCGGCCTCGGCCGACTACGTCACCGCCGTCCGGCTGGGCTTCGGCTGGGGCATGGTGCCGCGCCAGCAGGAGCCGCCGGGCGAGCTGGTGGCGCTCGACGACGCCGGCGCGGTCGACGTGGTCCTGCACTGGCAGCAGTGGAAGCTGCGCTCGCCGGCGCTGGACCGGGTCGCCGAGGCCGTGCTGGCCGCGGCCCGCCGGGAGCTGGACCAGGCCTAGGCGCTCAGCTGCTCCGCGTCGGCCACCCGCTGCCGCGCGGCGCGCACGATCGGCGACTCCCGCACCCGCGCCGGGATGGCCAGCGTGCCCTGCCGGAAGGCCCTGAGCGCCGCGGTCGCCGCCGGGTCGGTGATCCCGAACCCGGGCAGGCCGTACAGCTTGCGCGCCCACGGCGGCAGCGTCGCCACCCCCAGCGTGGCCAGCGTGCTCCAGGCCGGCCGGGCCGGGGTGAGCAGCTGCACCCACCCGGGCATCGGCGGGACGACGATGAACCGGGAGGCCCGCCGCGCCGCCGGCGTGGCCGCCAGCGCCGGGCGGGTGCGCGCCAGGTACGCGTCGAGCTCGGCGACCGTCGCCGGCACGTCGGCCTCGTCGCAGCCGATGAGCACCGCGGCGACCACCTGCTCGGCGACGTAGCGGTCGGCGTCCGCGTCGGTGAGCGGCACCCCGGCCCGGCGGGCCACCGACAGCAGCGAGTCGACCTCGCAGCAGTGCACCCACAGCAGCAGGTCGGCGTCGTCGACGGAGTACCGCCGTCCGGTGGTCTCCTCGACGGCCGACTTGTCCCGGTGCATGCCGCGCACCCGGCGGACGGCGCGCAGCGCGTCGCGCCGGGTGCCGAAGGTCAGCGTGGCCACGTACTCCGCGGTGCGGGTCAGCCGCGCCCACGGCTCGCTGACGAAGCCGGCGGAGAACTGGTCGACGCCGTCCATCGCGACCGGGTGCAGCGCCTGCAGCAGCAGCGCGCGGATGCCGCCGACGGAGAACGCCGGGTCGGCGTGGATGCGCCAGGTGACGCTGTCCGGGCCGAAGAAGCCCAGCCGGTCCTCCTCCGCGGTGAAGTCCCGGATCGACGGGGTGGGGTTCACCGCTGCGCCCCCGGCCGGACGTCGGCCCAGAAGGCCTGCAGCACCGCGACGGTGGCCGCGGGTTCCTCGATCGCGGGGGAGTGCACCGCCCCGTCGACCACCGCGTGCCGGGCGCCCAGCCGGCGGGCCATGTCGGCCTGCACGGCGGGGCTCCACGCGTCGTCGTCCGCGCCGTGCGCGACCAGCACCGGCAGCCCGGTGGCGGCGAGCTCCGCGACCCGGTCGGGCTCACCGAGCATCGCGTCGCACATGCCGCGCAGGCCCGCGGCGGTGTTGGTCAGGAAGCGGGTGTCGAGGAACGCGCGGACCGCCGGGGGCACCGCCTGGGCGCGCGGGTCGGCGGCGTTGAGCTGCTGGAGGGTCTGGTGCACCAGCTGGACGCCGCCGGCGTCCAGCAGCGGGTAGAGGTGGGCCAGCAGCTCGGTGCGCGGGCCGGTCAGCCCGGCCGGACCGCTGCCCAGCAGCACCAGGGAGTCGAACAGCGCCGGGTCGGCGAGCACGGCCGCGCGGACGACGAGCCCGCCGAAGCTGTGCCCGAGCAGGTGCAGCGGGCCGGCGCCCTGCTCGCGCAGCAACCGGCCGACCGCGACGACGTCGGCGGCCAGCGCCGCGACGGTGTACTGCGCCGGGTCGTCGGGCCCCGGTGACTCGTACTGGCCGCGCTGGTCGATCGAGACCACCCGCAGACCGGCGTCGGCGAGCGGGTCCAGCAGCGGCGCGAAGTCCTCCTTGCTGCCGGTGAACCCGGCGACCATCAGCACGGTCGGGCCGGTCAGCTCGGTCGGACCGGCGCCGGTGTCCAGCGCGGCCAGCGGGCCGGTGCCGCCGGGGAGGGTCACCTGCCGGGCGTCGTGCGGGGTGAGCTGGCGGAGGGCGTCCGGCGCGGTCTGCTCCGCGCCGCCGGGAAGCACCATGGCACCGAGTGTCCCCCCGGCGGGGAGGCGGCGCTTCAGCGGAGGGCGAGCGCCCGGTCCGCGGTGGTGTAGACGACCGCCGGGCCGACCTGTGCGGTGCGTCCGCCGGCAGGCACGGACGCGTCGACGGCGGAGCGGGCGACCTCGGTGCCGTCGGCGAGCGAGCGCTGCACGTAGCCGCCGTCCTCGAGCACCCCGGCGGTGCCGGCGGTGGGGTCGACCGAGGGCAGACCCGCGGCCGGCTGCTCCCAGCGGACCGTGCCGGCGGTGGCGTCGAGGGCGTAGGCGGTGCCGCGGGCCCAGAGCAGCACCACGTCGCCGGCGGCGGTCTGCTGCAGCGGCTCGTCCGCGGGCGTCGCGCCGCCCGGCGGCGGGAGGGTGACCGTGGTGAGCTCCGCGCCGTCGGTGGGCGACAGCACGTGCACGGTGTCGCCCGTCAGCACGGTCACCAGGCCGTCGGCCCCGAGCAGCCGCACCGGCCGGTCGCCGGCGGGCACGTCGACGCCCCAGGTCACGGTGCCGCTGACCCCGTCGCGCAGCTCGACCCGCACGTCCGGGTCGTCGGCGCAGCGCTGCACCAGGGCCACGCCCGCGGTGCCGACGCCGGTCGCGGCGTACCGGCAGCCCTCGGTCGGGCGCTGCCGCCAGCGGGTGTTGTCGCCGACCGGGTCGAGGGTGGTGACGCCGGTGGGCGTGCTGGCCAGCACCACCTGCGCGCTGCTGCTGATCCGCGCGCCGGCCAGGTAGCTGACGTTGCGGGTCCACTGCCGGACGCCGGTCCCCGCGCGCAGCGCCACGGCCTCGTCGCACCCGCCACCGGAGCGGAAGACCGCGACGACCAGGTCGCCGACGGCGGTCGCGCCGCACACCCGGGCGTCGGCGCGCCGGTAGTGCCAGGCCTCCTCGCCGGTGACCGCGTCGCGCAGCGCCAGCCCGTGCGGGTCGGTGACGAGCACCCGCCCGCCGAGCAGCACGGCACCGGTGGCCGCGGCGGTGGTGTCCGCGGTCCAGCCGGTCGACAGCTGCGCGGCCGGGGCGCCGGTCGGTGCGCCGGCGGGCTCCGCGGTGGTGCTGGAGGTCGCCGCGACGCTGGAGGTGCGCCACAGCAGCACGGCGACGGCGGCCACCACGAGGGTGGCCGCCGTCCAGACCCACACGCGCGCCGGCGGGCGCTGCAGCCGCTTCACGCCGACAGCGTGCCGGGTGTCAGTCCTGCGACTCGGGGGTGGTGGCGCCCGCGTCGCCGCCGCTGCGGCCGGAGCCGCCGCGGCGACGCCGGCGGCGGCGCGGCTTGGCCGCACCCTCGCCGGCCGCGGCAGGTGCGCCGCCCTCGGCGGGCGTCCCGCTCTCGGCCGGCGCGGCCGCGGGCTCGCCCTCGCCCGCCGAACCGCCCGCCCGGGTGCGCCGGCGGGGCCGGCTCTTCCGCGGGCCGACGCTGACCTCGGCGTCCTCCCGACCGGGGCCGGAGTGGTCACCGGACCGGCCGGGGGTGGCGCCGCGCTGCTTGCGGCCGGTCTCGCCGAGGTCCTCGAGCACCTCGGCGTCCAGCCCCTCGCGGGTGCGCTGCGAGCGGGGCAGCCGGCCCTTGGCGGTCTCCGGCACGTCGAGGTCGGTGTAGACCCACGGCGAGGTGGAGTAGGTCTCCGGCGGGTCGGCGAACGGCAGGTCCAGCGCCTTGTTGATCAGCTGCCAGCGCGGGATGTCGTCCCAGTCGACCAGGGTGACCGCGACGCCGGTGCTGCCGGCGCGGCCGGTGCGGCCGATCCGGTGCACGTAGGTCTTCTCGTCCTCGGGGCACTGGTAGTTCACGACGTGGCTGACGCCGGTGACGTCGATGCCGCGGGCGGCGACGTCGGTGGCGACCAGCACGTCGACCTTGCCGCTGCGGAAGGCGCGCAGCGCCTGCTCGCGGGCGCCCTGGCCGAGGTCGCCGTGCACGGCGGCCGCGGCGAACCCGCGCTCCACCAGGTCGTCGGCGACCTTCTGCGCGGTGCGCTTGGTGCGGCAGAAGACCATGACCAGGCCGCGGTCGCGGGCCTGCAGGACCCGGGCCAGCAGCTCGGGCTTGTCCAGGTTGTGCGCCCGGTAGATGAACTGCGTGGTCTGCGGGACCGTCGAGCCCTCGTCGTTGCCGTGCGCCCGGATGTGGGTCGGCTGGGTCATGAACGACCGCGACAGGGTGACGATCGGGCCGGGCATCGTCGCGGAGAACAGCATCGTCTGCCGCTTGTCCGGGACCATCGCCAGCACCCGCTCGATGTCGGGCAGGAAGCCCAGGTCGAGCATCTCGTCGGCCTCGTCGAGGACGAGCACCTTGACCTTGCCGAGGATGAGGTGGCCCTGCTGGGCGAGGTCCAGCAGCCGGCCGGGGGTGCCGACGACGACCTCGACACCGCCCTGCAGCGCGGACACCTGCGGCTCGAAGGCGCGGCCGCCGTAGATGGGCTGCACGCGGATGCCGCGCTTGGCGCCGGCGGTGGCGAGGTCCCGGGAGACCTGCACGCACAGCTCGCGGGTCGGGACGACGACCAGCGCCTGCGGGACGCCGTCACCGCCCTCCGCGGGCGGGGTGACCCGGTTGAGCAGCGGGACGCCGAAGCCCAGCGTCTTACCGGTGCCGGTGCGGGCCTGCCCGATGAGGTCGTTGCCGGCCAGCGCCAGCGGCAGGGTCAGCTCCTGGATGGCGAACGTGCGGGTGATCCCGGCGTCGGCCAGCGCGGCGACGATGTCGGGGTGCAAGTCGAAGTCGCTGAACAGCGGGCTGTCGGTGGCGACGGGCGCGCCGCCCAGCTCCTCGACCTGCTGCTCGAGCTCCTCGGGGGCGGGGGCGCCGGTCTCGGCGCGCTCCAGCTCCGGGGCCGGGACGGTGCTGTCGGTGGGGGTGTTCTCGGTGGAGGTCAGTGCTCTCGCCTCGGTCTGGTGGGGGACCGCGGACGCCGTCGTGCGGCGTCGTGCGCCGTCCCGTTGTCGGTTCCGGGATGTCGATCCAGCGCCGACGTGCCAGCAGACCGGGTGTTCCTGCGAACTGCCCGGGAGACGGGTGCGGGACCTGTCTCGGGGAGATGCCCAGCGGTGTCAGCGCACTGTTTCGGTAACGCCTCGGATGTAACGCCCTTCGCAACGGACCTGACGGCCCGCCTCTTCCATCGTAGCGTGACGAGGGGCGCTAGCCTCCCTGCGCGGGGAGACGCCACACCGCAACGGGGCAGGTGAGGACGGCGTGCACGCCCTGCGGGAGCGCCGGCGACGACACAGGGGGACGACGTGACCGAGGACGCCGGCGCCGTCGACCAGCAGCAGGACGACGTCCCGCGGGGCGCCGTCGTCGAGCTGCTCGGGGTGCTCGCCTACGCCGAGCTGACCGCCTTCGACCGGCTCGCCGAGGACGCCCGGCTGGCGCCCACGCTCACCGGCCGCGCCGCGCTGGCCCGGATGGCGGCCGCCGAGATCGCCCACCACGGGCGGCTGTCGGCGCGGCTGCACGAGCTCGGCGTGGAGCCGGCCGACGCGATGGCGCCGTTCGTGGCCGCGCTCGACGCCTTCCACGAGGGCACCCGGCCCGGCTCCTGGCTGGAGGGGCTGGTCAAGGCGCACGTCGGCGACGGCCTGGCCACCGACTTCTACCGCGAGATCGCGGCGTTCCTGCCCCAGCCCGACCGCGCGCTGGTCGAGGAGGTCCTCGACGACACCGGCCACTCGGACTTCGCCGTCCGCGAGGTGCGGGCGGCGATCGCCGCCGACCCGGCGGTCGGCTGGCGGCTCGCGCTGTGGGCGCGGCGGCTGGTGGGGGAGGCGCTCACCCAGTCGCAGGCGGTGATCGCCGACCACGACGACCTGGCCGAGCTGATCATCCGCGGCACCGGCGACCTGGCCGGCGTCGGGCAGCTGCTGGGCCGGATCACCGCCGCCCACGCCGAGCGGATGAAGGCCCTCGGGCTCAACCCCTGAGCACGCTGACCCCCTGAGCACGCAGCAGGGCGCCTCCCCGGGTGGGGAGACGCCCTGCCGGGTGGTGCGGAGGCGTCAGCCGGCGACGAAGCCCACGCGGCGCGTGTCGGCCTCGGCGATCTCGACGTAGGCGATCTTCGCGGTGGGGACGACGACCTTGCGGCCGCGCTCGTCCTCCAGCGTGAGCAGGCCGTCCTTCGCCGAGGTCATGGCCTTGGAGACCTCCGCCGCGATCTCGTCGGGCGTCTTGGGGCTGTCGATGACCAGCTCCCGGGGGGACTGCTGAACACCGATCTTGACTTCCACGTGGAGATGCCTCCTCAGGTCGAGCTGCTGGCCTGCAACGCTAGTCCAGCCGACCTGCGTGCCACCGGTCGAGCGGGTGCGCCGACAGCGAAACGCCGGCGCGCGGCGTCACTCGCCGGGGGAGTCGGCGTCGTCGCGCCGGGGGAAGCCCGAGATGCCCCGCCAGGCCAGCCGCGACATCAGCGCCGCCGCCTCCTCGCGCGACAGCGACCCCTTGCCGGCCAGCCACCAGCGCGCGCTGCTCTCCGCCGACCCGATCAGCCCGGCGGCCAGCAGCAGCGCCCGCTCCCGGTCGGTGCCCGTGTCGTCGGCGATGACCTCCGCGACGGCGTCGATGCACAGCTGCGCGCCGTGGTCGACGACCCGGCGGACGTCGGGGTCGTTGCGCAGGTCGGACTCGAAGACCAGCCGGAACGCCTCGCCGTCCGCGTCGATGAAGCCGAAGTAGGCGCCCACCACACCGGCCACCCGGCGCCGGTTGTCCTCGGTCTCGGCCAGCGCCTGCCGCACCCGGTCGGTGAGCTCGTCGACCTGCTGCTCCAGCAGCGCCAGGTACAGCTCCCGCTTGCCCGGGAAGTGCTGGTAGAGCACCGGCTTGCTGACCCCGGCGCGGTCGGCGATGTCGTCCATCGCCGCGGCGTGGAAGCCCTGGGCGACGAAGACGTCCTGCGCGGCCCGCAGCAGCTGCAGCCGGCGCGCGCTCCGCGGCAGGCGGGAGGTGCGGCGCGCCGCCTGGGGCACGGGTGCGGGGCGGCTGGGCTGCATGGCCCCGGAATCGTACCGGCGCCGTCCCGGTGCGGCGTTCCATCGGTCACAGTCGGCGTCCGGCGTCCGCCCGTGTCCTACCTTTGCCAGGGTGACCGACGCCCGTCTCTCGGAGGAGCCGCTGCCGCGCCCGGGCACCCTGCTGCCCCCGTGGCCCGGCCGGTTCGTGCCCGGTGGCGGCGGCGAGGTCTTCGTCCGGACCACCCCGTGGCGGGGCCCGCTCGAGGGCCCCGCGGACGACGCCCCGCACGAGCGCGCGCTCTACGTGCACGGCCTGGGCGGCGCCTCGACCAACTGGACCGACCTGGCCGCGCTGCTCGCCGTCCGCTTCGAGGGGTACGCCCTGGACCTGCCTGGGTTCGGCCGGACCGCGCCGCCCTCGCGCGGCAGCTACTCGATGCAGCGGCACGTGCAGGCCACCGTCGACGTGCTGGAGTGGGTCGTCGACCAGCCCGGCCCCGGCCAGGGCCGGCCGGTGCACCTGGTGGGCAACTCCCTCGGCGGGCTGGTCAGCGTCTGGGTCGCCGCCCGCCGTCCCGACCTGGTGGCCACGCTGACGCTGGTCTCGCCGGCGATGCCGGTCTACCGCGTGCCCCCGGCGTTCGACCGGGTCATCACCCTGGTGATGCTGCCCGGCGTGCCGGCGCTGGCCGAGCGCCGGCTGGCCGGCGTGAGCGCGGAGCAGCGCGTCCGCGGGCTGCTGCAGATGTGCTTCGGCGACCCGTCGCGGGTGCCGCAGGAGCGGATCGACGAGGCGGTCGCGGAGATGCGCGAGCGCGACCAGCAGCCGTGGGCCGGGCAGGCGCTGACCCGCAGCCTGCGCGGGCTGATGACCTCCTACCTGCGGCTGGGCCGGGCCAACGCCTGGCGGATGGCCCGCTCGGTGCGCGTGCCGTCCCTCGTGGTCTGGGGCGACCGGGACAAGCTCGTCGACCCCCGGCTCGCCCCGCGGCTGGCCGCGACGCTGGGCGACGCGCGGCTGCAGGTGCAGCCCGGGATCGGGCACCTGGCGATGCTCGAGGCGCCCGAGCCGACCGCCCGCGCCGTCCTGGCGCTGGCCGAGGACGCCGCCGGCCGGACCGACCAGGTGCCCACCGGCCAGGTGTGACCCCCGTGGCCCCGCCCTTCGGAATGACGGGGGCGTGCCACGCTGTTGACCACCTCAGGACGTCGGCCCGCTGGGCCGGCCCGCCCTGACGACACAGCCGGATGAGGAGCGCCCCGTGCAGTTGCCACCCCTGGTGGAGCCCGCCGAGGACCTGTCGATCGACGAGGTCCGCCGCTACAGCCGCCACCTGATCATCCCGGACGTCGGGATGGACGGGCAGAAGCGGCTCAAGAACGCCAAGGTGCTCGCCGTCGGCGCCGGCGGCCTCGGCTCGCCGGTGCTGATGTACCTGGCCGCGGCCGGTGTCGGCACCCTGGGCATCGTCGAGTTCGACACCGTCGACGAGTCCAACCTGCAGCGCCAGATCATCCACGGGCAGTCCGACGTGGGCCGGTCCAAGGCGCAGAGCGCGCGTGACTCGATCCGGGAGATCAACCCGAACGTCGACGTCCGGCTGCACGAGACGCGGCTGGACAACGACAACGTGCTGGAGATCTTCGGCCAGTACGACCTGATCGTCGACGGCACCGACAACTTCGCCACCCGGTACCTGGTCAACGACGCCGCCGTGCTGCTGGGCAAGCCGTACGTGTGGGGCTCGATCTACCGGTTCGACGGGCAGGTCTCGGTCTTCTGGAACGAGCACGGGCCCAACTACCGCGACCTCTACCCGGTGCCGCCGCCGCCCGGCATGGTCCCCAGCTGCGCCGAGGGCGGTGTGCTCGGCGTGCTGTGCGCGACCGTCGGCGCCATCCAGGCCACCGAGGCGATCAAGCTGATCACCGGCATCGGTGAGACGCTGCTGGGCCGGCTGATGGTCTACGACGCCCTGGAGATGACCTTCCGCACCATCAAGGTGCGCAAGGACCCCGAGGGCGAGCCGATCACCGGGCTCATCGACTACGAGAGCTTCTGCGGTGTCGTGTCGGAGGAGGCCCAGGAGGCCGCCGCGGGTTCGACGATCACCGTCGACGAGCTCAAGGACATGATGGACAGCGGCAAGGACTTCGAGCTGATCGACGTCCGCGAGCCCAACGAGTACGAGATCGTGCGGATCCCGGGCTCGGTGCTGATCCCCAAGGACGAGATCCTCTCCGGCCGGGCGCTCGCGCAGCTGCCGAACGACAAGCCGATCGTGCTGCACTGCAAGACCGGCGTGCGGTCCGCCGAGGTGCTCGCCGCGGTGAAGAACGCCGGGTTCAAGGACGCCGTGCACGTGCAGGGCGGCGTCACCTCGTGGGCGACCCGGATCGACAAGACCCTCCCCACCTACTGACCGACCACGACGGCCCCGCTCCCGACCGGAGCGGGGCCGTCGTGCTGTCTACTGGCGCCGTGCCCGAGCCCAGCCACACCGACCTGCTCCTGCTCTTCCAGCGCGCGCAGGCCCAGTTCACCGACCGGGTCGACGCCGTCGGGCCGGGGGAGTGGGACGCCCCGGCGCTGCCGGGGTGGAGCGTCGCCGACCTGGTCGCCCACCTGACCAGCGAGCAGCTGTGGGTGCCGCCGCTGCTGGCCGGCGAGCCGCTGGACGACGTCGCGCAGCGCGTCCCCACCGGCACCGACGAGCTGATCGGCACCGACCCGCTCACCGCCTGGGAGACCGCGGCCGACGGGGCGCTGGCCGCCTGGGCCGACCCCGGCGTGCTCGAGCGCAGCGTGCAGCTCTCCTACGGGCCCACCCCGGCGGCCGACTACCTGGTCGAGATGACCGCCGACCTCACCGTGCACGCCTGGGACCTCGCCCGCGCGATCGACGGCGTCACCCACCTCGACCCCGAGCTCGTCGCCGCCGCGTTCGGCTACGCAGAGCACCGCCTCGGGGACGACGGGACGCCGGGGCTGTTCGCGCCGCCGGTCGAGCCGCCCGCGGGCGCCGACCTGCAGACCCGGCTGCTGGCCCGCTTCGGCCGCCGGGCCTGACGGGACCGGGCCGGGGAGCGCCTGGCCCGGCCGGGGGAGACCCGGCCCGGCGCAACCGGGCGACCGGCTCCCGGGGCCCTACGCTCCCGGCGACGTCAGCCGAGGAGTGAGGATCGAGGACCGCCGGATGACCCAGCCGCCCGAGGACCGGCCGTACGGCTGGCAGCCCGCGCCCCCGCCGGCCTGGCCGGGGCCCACGCAGCCGGACCCCTACGGCCGGCCGCCGGTGCACGGGCAGCCGACCCCCTACGGGCAGCCGGTCCCCTTCGGGCAGCCGGTGTACGAGCAGCCGCCGGTGTACGGGCAGCCGTACGGCCAGGGCTGGCCGCCGGCGCCGGGCTGGGGCCCGCCGCCGGAACGACCCCGCAACCGCACCGCGGTGGTGGTGCTGTCGGTGGTCGGCGGGGTGCTCGCGCTCGCGCTGGTCGCCGTCGGGCTGGTCGCCGTCCTGCGCACGGTCGAGGACGGCGCGGCGCCGGTCGCGGACGCCGCCTTCCTCGACTCGCTGCCGGCCGACTTCGACGACTGCGCCGCGATGGAGCTCGCCGGTGACGGGGACGTCGCGGCGGCCGGCTGCGGCGCGAGCGCGACCCGGCCCGGCCCCTGGGGGGCCGACTTCTACCGATACGAGGACGGCGACACGCTCGACGACGTGTTCATCGCCGACGTGGCCACGCCGGTCGAGGACGGCGGCATCTTCCTCGACGGGCTGGCGCCGTTCGACGGCCCGGTCGACTGCGCCACCGGCTCCGGCTGGGGTGAGTGGACCGAGGACGGTGCCGGCGGCATGGTCGCGTGCGGGCTGAGCGACCAGGGCGACGTTGCGGTCATGTGGACCGACGACGTCCACCTCACCGAGGGCGTCGTCTACGCGTCCGGGACCACCCAGTCCGACGTCGCCGCCCTGTTCGCGTGGTGGGACCAGCACAGCTCCTTCGAGGGGTGAGGTGGACGGCGACCGCAGCCCGGCCGACGTCGACGAGGCGGTGTTCGACGCGGTCGAGGCGATCCCGCCCGGCCGGGTGAGCACCTACGGGGCGATCGGCCGGCTGGTCGGCGTCGGACCGCGCCGGGTGGCCCGCGCGCTGGCCGGCGGCGGCGGCGCGGTGCCCTGGTTCCGGGTGGTCCGCGCCGACGGCAGCGCGGCCGAGCCGGTGCGGGTGCGCCAGCTCGCGCTGCTGGCCGCCGAGGGGGTGCCGGTGCGCAACGGCCGGGTCGACCTCGCCGCGGTGCTGTGGCCCGACGAGGAGCTCGACCGCTCCTGACCGGTCCTGTCGGTGGGGCGTGGTCTCATCGAGAGGTGCGGGGGGACACGGCAGAGCTGCAGGAGACGGCACCGGTCTACCGGCTGGTGCAGCCCGAGCCGGTCGCGGCCGCGCCGCGGCCGGCGCTCGACCCCACCCAGCAGGCCGTCGTCGACCACCCGGGCGGGCCGCTGCTGGTGCTGGCCGGCCCCGGCACCGGCAAGACCACGACGATCGTGGAGGCGGTCGCGACCCGCATCGAGCGCGGCGTCGACCCCGAGCAGGTCCTCGTGCTGACGTTCAGCCGCAAGGCCGCCGCGGAGCTGCGCACCCGGATCACCGCCCGGGTCGGGCAGACGATCCGCGAGCCGGTCGCGCGCACCTTCCACTCCTACGCGTTCGGCGTACTCCGGCGGGCGGCGCTGCTGCGCGGCGAGCCGGCGCCCCGGCTGCTCACCGCCGCCGAGCAGGACGCGGTGGTCGACGAGCTGCTGCGCGGTGACGCCGACGAGGACGGCGTGGTCCGCTGGCCCGACGAGCTGGCCGCCGCGCTGCGCACCGACGGCTTCCGCAACGAGCTGCGCGAGCTGCTGCTGCGGGCCACCGAGCGCGGCATCGACCCCGGCCTGCTCGCCGAGTGGGGGCGCGAGCGCGGGCTGCCGCACTGGGTGGCCGCCGCGCAGTTCGCCGACCAGTACGCCGGGGTGAGCGCGTTCGCCACCGCCGCCCGGGGCGGGGCGAGCGGCTACGACCCCGCCGAGCTGGTGCGCACCGCCATCGACGAGCTCCGCGACGACCCCGACCTGCTGCGCGAGGAGCGGCAGCGGGCGGGCTGGCTGTTCGTCGACGAGTACCAGGACACCGACCCCGCCCAGGTGGAGCTGCTGGACCTGCTGGCCGGTGGTGGCGGCAACCTGGTGGCCGTCGGTGATCCCGACCAGGCGATCTACGCCTTCCGCGGCGCCGACCCCACGGGCATCGTCGAGTTCCCCACCCGCTTCCGGCACCGCGACGGACGGGCTGCCGGCCGGCTGTCGCTGGGCGTCTGCCGCCGGTCCGGCGCGGAGCTGCTCGCGGTGAGCCGGCGGGTGGCCGAGGGGCTGCCCGGTCCGTGGGAGCACCGGCGGCTGCAGGCCGCGGCCGGCAGCGACCCGGGCACCGCGGAGGTGCACGTCTTCGACTCCGCCGCCGTGGAGGCGGCGTTCCTCGCCGACACGATGCGCCGCGCGCACCTGCTCGACGGGGTGCCGTGGTCGCAGATGGCCGTCGTCGTCCGCTCGGCGGCCACCGGCCTCGGCCCGGTCCGGCGGGCGCTCACCCAGGCCGGGGTACCGGTCGCGGTCTCCGCCGACGACGTCGCGCTGGCCGCCCAGACGGCGGTGCAGCCGCTGCTGGCCGCCGTCTCGGCGCTGCTCACACCGCGGCGCGACCCGGCGCAGCCCGACGCGGAGCTGCCGCTGGAGGCCGGCTTCGACGAGGCCGGCGCGGAGGCGGTGCTGGCCTCCCCACTGGGCGGCGCCACCGTGCTCGACCTGCGCCGGCTGCGCCGCGCCGTGCGCCGCGAGCTCGTCAGCCGTGGGGGAGAGCCCGCCCTGCGCGGCGCCCCGCTGGCCGCGGTGCTCGCCGACGCCACCCTCCTCGACGCCGTGCCCGCCCACCTGGCCCGCCCGGCCACCCGGGTCGCGGCGGTGCTGTCGGCCGGCCGGCTCGCGCTGACCGGCGGCGGCAGCGCCGAGGACGTGCTGTGGGGCATGTGGCAGGCCAGCGGGCTGGGGCCGAAGTGGGCGCGGGCCAGCGCGGCCGGCGGCCCGTCCGGTGCCGTGGCCGACCGCGACCTCGACGCGGTGGTGGCGCTGTTCGACGCGGCCGGTGCCTTCGTCGACCGCCTCCCGCACGCCGGGGTGGGCGCCTTCGTCGCGCACCTGGCCGCCCAGCAGCTGCCCGGCGACAGCGGCGCCGCCCGCGCGCCGACCGGCGAGACGGTGCGGCTGCTCACCGCGCACGCCTCCAAGGGCCTGGAGTGGGACCTGGTGTGCGTCGCCGGCGTGCAGGAGGGCGTGTGGCCGGACCTCCGCGCCCGCGCCAGCCTGCTGGGTGCCGAGGACCTCGTCGACGCCGCCGCCGGGGTCGACCCCGCCGCGCTCGACCGGCGCACCCTGGCGCTGGCCGAGGAGCGCCGGCTGTTCTACGTCGCGTGCACCCGCGCCCGCCGGCGGCTGGTCGTCACCGCCGTCGACGGGGGGCTCGAGGGCGGCGACGACGGCGCCACGGCGTCCCGGTTCCTCGACCTGATCGCCCCGCCGCCGGCCGGCTCCGACGGCGTGCGGCCGCACACCCCGCTGCCCCGGCAGCTCACCCTGCCCGCGCTGGTGGCCGAGCTGCGCCGGGCGCTCACCGATCCGCACACCCCGGCACCCCGCCGGTCCAGCGCGGCGGCGGTGCTCCGCCGGCTCGCCGACGAGCGGGTGCCCGGCGCGCACCCGGCCGGCTGGTGGGGGCTCGCGCCGCTGAGCGACGACGCCCCGCTGGTCGACCCGGACGCCGTCGTCCCGGTGCGCCCCTCGGCGATCGACACCTTCCAGCGCTGCCCGCTGCGCTGGGTGCTCGGCGCGGTCGGCGCCGAGGCGGCCCCGGAGGCCACCCGCACCGTCGGCTCCGCGGTGCACGACGTCGCCCAGCAGGTGGCCGAGGGCCTGCCGCCCGCCGACGCCGCGGCCGTGCTGGACGCCGAGCTCGACGGGCTCGACCTCGGGCCCGGCTGGTTCGACCAGCGCCAGCGCGACCGCGCGCAGGAGATGCTCGCCAAGTTCATCGCCTGGCACCGCCGCGCCGACCGCGAGCTGGTCGCCGCCGAGGAGGACTTCGACGTCACGGTCGGCCGCGCCCGGCTGCGCGGCCAGGTCGACCGGCTGGAGCGCGACCGCGACGGCCGGCTGGTCGTCGTCGACATCAAGACCGGCAAGACAGCGCCCAAGGACGTCGACACCCACGGCCAGCTCGCCGCCTACCAGGTGGCCGTCGCCGAGGGCGCGTTCGCCGAGCACGGGACGGCGACCGGTGGCGCGGCGCTGCTGCAGGTCGGCGGCGCGCAGAAGGCCGCCAAGGAGCACTCCCAACCGCCGCTGCCCGCCGACGTCGACCCCGGCGAGACGTGGGCCGGCGAGCTGCTGGCCACCGTCGGCGAGGGCATGGGTGGGGGCAGCTTCGTCGCCCGCACCGACACCGACTGCGACCGCTGCGCGTTCCGCCGCAGCTGCCCGATGCAGGAGAGCGGCCGGCAGGTGACCCGATGAGCCAGTTGAGCTTCGACCTGCCGGGGCTGGGCCCGGTCGCGGAGCCGGAGCTGCCGCGGCTGCTCACCCCCGCCGAGGTGGCCGAGCGGTGCGGGCTGTCCTACGCGCCATCGCCGGAGCAGGCCGGCGTCGTCGAGGCGCCGGTCGACCGGCCGCTGGTCGTCGTCGCCGGCGCCGGGTCGGGCAAGACCGAGACGATGGCCGCGCGCGTCGCCTGGCTGGTGGCCAACCAGCTCGTCGCGCCGGAGGCGGTGCTCGGCCTGACGTTCACCCGCAAGGCGGCCAGCGAGCTCAACGCGCGCGTGCGGCTGCGGCTCGGCGCGCTGGCCCGGCACCCCGACACCCCCGCGGAGCTCCGCGAGCGGCTCACGGTCGCGGCGCCCACCGTGGCCACCTACCACGGCTACGCGGCCGGCATCGTCGCCGAGCACGGCCTGCGGATCGGTGTCGAGCCCGGCTCCGGCGTGCTCGGCCCGGCGATGTGCTGGGGGCAGGCGGCCACCGTCGTCGCCGCGCACACCGGCGACATGAGCGACGTCAACCTCGGCCTGGTCACCACCACCGAGGACGTGCTGCAGCTGGCCGCCGAGCTCGGCGAGCACGACGTCAGCCCCGCCCGGCTGCGCGCCTGGACGGCGAGGCTGGAGTCCCAGGTGCGCGGCTACCCGGACGCCCCGCGCAAGGAGGGCCCGTACGCGGGCGTAGCGGACATGCTCGCCCGGCAGCGGGCCCGGGTGGCGCTGCTGCCGATGGTCGAGGCGTTCGAGGCCCGCAAGCGGGCGGCCGGCGCGATCGACTACGCCGACCAGGTCGCCCACGCCGCCCGGGTCGCGGTCACCTCGCCGGAGGTCGGCCGCCGCGAGCGGGCCCGCTGGCGGGTCGTGCTGCTCGACGAGTACCAGGACACCAGCGTGGGTCAGCTGCGGATGCTGGAGGCCCTGTTCGGCGGGCCGGGCGGGCACCCGGTGCTCGCCGTCGGCGACCCGCGGCAGTCGATCTACGGCTGGCGCGGCGCGTCGGCCGGCACCATCGAACGGTTCGACCGGACCTTCCCCGGCACCCCCGAGCGCCCCGCGGAGCGGCTCACCCTGTCGACGTCGTGGCGCAACGACCGCGCGGTGCTGGCCATCGCCAACGCGGTGTCGGCGATGCTGCCCGCGCCGGAGCAGCCGCTGCCCGACCTCACCGCGTCGCCGGTCGCCGGGCCGGGCGAGGTGCACGTCGCGCTCCACGACACCGTCGCCGAGGAGACCGAGGCGCTCGCCGACCGGCTGGCCGCCGAGTGGCACCGCGAGCCCAAGCCGTCGGTCGCCGTCCTGGCCCGCCGCCGCGCGCAGCTGCCCGGCATCGCCGCCGCGCTGCGCGAGCGCGGGCTGCCGGTCGAGGTCGTGGGCCTGGGCGGGCTGCTCGACGTCCCGGAGGTGTCCGACGTCGTCGCCACGCTCCGCGTGCTCGTCGACCCGACCGCCGGGGACGCGCTGGGCCGGCTGCTCACCGGCGCCCGCTGGCGGATCGGCCCGCGCGACCTGCAGGCGCTGGAGCGCCGCGCCCGCGACCTGGTGCGCGAGCGCACCCCCGCCCCGGAGCCGCAGCCCGGTCAGCCGACCCCGCCCCGCGAGCGCGGCAGCATCGTCGAGTCGCTCGACGACCTGGGCCGGCCGGAGCAGTACTCGGCCGAGGGGTTCCGCCGGCTGCGCCGGCTCGGCGGTGAGCTGGCCGCGCTGCGGGGGCGGCTGGGGGAGTCGCTGCCCGACCTGGTCGACGAGGTCGTGCGGGTGCTGGGGCTGGAGACCGAGCTGGCCAGCCACCCCGATGTCAGCCCCGGCGGCGCCCGCATCCACCTCGACCAGCTGCACCAGGTCGCCGCCCAGTTCACCGAGCTGGCCGAGCTGCCCTCGCTCCCGGCGTTCCTCGGCTACCTCTCCGACGCGGAGGTGCGCGAGCGGGGTCTGGAGCCGGGTGAGGTGGCGGTCAACCCGGAGGCGGTGCAGCTGCTCACCGGGCACTCGTCCAAGGGCCTGGAGTGGGACGTCGTCGCCGTCCCCGGGCTCACCGTCAACCAGTTCCCGGCCAAGCCCGACGCCTCCGACTCGTGGATCAAGGACCCCGGCGCCGTGCCGGTCGACCTGCGCACCACCGACCGCGCCGAGCTGCCGCAGCTGAGGCTGCCGGTGCCCGGGTCCGGTGACCAGACCGCCGTCCGCGACGCGCTGGACGACTACGTGGCCGACTGGAAGGACTTCGGCCTGGCCGAGGAGATCCGGCTGGGCTACGTGGCCGTCACCCGGGCCAAGCGGCTGCTGCTGTGCTCGGGCAGCTGGTGGCGCGACGGCAAGAGCGTGTGCGGGCCGTCGACGCTGCTGCAGGCGGTCAAGCAGGCGTGCGACGACGGCGCGGGGGTCGTCGACCGCTGGGCGCCCGCGCCGCCGGACGACGCGGAGAACCCGGCGCTGGCCGAGTGGCCGATCGGCGTGTGGCCGGCCGACCCGCTGTCCATCAACCGGCGGCGGGCGCTGACCGCGGCCGCCGAGCTGGTCGGGTCGGCGAGCCCGCACCCGCTCAGCGAGGTGGCGCTGGGCGCCGGCGACGACCCGGTGGTGGCCGAGTGGGTGCGTGACGCCGACCTGCTGCTGCGTGAGCGGGCCGAGCACTCGCGGGGCACCGTCGACGTCCCGCTGCCGGCGCACCTGTCGGTGTCCGAGCTGGTCGCGCTGCGCCGCGACCCGGCCGGGCTCGCGCGTCGGCTGCGCCGGCCGATGCCGGCGGCGCCCGCGCCGCTGGCCCGGCGGGGGACGGCGTTCCACGCGTGGCTGGAGGAGCGGTTCGGTGCCTCCCGGCTGATCGACCTCGACGAGCTGCCCGGCGCCGGTGACGCGCTGGCCGCGCCCGACGAGCAGCTGACCGCGCTGCAGGCGGCGTTCCTGGCCAGCGTCTGGGCCGACCGCCAGCCGGTGGACGTCGAGGCGCCGTTCGAGACGCCGCTGGGTCCGCTGACGCTGCGGGGCCGGATCGACGCGGTGTTCGCGACGCCCGACGGGGGGTTCGAGGTCATCGACTGGAAGACCGGCCCGGTGCCCGCGCCCGCGGAGCTCGCCGCCGCCGGCGTGCAGCTCGCCGCCTACCGGCTCGGCTGGTCGCGGCTGACCGGCGTGCCGGTGGAGCGGGTGAGCGCCGGCTTCCACCACGTCGCGGCCAACACCACCCTGCGCCCGGTGGACCTGCTCGACGAGGCCGGCCTGCTCGCCCTGGTCACCGGCACCGCCTGACGTGGACGGTCGGCAACAGCGTGCGCGGACAGCCAGTTCGACGCCCGCGAGCTGGCACTCCGCGCCCACTGTCGCGCTCCGCGTTGCCGCGGCAACCGACGATCGGTGCACGACGGTGGGCGGGCCCGCGGGACGTCAGCCCATCGCCGGCATGCCACCGGCGCCGGGCACGGTCAGCCCCGGTACGGCGTCAGGAGCGACCAGCAGCAGCACCCCCAGCGCGAGGAGCAGCGCCGCGGTCCCCCAGGTGGCCGCGCGCCGCCACGGCAGGGTCTTCTCGACCGCGATGACGCCGGCGACCACCGCCATCCAGAGGACGCTCATCACTCCGAGCGCGAACAGCGAGGCCATCAGCGCCCAGCAGCAGCCGACGCACCACGCACCGTTGCGGCCACCCATCCGCACGGCCCCCGCCCAGCCGTCCCGCCAGTTGCCCAGCAGGAACCCCAGCGGGCTGCGGCACCGGGACAGGCACGCGTTCTTCAGCGGGGTCAGCTCGTACGCGGCGGCGACCAGCAGGGTGGTGGCCGCGGCGGGGCGTCCCGACGCATCCCACGCGAGCGGGTCACCGGGCAGCCGGCCCAGCCCGGCAGCGATCGCGAAGGCCACCAGTCCGGCCAGCGCCCAGGTGAGCAGGTAACCACCGGCGAACACGAACGCCCGGGCCGGCCACCGGTCGCGGGTCATCCGCGCGTACAGCGCGACCGTCGGGGCGACCGACGGGAACATCATCGCGGCCATCATCACGACCCAGACGCCGAGGAACCACCCCAGCGTGCCCAGCGCGGTCCACGGTCCGGCGTCCATGCCTCGCATCCGGTCCGCGGTCCACCACCAGCCGATCGCGGCCAGCGCGACCAGCGTCGCGACCAACCCGAGCCGGAGCCGCGCGGCACCGAGAGCCACGGTGAGGTCGTCGGCGAGGCGCTGCACGGTGCGGCCCGGTCAGCCGGACCAGGCGAACTCGTCGGTCGACAGCCCGGTCTTCCCCTCGTACCGGATGCCGAAGGCGTCGATCCGCGACCGGCGGCCCTCGGCCATCGTCAGGTTCGACCCGACCGGGTGGAACATGCGGTCGAAGCGGACCGGCTCCCCGGTCTCCACCCCGAACGGCACGATGTCCTCGATCTCGAAGTCGATGGCACCACCCACCCGGACGCTGTGCCGGCCGCCCTCGTCGCGCAGCTCGATGGCTGCCCGCTCGACGCCGACGACCTCGCCGACCAGCGGCGCCAGCAGGGCCATCGGCCCGCGAGCCGACCGCTGAACACCCCGACGAGCGCGTCGAACTGCTCGTCGGACGCGCCGTCGTCGACGAACATCCCCAGCCGCCAGTTGCCGTCGGTCATCACCTTGGGCGTGTCGATGATCGTGACGACCCGCCGCCCGGCGACATCGGTGCCGTCGACCTGGCCGTCCCGGACGGTGAACGCCAGGGTCGCGCGGCAGTAGTCGTAGGTGGCGCCGTGGTCGAATGTCAGGTTGCAGGGGCACATGAGCTCGCACGAGCAGGTCTCGACGTAGCTGCCCCTCAGGTTCCACGCCATGGGGAGCTCCCTCCACGAGGGCACCAGTGTCGCCGTCGGCCGCACGGTGGCGGCGACCCGGGACGGGGCCTCCGCCGGACGCCGTGTGTCGTCACCGGGCGCACCGGGACGGCGTCGCCGACGACGGACCGTGACGGCAGGCGAGGGACGCCCGACGGGCCGCCGGAGCGCCCTTGAGGGGCCGGCGGCTCCTGCTCACCCCCTCGGGGTGGGTCGGGAGTCCTCCGTTGGGGTGCACGTGCGCCGGTGACTGCTGACACGGACCGTCAGAGTCCTGTTACTGAGCGTGCAGCGCAGCAGCGTGCGGCGGCTTGACCGTCACAGTGGCAGATCATGGGGTGACTGAACGTGACCGATCTCGACTCCCGAGCGACGGCCGGTGGGCGCAGGCGGGTGCTCCGCCGCGGCGCGGCGGCGACCGTCGCGACGTCCGCCCTGGCCGCCGCCGTCCTCGGCGCCGGCACCGGCGTGGCCCAGGCCGCCGACAACAGCTCGCTGGGCTACGACCCGGTGGCGGACAAGGGCTCGCTCCACAACGTGGCGAAGGTGGTCGGCGCGCAGGACCTCTACGCCGCCGGCATCACCGGCAAGGGCGTCGGGGTCGCGCTGATCGACACGGGTGTGGCGCAGGTGCCGGGGCTCACCAGCGGCAACGTCGTCAACGGGCCGGACCTGTCCTTCGACAGCCAGCAGGCGGACACCGCGTACACCGACGGCTTCGGCCACGGCACGCACCTGGGCAGCATCATCGCCGGCCGGGACGCCGAGGGCCCTGCCCTGTCCTACACCGACCCGGACAACTGGCACGGCATCGCTCCGGACGCCACGCTGGTCAACGTCAAGGTCGGGGCCGTCAACGGCGCGGTCGACGTGACGCAGGTGATCGCCGGCATCGACTGGGTGGTGCAGCACGCCGACGACCTGAAGATCCGGGTGATCAACCTGTCGTACGGCACCGACTCGGTGCAGCCGAGCCTGGTCGACCCGCTGGCCTTCGCGGTCGAGAACGCCTGGCAGCACGGCATCGTGGTGGTCGCCGCGGGCGGCAACGACGGCGACACGAGCAAGACCCTCGCCAACCCCGCCAGCGACCCGCACGTCATCGCGGTCGGCGCCATGGACAGCGCCGGCACCGTCTCGGCCACCGACGACACCGTGCCGTCCTGGTCGACGCACGGCACCGACGCCCGGCACGTCGACGTCGTCGCCCCCGGTGTCTCAGTGCTGGGTCTGCGCGTGCCGGACGGCACCGCCGACGCGGCGAACCCGCAGGCGCGGGTCGGCTCGCGGTTCGCGAAGGCGTCGGGCACCTCCCAGGCCGCCGCCGTGGTCAGCGGTGAGGTCGCGCTGCTCCTGCAGGCGAACCCGGCGCTCAAGCCCGACCAGGTCAAGATGCTGCTGCAGGACAACGCCAGCGGGCTGCTGCGCACCTCCGCGAAGATGGGCGGTGCCGGCAGGACCGACCTGAAGAAGATGTTCGACCAGGTGCTCAAGCTGGCCCCCATCCGGCCGGCGCCGTCGACGGGCTGGGGCACGGGCACCGGCTCGCTGGAGGCCGCCCGCGGCACCGCGCACGTCGCGATCGGCGACGAGGCGCTCACCGGTGAGGTCGACGTCTTCGGGCAGAGCTGGAACGGCTCGCGCTGGGCGAAGCAGACCGACAGGAAGAAGTCGTGGAAGGACGGGACCTGGCTCGGCACCACGCTGACCGGCCGGGGCTGGGTCAAGAACGGCAAGGCGCAGCGGGCGTGGCCCACGGCGACGTGGACGCAGACCGCCGAGGCGGTCACCTCCGACGACGACTGGTCGGCCCGGATGTGGCGGGACGGCACGTGGTCGGCCCGGATGTGGCGGGACGAGGCGTGGTCGGCCCGGATGTGGCGCGACGAGTCCTGGTCGGCCCGTATGTGGCGCGACGAGGCGTGGTCGTCGCAGAGCTGGGGCTGAGCGCGCAGCCCGACCGGCCGGGCGACCGCCCCTGAGGAACACCCGGAGCGGGGTGGGACGCGACGTCCCACCCCGCTCCGCCGTCAGCGGCGGCCGGTGGCGATGCGGTCGAGCACCGCGCGGGCCAGCGCCTCGGGCGCCTGCTCCGGGACCCAGTGGGTCACGTCCGGGAGCTCGACGAACTTGTAGTCGCCGGTGACCTGGTCCGCGCACGCCTCCGCGGCGATCCGGCCGATCGGCACGTCGCCGTCGCTCCACACGTACGTCGTCGGCACCTCGACCGGGTCGACCCGGGTGCCGGAGTCCATCGCCCGGTACCAGTTCAGCGCGGCGGTCAGCGCCCCCGGCGCGCCCAGCACCTCGACGTAGGCGTCGACCGCCTCGTCCGGCAGACCGGGCGCGTCGAGCATCTTCCGCAGCCGCCGGGCGTCGTCCTCGAGCAGCACCTGCTCCGCCTTGCCGGCCTGCCAGAATAGCTTGATGTACCCCGACCGCTCCTTCTGCTCCGGATCGGCGCGGTAGGCCAGCGTGTACGCGGTCGGGTGCGGCACCGAGACCGCGGTCAGCGTGCGCACCCGGTCGGGGTGCCAGGCCGCCAGCCCCCACGCCACGTTCGCGCCCCAGTCGTGCCCGACGACGTCGGCGACCGGGGCGTCCAGCGCCGTCATCAGGTCCGCCGTCACCTGCACCAGGTTCGGCAGCGCGTAGGCGCCCACCTCGTCCGGCCGCGCGCCGGGGGAGTAGCCCAGCTGGTCGGGTGCGTAGCAGCGCAGCCCGGCGTCGGCGAGCAGCGGCATCACCGCCGACCACGACAGCGACGTCTCCGGGAAGCCGTGGAGGAGCAGCACCGGCTGCCCGTCCTCCGGTCCGTCGGTCCGGACGTCGAACGTCAGGTCGCCGAGGTCGACCTGCAGGCTGCCCGCTCCCATGCGGGCAACCTAGCCGCCCGGACGCGTCGGGGCCGACAGGGCCGCGGGATACCGTCAGGGCCGTGAGCAGCTCCGCCGAACGCGACTTCGTCACCGCCCACCTGGACGACCTGCACGCCGACCTCGACGCCTGGCTGCGGATCCCGTCGATCTCCGCGGACCCCGCGCACGCCGGCGACGTCCGCGCGAGTGCCGAGTGGCTGGCCGAGGCGCTGCGCCGCACCGGCTTCCCGACCGTCGAGGTCTGGGAGACCCCGGGCGCGCCCGCGGTCTTCGCCGAGTGGCCGTCCGCCGACGCCGGCGCTCCGGTCGCGCTGGTCTACGGCCACCACGACGTCCAGCCGGTCGACCCGGTCGAGCTGTGGGAGCACCCGCCGTTCGAGCCGACCCGCGTCGAAGGCCCCGACGGCACCGAGCTGCACGCCCGCGGCGCCATCGACGACAAGGGCAACGTCGCGTTCCACCTGCTCGGCATGCGCGCCCACCTGGCCGCCACCGGTCGCGACACCCCCGCCGTCACGGTGAAGCTGGTCATCGAGGGCGAGGAGGAGTCCGGCTCCCCGTACTTCGCCGACCTGCTGCGCGAGCGGCGCGACCGGCTCGACTGCGACGTCGTCGTGGTCAGCGACACCGGCATGGCCGCCCCCGACCTGCCCAGCGCCGTCACGGGCATGCGCGGCCTGGCCGACGCCGAGATCACCCTGCGCGGGCCCGCGGTCGACCTGCACTCCGGCTCGTTCGGCGGCGCCGTCCCCAACCCGCTGCACGCCCTCGCCGAGCTGGTCGCGTCGCTGCACGACGCCGACGGCAGGGTCACGCTACCGGGCTTCTACGACAAGGTGCGCCCGCTGTCCGACCGCGAGCGCGAGCTGATGGGCCGGGTGCCCTTCGACGAGGCCGCCTGGCTGGCCGGCCCGGCCGCCTCGCGGACCACCACCGGCGAGGCCGGTTTCAGCACCCAGGAGCGCATCGGCGCCCGCCCGACCGCCGAGGTCAACGGCATGTGGGGCGGCTACCAGGGTCCCGGCCACAAGACGATCATCCCGGCCGAGTCGCACGCCAAGATCACCTTCCGGCTGGTCGCGGACCAGCGGCCGGAGGAGATCGGGCCGATGGTCCAGGCGTGGGTCGAGGCGAACCTGCCCGAGGGCATCGAGGCCGACGTCCACGTGCCGGCCGGTGGCGTCGCCCCCTGCGCCAGCGACCTCGACTCGCCGTACATGGACGCGCTGCTGCGGGCCATCGCCCAGGGCTGGGACAGCGAGCCCGACCAGGTGCTGTTCATGAAGGAGGGCGGCAGCGGCCCCGAGGCCGACCTCGCCGAGCAGCTGGGCGCCCCGCTGGTCTTCCTCGGCGCGGGCCTGCCCACCGACCGCATCCACTCGCCCAACGAGCGGGTCCTGCTCTCGCAGCTGCACCGCGGCGCGGAGGCGGCGGCGCACCTCTGGCGCGAGCTGGCCTCCGTCCGCCGCTGACGCCCCGATGACCGCACCGTGACGAGCGGACCCGGCGCCGCCCCGCCACCGGGCTGGTACCCCGACCCCGACGGCGGGGCCGGGCTGGTGCGCTGGTGGGACGGCGGCCGGTGGTCCGACGTCACCACCCCCGCCGGTCCGGGGGTGCGGGTGGGCGAGGCGTTCGAGCGCCACCCCGCGCCCCCGGCGCAGACCTCTGTCTGGGAGGAGTGGCCGGAGCCGCCGCCCCGCCCGCGCCGGCGGACCGGGCTGCTCGTCGGCCTCGGCGCGCTCGGGGTGGTGCTGGTCCTGGTGCTGGTCGGCGTCCTGGTCTCCACCCGGGACCGGGGGAGCGGCGGCCCGGCCGCCCTGCCGACCCAGTCCGGGACCTCGCGCAGCGGGTTCCCGCCCGGCACGGTCCGGATCTTCGACCAGTCGGCCGGGATCTCCTACCCGTACCTCGGCAACGGCTGGTACGAGTACGACCTCGGGCCGCAGGTCGAGACGGTGACGACGGCCGGGCAGTACTTCGTCACCCAGGAGGACCTGCCCGACGGCACCGGGCCGTTCATCGCCCAGTGCACCTCCGGGCCGCTCACCCCGGCGTACGGCTGGACCGGGACGGGGTCGCTGGAGACGACGGTGCACGCGATCGCCGACGACGTCCGGGTGCAGCACTACCCGCAGCCCAACGAGCGCACCGTACGCCGCGACGAGGCGCTGACCGTCGACGACCACGCCGCCTGGGTCTACGAGTTCGAGCTGGCCTGGGACACCCCCGGCTACGACTCCACCGGCGAGCGGGCCGCGCTGCTGCTCATCGACGTCGGCACCGAGTTCCCGGCGCTGCTCTACCTGTCGATCCCCAACACCCACGCCGAGCTGTACGGCGTCATCGACCGCGTCATCGACGACGTCGATGTGTTGTAGGCGGGGGACGGCCCGGCGCGCAGCGCCGTCGCTCTGACGAGTGGGGCCCGGAGGGTTCCGCGAGGAAGGGCGGCAGCGGCTCCGCGGCGGCCGGGGACGGCACCTGGTCGCGGTGTCGTCCGGAAGGACGACAGGGTCATGGTCCCGGCGGCGGCGTGTCGTCCACCGCGGTTAGGGTCGCAGGCGTGACATCTGATGGGTCCGACCTGACGCTGCGCCACCCCGTCGAGCGCTTCACCCTCGACAACGGGCTGCGGGTCGTCCTGGCACCAGACCGCAGCGTCCCCGTCGTCGCCGTCAGCGTCTTCTACGACGTCGGCATGCGCTCCGAGCCGCCGGGCCGCACCGGCTTCGCGCACCTGTTCGAGCACATGATGTTCCAGGGCTCGGCGCACGTCCCGAAGATGGAGCACGCCCGGCTGGTGCAGGCGGCCGGCGGCACCTTCAACGGGTCGACGCACCAGGACTACACCAACTACTTCGAGGCGCTGCCCAGCGAGGCGCTCGAGCGCGCGCTGTTCCTCGAGGCCGACCGGATGGCCGCGCCGGCGATCACCGAGGAGAACCTCCGCAACCAGATCGACGTGGTGAAGGAGGAGATCCGGGTCAACGTGCTCAACCGGCCGTACGGCGCCTTCCCGTGGCTGCAGCTGCCCGAGGTCGCGTTCGAGACGTTCGCCAACACGCACGACGGCTACGGCTCGTTCGTCGACCTGGAGTCCTCCACCGTCGACGACGCGCTGGACTTCTTCGACCGCTACTACGCCCCGGCCAACGCGGTGCTGTGCATCGGCGGCGACCTGGACGTCACGGAGACCGAGAAGCTGGTGCGCCGCTGGTTCGACCCGGTCGCCGCCCGCCCCGCGCCGCCGGTGCCGGTGTTCGGCGAGCCGTCGGCCACCGCCGTCCGGCGCGGCGTGGTCGAGGACGCGCTGGCCCCCGCCCCGGCGGTCGCGCTGGGCTGGCGGGTGCCCGACCCGGTCGGTGACCTGGACACCTACCTCGGCAGCGTCCTGCTCGCCGAGGTGCTCAGCGAGGGCGACGCCTCCCGGCTGGAGCGCCGGCTGCTGCACGACGAGCAGCTCGCCGTCGGGCAGAGCAGCTACCTCGGCCTGTTCGGCGACCCGTTCGACGTCCGCGACGCCACGTTGCTGGTCACCCAGGTGCACCACCCGGCCGACGTCCCGACCGACCGGGTGCAGGCCGCCGTGCACGAGGAGATCGCCCGCATCGCCACGGACGGCGTCGGCGCCGACGAGCTCGCCCGGGTGCAGGCCCGCGCCGAGGCGCAGCTGCTGCACCAGGCCGACTCGGTGCTCGGCCGCACCCTCGGCTTCGCCGCGGCGGAGCTCGTCCACGGCCGCGCCGAGCTGGCCGGCGAGCTCGCCGCCCGGCTGGCCGCGGTCACCCCCGACCAGGTGCAGTCCGCCGCGCGCGGCCTGTCGCCCGACACCGTCGCCGTCCTCGAGCTGCGCGCCACCGGAGGCCAGAAGTGAGCGAGCTGGCGAGCTCACCAGTCAACAGAGCACCGTTGGTCGTCGGGCCGACGAGCGCCAGCGAGGAGACCCGATGACTGCCCTGTCCCTCGACACCACCGTCGTCCCGCCGCTGGGCGAGCCGCGGCCCGCGGTCGTCCCGCAGGTGCACGAGACCACGCTGCCCAACGGGCTGCGGCTGGTCGTCGTGCCCCGCGCGGGCGTGCCGCTGGTCGAGCTGCGGCTGCGGGTGCCGTTCGCCCCGGCGACCGCCCGCGCGACGGCTCAGCACGCCGCGCGCACCGCCGTCCTGACCGGTGCGGTGCTGCTCGGCACCGAGGACCACGACGAGCTGCATATCGCCCAGCTGCTGCAGTCGCACGGCGCCGAGCTGTCGGTGTCCGCGGACGCCGACCGGATGCTGTTCTCCACCACGCTGCTGCCCGACGGCCTGTCCCCGGTGCTCGGCGTGCTCGCCGAGCTGCTCACCGCGGCGACCTACCCGGCGTCCCGGGTCGAGGCGGAGCGGGCCCGGGTGGGGGAGCGGCTGCTCATCGCCCGCTCGCAGCCCGGCGTCATCGCGCGCAGCGCGCTGGCCGCCCGCCGCTACGGCAACCACCCCTACGCCCAGCAGCTGCCCGACGCCGACCTGGTCGCCGCGGTCACCCCGGCGGCGCTGCGCAAGCTGCACCGCGACCGGGTGCTGCCTGCCGGCAGCACGATGGTGCTGGTCGGGGACGTCGACCCGGCCGGCGCCACCGACGCCGTGGCCGCCGCGCTCGCCGGCTGGACCACCGAGGGCAGGGCGGTCACCACCGCCCCGGTGCCCGGCACCGCGCCCGGTGACCTGCAGCTGGTGCACCGGCCCGGCGCCGTGCAGTCCAACATCCGGCTCGGCGGTCCCGCCGCGGACCGCACCGACCCGCAGCTGCCCGCCCTCCGGCTGGCCAGCATGGTGTTCGGCGGCTACTTCTCCTCCCGGCTGGTGGAGAACATCCGGGAGCGGCGCGGCTACACCTACAGCCCGCGCAGCTCGGTCGACCACATGGCCGCCGGCTCCTCGTTCCTGGTGGAGGCCGACGTCGCCACCGGCGTCACCGCCCCGGCGCTGCTGGAGACCTGGTACGAGCTGGGCCGGATGGCGCTCACGAACGTCACCGACGACGAGCTGGACGCCGCCCGCCGCTACCTGCTGGGCACCATGGCCCTCGGGACGGCGACCCACGCCGGGCTGGCCAGCACCCTGTCGGCGCTGTTCGGCACCGGGCTGGACGCCGGGTGGCTCGCCGACCACCAGCGGGCGCTGCTCACCGTGGGCGTCGACGAGGTCGTCGAGGTCTCCCGCCGGTACCTGTCGCCGGCCGCGCTGACCGCGGTCGTGGTCGGGGACGCCGAGGTGGCCGCCGAGCCGCTGCGCGCGCTGGGCCCGGTCGAGGTCGCCACCGGCGCGCCCGCCGCGGAGCAGGCGTGAGCGTCCCGCCCGGCGGCAGCACGCCGGCGGACAACCCGGAGCCGTCGGTCCGCGGGTTCTGGCCCGAGGACGCCCGGGCCGGCGCGCCCACCGACGTCCCGCTGCTGTCGCGCACCGCGCACGACCGCGGGCACCTCAACCGGCTGCTCGACGACCCGGCGACGGGCCGACCGGTGCGGGTGCTGCACGTCGACGAACGGCGGAACGTGCCGGTGCAGGACGCCGAGGGCGGCCCCCGCCTGCAGTGGGACGAGCAGCCGTCGTACCCGGCGGGCGCCATCTACCTCGGCGAGGCCGGCGGCGTGCCCTACGCCGCGGTGCGCACCGAGCAGACCGCCGAGGTCGGCGGCCGCCCGGTCGACCGCTGGACGGGGCTGCGCGAGGTGGGTGCCGCGCTCAGCGACCTGGACGCCGGTCTGCTCGCCGAGGCGGTCGGCATCGTGGAGTGGCACGAGCGCAACCGCTTCTCGCCGATGACCGGCGCCGCGACGGTGGTCGAGCGGCACGGCTGGGTGCAGCGCGACCCGGAGAACGGCCGCGAGGTGTTCCCGCGCACCGACCCGGCGGTGATCATGCTGGTGCACGACGGCGGCGACCGCTGCGTGCTCGGCCGCCAGGCGGTCTGGCCGGCCGGGCGGTTCTCCATCCTGGCCGGCTTCGTCGAGCCGGGGGAGTCGGCGGAGGCCGCGGTGGCCCGCGAGGTCGCCGAGGAGGTCGGCATCCGCGTCACCGACGTCCGCTACGTCTCCAGCCAGCCGTGGCCGTTCCCGCAGTCGCTGATGCTCGGGTTCGTCGCCCGCGCGGTCGACCTCGACCTGCAGGTCGACCACGACGAGATCGAGGAGGCGCGCTGGTTCAGCCGCGACGAGCTGCGCTCGGGCACCGGCCCGCAGGCGCTGCCGCCGTCGGTCTCCATCGCGCGCAGCATCGTCGACCGCTGGGTGGCCGGCGAGTTCAGCTAGGAACCGGGGCCGGCGCAGGCGGCCCGGCTCAGCACTCGAAGACCGACCAGCAGAGGTCGTTGCGCAGCCGCTGGTCGTCCAGGACGAGCGCGCGGACCCCGTCCGGCAGCCGTGCCCGCTGCCACCGGCACTCGGCCCGGCCCGCCTCCTCGGCGGCGCCGGGTGGGGCGGCGGCGCGGACCGCCTTGATCGCGTAGGCGGCCGCGCCCAGCTCGTGCGCGGCGACGTGGGCGACGACCGCCGCCTGGCCCGCGGCGTAGGCGGCGTGCCGGGCCGCGCCCCGCAGCTCGCGGGCCGCGCCCATCGCGTGCCCGCCCGCGGCCCGGGCCGGCATCATCCGCAGCTCGCCGTCCGCCCAGGCGCGCGCCGCCGCGACGGCCTCGCGCGGCCGGGGGTCGTCCGGGCGCACCGCCTCGAAGAGCGGGAGGACGTGCTCGGCGCACGCCGCCGCCCACCGCGCGAGCAGGTGGTGGTCCGGATCGGTCAGGGTGCCCCCGCGGCGGACGGTGACGAACCGGAGGTCCCGGACGGCCGGCAGGATCACGGCGCGAAGCGGCCCTGCAGCACCAGCGCCGGGCGGTCGGGGTGCTCGGCGAGCACGACCGCGTCGGCCAGCAGCTGCGGGTCGACCTCGTCGTCGTACCGGTCGAAGGCGGGCAGCTCCCAGGCCCGGTCGGCCGGCACCCGACGGCGCCGCGCGGCGGGGCTGACCCGCAGGTGGACGACGACGTCGAACGCGAGCCCCAGCCCCTGCAGCAGCGACCCGGGGACGAGCAGCACGCCGTTCGCCGGTGCCGGGCGGTGGTCCAGCCGGGCCGCGCGGTCGCGCTCCAGGTCCCACAGCACGGGCAGGTAGCTGCCGGGACCGCCCGGGCCGACCCGGTCGAGCACCTCGCGGGCGAGCGCCGCGGAGTCCAGCCAGTCGGTGTAGCGGGCGTCGGGATCGGTGCGGCCGTGCTCCAGCCGCAGCGACGCCGGGCGGTAGAAGCCCTCTGCCGGGACGACGACCGCCGGGCGGCTGCGGCCGGGCAGCAGCGCGGCGATCCCCTCGGCGAGGGTCCGCGGGTCGGTCACGCCACGGCCGGGCAGGTCCGGCCCGTCGACGGCGACCCGCAGCGCGGCGGCGCCCGGCTCCGCGGGGACGCCGGCGAGCAGGTCGGCCAGCCGCTCGGTCAGGGCGGCGGGGCTCAGCGGGACCGGGGTGGTCAGGAGCGGGCCTCGCGCGGACCGGGGACCGGCGGGTGGGGCTGGGTGGGTGCGAGGCCGTCGAGCACCTCGCGGGCGAGCTCCGCCGCCGGCCGGGCGGCCGAGCGGGCCCGCCGGCGGAGCTGGTCGAACGCCTCCCGCGGGGTGGTGGAGTGGCGCTCGGCCAGCACCCCGATGGCCCGCTCGATCGAGACGCGGGCGGCCAGCGCGTGCTCGAGCTGGGCGACCGTGCGGCGCAGCTCGGCGATCTCGACGTCGCGGGGGTCGGCTGCGGTCTCGGGAGCCTCGCCGCCGCGGGCCGCGCGCCGGGCCTGCCGGTCGGGCTCCGGGTCGCTGCCCAGCTCCTGCGCGACCAGGTCGGCCAGGGTCATCGCCTCCACCAGCGGCATCGGCTCGACGCCGGGGAAGGCCTCCCCGGCGTCGGTGGCCGACAGCACGCGCCAGCCGCCGGGGGTGCGGACCACGACGGCGGCCGGTGCGCCGGCGGGGGTGCGGAGCACGTCCTCGGGCAGGCCCCATGGCAGGGCAGGACCCACGGTGCTGGCCACCGTGGCGTCCTGCTCGACCGTCCGGCCGACGGACGGGGTCATCGTGCCCTCCCTCGGTCCGGTCAGTTCCTCGTCAGGAGCGCGCGCGGCACTCCCGTCGCTCGCATCATCTCCTGCCGGGCGCCGCCGCCCGGGGATCACGCGCCGGGGAGCTGCGCCAGCTGCGACTTCACCTGGTCGATGCTCGGGTTGGTGAGCGCCGTGCCGTCGGCGAACACGAGGGTCGGGACGGTCTGGTTGCCGCCGTTGGCCTTCATGACCACCTCGGCCGCGCCGTCGACCTCCTCGATGTTGACCTCGGCGTAGTCGATGCCCTCGCGCTGCATCATCTTCTTGAGCCGGTTGCAGTACCCGCACCAGCTGGTGGTGTACATGGTCACGGCGGTGGCAGCTGCGCTCACAGGGGGGATCCTCCCTCGTTCGTTCCGGTTCGGTCCACTCGGGTGCCCGGCGGACCGTCGTCCGGCCGGACCTGCCAACGCCGACCCCCTGGGGATCCTTCCCGCACGTGTCGGTCCCGGCTGGGAGGATGGGTGCCGCAGCCGCGCGGGAGCCGCGGGCCAGGGGGCAGCACGGTGGGGAGCCAGCAGGGTGGGGGGAGCACGGTGACGGACGACCGCACGGGCGCCGAGGCGGTGCTCGCGGGGCTGGACGACCAGCAGCGGGCCGCGGCGGCCGCCGTCCGGGGGCCGGTGTGCATCCTCGCCGGCGCGGGCACTGGCAAGACCCGCACGATCACCCACCGGATCGCCTACGGCGTGCACCTGGGCGAGTACGTGGCCGAGCAGGTCCTCGCCGTGACGTTCACCGCCCGCGCGGCGGGCGAGCTGCGCGGGCGGCTGCAGCAGCTGGGCGTGGGCGGGGTGCAGGCACGCACCTTCCACGCCGCGGCGATGCGCCAGCTGCGGTACTTCGCCCCGCGGGTGCTCGGCGGCCCGATGCCCGAGCTGGTGGAGAACAAGCTGCGGCTGATCGCGAACGCGGCGTCCCGCAACCGGCTGTCCACCGACCGCACCAGCCTGCGCGACCTGGCCAGCGAGATCGAGTGGGCGAAGACCACCCTCGCCACGCCCGAGGACTACCCGGCGCGGGCGGCGAAGGCCGGCCGGGAGGCGCCGTTCGACGCGGCGGCCGTGGCCGAGGTCTACCGCAGCTACGAGTCGGCCAAGCAGCGCGACGGGGCACTGGACTTCGAGGACCTGCTGCTGGTCACCGCCTACGCGCTCGAGGAGCACCCGGACGTCGCCCGCGAGGTGCGCGCCCAGTACCGGCACTTCGTGGTCGACGAGTACCAGGACGTCAACCCGCTGCAGCAGCGGCTGCTCGACGCCTGGCTGGGCGGCCGGGCGGACGTCTGCGTGGTGGGCGACCCGAACCAGACCATCTACTCCTTCACCGGTGCCGACCCGGAGTACCTGCTCGGGTTCGCCGACCGGTACTCCGACGCCGAGGTGGTCAAGCTCGAACGCGACTACCGCTCCACGCCGCAGGTGGTCGGCCTGGCGAACAAGCTGATCGGCCAGGCGCCGCCGCGCAAGGGCCTGCCCGGCCTGCGGCTGCTGGGCCAGCGCGCCGAGGGCCCTGCGCCGCAGTTCGTCGAGCACCCCGACGAGCCGGCCGAGGCCGCCGCCGTGGCGAAGGCGTGCAAGGAGCTGATGGACGGCGGGCTGCCGGCCAGCGAGATCGCCGTGCTGTTCCGGATCAACGCCCAGTCGGAGGTGTACGAGTCGGCGCTCACCGACGCCGGGGTGCCCTACGTGCTCAAGGGCGGCGAGCGGTTCTTCGAGCGGCCCGAGGTGCGCGAGGCGGTGCTGCTGCTGCGCGGCGCGGCCGCCGGCGGCCACGACGACGGCGCGCTGGTGCCCACGGTCCGCGACGTGCTGGCCTCCACCGGCTGGGCCGAGCACCAGCCGCCCGCCGGGGGCGCCGCCCGTGACCGCTGGCAGTCGCTCGCCGCGCTGGTCGACCTCGCCGTCGACCTGGTCGCCGAGGAGCCCACGCTCGACCTGGCCGGCTTCGTCGCGCACCTGGCCGAGCGGGCCAACGCCCAGCACGCGCCCACCGTGCAGGGGGTCACGCTGGCGTCGATGCACGCGGCCAAGGGCCTGGAGTGGGACGCCGTCTTCGTGGTCGGCCTCAACGACGGCATGGTGCCGATCGGCCAGTCGCACTCCCGGCCGGACTCCGTCGAGGAGGAGCGCCGGCTGCTCTACGTCGCGGTCACCCGCGCCCGCGAGCAGCTCACCCTCTCCTGGTCGCTGGCCCGCAACCCCGGCGGTCGGCGCAACCGCGGGCGCAGCCGCTTCCTCGACGGGCTGGCCCCCGAGGGCGCCGCGCTGCCCCCGCGCAAGCCGGCCAAGCGCCCGAAGGTCGTGCTCGAGGGCGAGGCGGGGGAGCTGTTCGAGCGGCTGCGGGCCTGGCGCAGCAGCACCGCGCAGGCGGCCTCGGTGCCGGCCTACGTGGTGTTCCCCGACGCCACCCTGCAGGCCATCGCCGAGACCCGGCCCAGCTCGCTGCGCGAGCTGTCCGGGCTGCCGGGCATCGGCACCCGCAAGCTGGAGCTCTACGGCGACGAGGTCCTGGCCGCCATCGGCGACGCCTGAGCAGCCGGCGACGGCCCGCTGACCAGCGGGTACGGCTCCGGACTGGGCGCGACACGCCCGATCCGGGAGTTTCCCCGTTATTCGATTGACCCTGCTGCGCGGGGTCCCCTAGCCTTCGCTGCAGCACCTGGGAGTGACCCAGGACGCACCCAGCACCACGTCCAGCGCAGACAGCAGGAGGTCCGGCCGGCAGGCCGGGTCCCGACCCCGGGAGGAGGGGATCACCGTGATCGTTCTCGCCGCCACCGCCACCGGCACGCCGTTCGGCGCGGCCCCGCTGCCGGCTGCCGTCGTGCCCGGCTGCCGTGCCGACGTCACGGGTGTCCGGATGGCTGCCTTCGGCGCTCCGCTCCAGGGGACCGGTCTGCCCGTCGCCGGCCTGGGGGCCGCCGTGCGCCTGCGTGGGCTGGGCGGCTACGCCACCGCTCCCACCGGCACCGGCTGGACCGGCCTGACCGGCACCGACTCCACCGAGCCCACGACCGAGCCCATGACCGGGACCGCCTTCGGCGCTCCCGCGCACCGCACCACCCCGGGTGACCTGCCCCCGGAAGACCCACTGAGCTAGCAGCTCGGCTGGTCCTCCTCGAGGCCGCGGAACCCGGACACCGGGATCCGCGGCCTTCGTCTTTCCCCAGGCCACGGACCCACCCCGACCACCGGTCGGCGGGCCCCGCCGACCGGAGCAGAGACGAAGGAAGAGGAGGAGCGGTCGTGCAGACCACGATCGACCCGGCGACGTCCACGCGTCGGCGCAGGCTCGACGGCACGCCCGAGTCCACCGGCGCGCTGCGGCCGGCCCCGACCCGGCGGGTGCTGCCCTGCCGGGCGGGCGACCCGGACCTGTGGTTCGCCGAGAAGCCCGCGGACCTGGAGCAGGCCAAGGACCTGTGCCGGACCTGCCCCGCCCGGGCGGCCTGCCTGGCCGGCGCCCTGGACCGCGGCGAGCCCTGGGGCGTCTGGGGCGGCGAGATCTTCGACCGCGGCGTCGTCATCGCCCGGAAGCGGCCGCGGGGCCGGCCGCCGAAGGTCCGCACCGAGGCGGCCGCATGACCGCGCCCGGCCGCGGCCCGGCCCGGCATCCCGCCCGCGGACGGGAGCCCGCCGTCCACCGCCCCACCCCACGACACCCGTTCTCCCGGCGCCACCTCGTGCCGGACACCCTGTGAAGGACAGCCATGTCGATGATCGAGCAGGAGATCGCCCGCAGCCACCTGCGGGACATGCTGGCGGACGCCGACAGCGCCGCGCGGGCGCGCCGGTTGATCGCCGCCCGCCGGTGGGCCCGCCGGGCCGACCGCGCCTCGCGCCGCGCCGCCCGCGCCAGCGCGCTGGTGAGGTAGGGGACGGCGGCCGCTGCGTCCGGCCCGGGCGCAGCGGCCGCCCTGCTCAGGGCTGCCGGAAGCCGGGGAGCCACTCCTCGCAGACCGCGCGGTAGGGCGCCTCGGCGTCCAGCTGGCAGAGCACCCCGATCGAGCCGAGCGTCACCCGGTGGATGAGCAGGTACGCCGGGGGCAGGTTGAGCTGCCGGCCCAGCGTGCTGGCCTCGTTGCGCGGGTCGCCGAGGCGCAGCGCCTGCGCCTGCATCCACGCCCGGGTGAACCGGAACGTGGGCTCGACCAGCGGGTCGAGGAACGGCAGCAGGAAGTCCAGCACCGCCTGGGCGTCGACGTCGATGTTCGGCTTGACGAAGCCCTCGGTCCGCAGGTCGGTGAGCACGTCGCCGGCTCGGCCCTCCAGCGCCCAGCGGACCAGCCGGCCGATCGGCTCGGGCAGCCCGTCGGGCAGCCGCGCCGTGGCGCCGAAGTCGATGACGCCCAGCCGGCCGTCGGGCATCAGCCGGAAGTTGCCCGGGTGCGGGTCGGCGTGCAGCAGCCCGGCGCGGGCGGGTCCGGAGAAGTGCAGCACCGCCATCAGGTGACCGGCGTGGTCGCGCTGCTCCCGGGTGCCGTCGGCGATGACCCGGGACAGCGGGGTGCCCTCCAGCCACTCCGAGACGATCACCTTGGGGGCGCTGGCGACGATCCGCGGGACGGCGATCTGCTCGTCGCCCGCGTAGGCCGCGGCGAACGCCCGCTGGGCATCGGCCTCGAGCCCGTAGTCGAGCTCCTCGATGGCGCGCGCCTTGAGCTCGGCGATCAGCGGCTTGACGTCCATGCCGGGGAACAGGGCGGCGAACAGCCGGGCGAAGCGCGCCAGCTGGTTGAGGTCGGCCATCAGCGCGGTGCCGGCGCCCGGGTACTGGATCTTGACCGCGACGTCCCGGCCGTCCCGCCAGGTGGCGCGGTGCACCTGCCCGATGCTCGCGGCCGCGGCCGGGGTGTCGTCGAAGTGGGCGAACCGCTCGCGCCAGCGGCTGCCCAGCTGCTGGGCGAGCACGGCGTGGACGGTGCGCACCGGCATCGGCGGCGCCGCCTCCTGCAGCTTGACCAGCGCCTCGCGGTACGGCCCGGCGACCTCCTCGGGCACCGCAGCCTCGAAGATCGACAGCTGCTGGCCGAGCTTCATGGCCCCGCCCTTGAGCTGGCCCAGCACGGCGAACAGCTGCTCGGCCGTGCGCTGCTGGAACTCGGCGTTGACCTGGTCGGCCGACTGCCCCGACAACCTCCTGCCCAGCCCCAGGGTGGCCCGGCCCGCGGCACCCAGCGGCAGCGCGGCCAGGCGGGCCGTCCGGGAGACCGAGCCGCGAGGGATCTCCCGTCCGGCGTCACTCACGGTGTCCAGTGTCCCAGGGATCCGTCGCGCCCGCCCCGTCGTGGCCGGTTCGGTGCCCGATCGATGCGCCGCAGGGGCATCCCGGGTGCGGCGGCCAGTGCCGGCTGCGGGGGAGCAGCCCCGGCGGGCGGAGCTCCAGGGTGGTGCCCAGCGCTGCCGGCCGGTCGCCGTCCAGGTGGGCGAGCACCTGCACGGCGGCGAGGGTCGCGGTCAGCAGGCAGGTGACCGTCGCACCGCTGGGCGGTGGCTCCACCCCGGCGAGCTGGGCGGCCAGCCGCGGCCACGCCGGGTCCTCGTCCCGCCGCCACAGGTCGGCGCAGCGCAGGCAGCTGGTGGCGCCCGGCAGCACCAGCGGGCCGACCACGCCCACCTCGCCGCGGACGGTCGCCACCAGGTGCGGCACGCCGTCCCGGTGCACGCCGCCGGCCAGCGGGTCGGCCGCCGCCCACGGCCGGCACAGCACCACCAGGTCGGGGTCCTCCCCGGCGGGGAGCGGCCGCAGGTCGGTCAGCGGGCTGACCCGGCGGACGGCGTCCGCGGCGGCCAGCGCCCGGGGCCGGCCCTCGTCGGCCGCGGTGGTGCCGCCGACCACGGCGTCCGCGGCGGCGGCCGGCCCGCGGTCGCGCACGTGCACCCGGCCCACGCCGCTGGCGGCGAGCACCGCGGCGAGCGGCACGCCGACCCGGGACGCGCCGTCGACCACGACCGCGCTCTCCCGCCGGGCCCGCCAGCGGCCGGCGGTGCCCGGGAGCGGCAGCGCGGCCGGCCACTCGCTGGCCGCCCGGGAACCGGCGGCCGGGCCGGGTTCGGCCGCCAGCAGGTCGGCGGGGGAGAGCTCGTGCAGCAGCCCGGCAGCCCGCAGCCCGGCCAGCAGCGCGTCGACGTCGGGTCCGGTCAGCCCGGCGCCGGCCGCCTCGTTCCGCAGCGACCGCTCGCTGCGCCGCCCGTCGAACCGGCGCAGCAGCGCCCGCACCGCCTCCGCGGGCCGCACCCGCAGCCCCGGTCCGCCGTCGACGCCGCCCACCTGCAGGGTCTCGGCGTCGACGTCCAGCACGGGGGTGGCGGGCGGCAGCAGCGGGTGCGGGCTCTCGGTCACCGCCGCAGGGTGCCAGCGCCGGCGGGCCGGTCCGGCCGTCGTCCACAGGAGCCCCGGGAACGTGTGCCCACAGGCTGTGGACACACCTGTGGAGCACGTGGGGACCGTTCGGTGTGTCGTTGTGCACCGGCCGGGGACGCAGCCGGCGGGCAGCGTGGCGCACCGACCGGGATCGCCGTCCTGACCAGCGCCGACGAGCGGGATCGGGGGTGTGGACGACGGGTGGCCGGTCCCCCCTCCGGGTGACCACGTCCAGGGGATCGCGGCCGCCGGCGGACCGGATGTCCACTGACCGTGTGCAGTCGGCCACGACCGGGTGTCCCCGTGCTGGGCGCACCCGCGGCGGGCGGTTACGGTGCGGAGCGTGGAGCAGGGACCCGACCGCAGCCGCACGTCCGCGTCCGCCGCCGCCCCGGCCCGGGGCGTGACGGCGAACGCGGCCGTCGAGGTGCGCCGCAGCACGCGCCGCCGCCGCACGGTCACCGCCTACCGCGAGGGCGGCCGCACCATCGTGCTCATCCCCGCCGGCTTCAGCGCGGCCGAGGAGCGGCGCTGGGTGGACCAGATGGTCGCCAAGCTGCAGACCCGCGAGGACCGCCGGCGGCGCACCCTCGGCTCGGACGACGAGCTCATGAGCCGCGCCCACGAGCTGTCCGCCGAGCACCTCGACGGCCTGGCGGTGCCGGCGAGCGTCCGGTGGGTCGACAACCAGAACCGCCGCTGGGGCTCCTGCACCCCGACCGACCGCAGCATCCGGCTGTCCAGCCGGCTGCGCGGCATGCCCGAGTACGTCGTCGACTACGTGCTGGTGCACGAGCTCGCCCACCTGCTGGAGCCCAGCCACGACGCGCGGTTCTGGGCCCTCGTGCGCGCCTACCCGCAGGCCGAGCGAGCGCTCGGGTTCCTCGAGGGCGTCGAGCACGCCCGCGGGACGACGGCGCCGGACGAGCCCGGCGCCGTCGACTAGCGCCCGGTCAGGCCTGCGGCCGCTCCTCCGGGCCGTCGTCCTCGCCCTGGGGGCGGTCGTCGGACAGGCCCTCGGTCAGCTCCCGGAAGGGGTCACCGGCGCCCTGGCGGGCGACGAAGTCCAGCGGCTCGTCGAGGTCCTCCGACGTCGGCAGCAGGTCCGGGTGCGACCAGAGGCGGTCGCGCTCCGAGGTGCCGTGCTGCTGCGCCATCGCGCCCCAGACGGTGCTGGCGTCGCGCAGCCGCCGGGGCCGCAGCTCCAGCCCGACGAGGGTGGCGAAGGTCTGCTCGGCCGGGCCGCCGGACGCCCGCCGGCGGCGCATCGTCTCGGCCAGCGCCGAGTGCCCGGGCAGCCGGTCGCCGGCGGCCGCGGCGACCACGCTGTCGACCCAGCCCTCGACGAGCGCGAGCAGCGTCTCCAGCCGGCGCAGCGCCATCTGCTGCTCGGGCGTCTCCTCCGGCTCGAGGACGCCGCTGCCCAGCAGCTTCTGGATGCTCTCGGGGTCGTTCGGGTCGAACTCGCCGCCCATGCCGCCGACGGCCTCCTCGAGGCCCCGCTCGATCGCCTCGCGGTCGACGTGGATGCCCCGGGCGTAGGCGTGGACGGCGTCGGTGAGCTGCTGGCGCAGCCACGGCACGTGCGCGAACAGCCGCTGGTGCGCGGCCTCGCGCAGCGCGACGAACAGCCGCACCTCGTCGTCCGGGCGGTCCAGGCCCTCGCCGAAGGCGGCGACGTTCTGCGGCACCAGCACACCGGTCCCCGCGGGGCCCAGCGGCAGCCCGACGTCGGTGCTGGTGAGCACCTCGTCGGCGAGCCGGGCGAGCGCCTGGCCGACCTGGGCGCCGAACATGACGCCGCCCATCTGGCCCATGATCCCGGCCAGCGGGCCGGCCATGGCCATCGCCTCCTGCGGCAGCGCCTGGGTCATCGCCGCCACCACCCGCTCGGCCAGCGGGTCGATCAGCGCGGTCCAGGCCGGCAGGGTCTGCTCGACCCAGTCGACCCGCGACCAGGCCAGCGCCCGGTCGACGCCCGAGGGCAGCTCGGTGACCTGGTCCAGCCAGAGGTCGGCCAGCCGCAGCGCCTCGACGGCCGCGGAGCGCTCGGCGGCGGAGGTCGGCTGGTGCCCGGGCGCGAGCTGGCTGATCGCGCCCTGCCGGGCGAGGTCCCAGTTCACCGGCCCGCCGGACCAGTTCATGAGCTTCTGCAGCTCGGCGAACAGCGGCATCTTGCCCAGCAGCTCGGCCGGGTTCCCGGTGCCGCCGGCTCCACCGAAGAGGGCGCCGAAGCCGAACGGGTCGTCCGGTCCACCGGGTCCGCCGGACTCGCCCTTGCGCTCCGGGTCGCGGTCGGGGACCCCGAAGCCGAACGGGAGATCACTCATGGTCCAACCGTAGACGCGCGCGGCGCGGCGGACCGGCGTCCGGGCGCCCCGGGCCGTCCGCCCGCAGCGGAACTGCCAGCCAGGTCACCTACGCTGCCGGTTCGACGGGTGCCCACCTGCGCCGGTCGGAGAGCCTGGAGGAGCGTGCGTGACCCGTCGGACGGCCGTGCTGGTGGTCGGCGCCGTGCTGCTGCTGGTGTTCGGGGTGGTCGGCGTCCTGGTGCCGGTGCCCTACGTGGCCCAGGTGCCCGGGCCGACCTACAACACCCTGGGTGACATCGACGGCGACCCGATCATCACGGTCACCGGTCGCACGCCGAACCGGACGTCGGGCAACCTCAACCTCACCACGGTCGGCATCCCGCAGCGGCCGCTGACGCTGGTCGGCGCGATCGAGGGGTGGTTCGACGACGAGGTCGTCGTCGTCCCGCGCGAGGAGGTCTACCCCTCGGGCAGGTCGCAGGAGGAGACCCAGGCCGAGAACCGGCAGGCGTTCCTGACCTCCGAGCAGTCCGCCCGGGCGGCCGCGCTGGGCCGGCTGGGCTACCCGGAGAAGGTCGTCGTCTCGGCGCTCGGCGACGACTCGCCGTCGAAGGGGCAGCTGCAGGCCGACGACGCGATCGAGTCGGTCGGCGGCACCCCCACCCCCGACACCACGGCGCTGTCCGCGGCGCTGGCCGCGATCCCGCCGGGCACCAGCGTGCCGGTCGGCTACCAGCGCGAGGGCCGGCCGGGCACCGCCACGGTCACCACCGGCAAGGCCCGGAAGGGGGACGGGTCGGCGCTGGGAGTGGTGGTCATCGAGACGCCCTACGCGCCGTTCGACGTCGACATCGAGGTGAGCGACGTCGGCGGCCCCTCCGCCGGGCTGATGCTGACGCTGGGCATCCTCGACCTGGTGGGCGACACCGACCTGACCGGGGGAGCGGTGGTCGCCGGCACCGGCACGATCGACGCCGACGGCACGGTGGGTCCGATCGGCGGCATCCCGCTGAAGATGATCGCCGCCCGCGACATCCACGCCGAGCTCTTCCTCACCCCGGCCGACAACTGCGCGGAGGCGGAGGCCAACGCCCAGCCGGGGCTGCCGCTGGCCAAGGTCGCCACGCTGGACGACGCGGTGTCGGCGCTGGCCGACCTGCGCGCCGGGCGCACCCCGCCCACCTGCTGACCCGGCACCGGGGACACCGCCCGCCTTCTCCCAGCTGGACGTGATCTGCTTGTGACCGGCGGCCGGGAACCCGGTGCCGCCGGGAACAGTTGAGCGAGCGGACCCCCAGGGCGTGCTCCCCGCTGTCCCCGACGGGACGGGCCGGCAGCACACGGGGTGGCCTGCAGCCACTCCTGGCCCCTGCAAGAAGACAGGAGACCCGCTCGTGGCCATGCGGCCCCCCGTGCCGGTGCCGACGCTGTCCCGGCGCGCGAAGCTGGTCATCGGCATCGTCGCCGCGCTGCTGGTGCTGTTCACCGTCATCGGCACCCTCACCAACGTCTACGTCGACTACCTCTGGTTCGCCGAGACGAAGTACACCGAGGTCTTCTGGACCGAGGTGCAGACCCGGGTCCTGCTGTTCGCCGTGGCCGGCGTCGCCACCGGCGGCCTGGTCGCGCTGTCGATCGCGCTGGCGTACCGGTTCCGCCCCACCTTCCGGCCGATGTCGCTGGAGCAGCAGAACCTCGAGCGGTACCGCCAGTCCCTGGAGCCGCGGCGCAAGGTCGTGCTCAGCGCGCTCGCCGTGGTGATCGGCCTGTTCGCCGGCTTCGCCGCGCAGGGCAGCTGGCGGACCTGGCTGGAGTTCCGCAACGGGACGACGTTCGGCACGAAGGACCCGCAGTTCGGGAAGGACATCTCGTTCTTCGTCTTCGACTACCCGTTCCTGCGGCTGGTGCTGACGTTCTCCTTCGCCATCGTGCTGCTCGCGCTCATCGGCGCGCTGGTCACCCACTACGTGTTCGGCGGCCTGCGGCTGCAGACCCCGGGCCAGAAGCTGTCGACCGCGGCGCGGGTGCAGCTGTCGGTGCTGCTCGGGCTGTTCGTGGGGCTGAAGGCCTTCGCCTACTGGCTGGACCGGTTCGGGACCGAGTACTCCGACCGCGGGGGGCTGTTCACCGGCGCCTCGTACACCGACGTCAACGCGCTGCTGCCGGCCAAGACGATCCTGGTGTTCGTCGCGGTGATCTGCGCGATCGCGTTCTTCGCCAACATCCTGGTCCGCAACACCCTGCTGCCGGCCATGGCGCTGGTGCTGCTGCTGTTCTCCAGCCTGGTGATCGGGGTCGCCTACCCGGCGATCGTGCAGCAGTTCGTCGTCAAGCCCTCGGCGGACCAGAAGGAGCAGACCTACATCAAGCGGGCGATCTCCTCGACGCTGGCGGCCTACGACCTGTCCGACATCGAGTACGTCAACTACGCGCAGGACGCCACCGGCGACACCGTGGACACCACGTCGACCCTGTCGCAGCTGCGCGACGACACGCAGACGATCCCCAACGCCCGGCTGCTGGACCCGAACGTGCTGTCCTCGACGTTCACCGCCCGCCAGCAGATCCGCAACGTCTACGGCTTCCCGGAGAAGCTCGACATCGACCGGTACACGATCGACGGGCAGACCCAGGACTACGTGGTCGCCGTCCGCGAGCTGGACAGCTCCGGGCTGAGCGGTGACCAGACGAACTGGATCAACCAGCACACCGTCTACACGCACGGCAACGGCTTCGTGGCCGCGCCGGCCAACGAGGTCGAGGCCGGCGCCGAGGGCGGCGAGCCGAACTTCACCACCCGGGACCTCCCGGTGCAGGGCAACATCGTCCCCGACCAGTCGCGGATCTACTACGGGGAGCTGCTCAACCGGGGCGGCCAGGACGTGTACTCCGTCGTCGGCGCCCCGAAGGACGCCTCGCCGCGGGAGTTCGACCAGCCCGAGGGCGGCTCGGAGAACCGGCAGATCAACTCCACCTACGACGGCAAGGGCGGGGTGTCGATCGGCAGCTTCTTCCGGAAGCTGACGTTCGCCATCTACTACCGGGAGCGGAACTTCCTGCTCTCCGGCGCGGTCAACGACCAGTCGAAGGTGCTGTACGTCCGCGACCCGCTGCAGCGGGTGGAGAAGGTCGCGCCGTTCCTGAAGGTCGACGGCGACCCGTACTCGTCGGTCGTCGACGGCCGGGTCGTCTGGATCCTCGACGGCTACACGACGTCGGACGCCTACCCGTACAGCGAGCAGATGTCGCTGGGCGAGGCGGCCAGCGACGCGCTCACCGGCACCGGGACCACGGCGCTGCCCGACGAGCAGTTCAACTACGTCCGCAACTCGGTGAAGGCCACCGTCGACGCCTACGACGGCACGGTCAGCCTCTACGCCTGGGACGAGGACGACCCGCTGCTCAAGACCTACCGGAAGGCGTTCCCCGGGGTCGTCAAGCCCAAGAGCGAGATGACCCAGGACCTGATCAGCCACGTCCGGTACCCCGAGGACTACTTCAAGCTGCAGCGCGACGTGCTGACCCGCTACCACGTCAGCAACCCGGTCGACTTCTACAACTCCAACGACCGGTGGCAGGTCCCGAACGACCCGACGCAGGACCCCTCGACCGACGCGCAGCCGCCGTACTACATCCTGGCCGCGCGACCGGGTGAGGACCGCGCCACGTTCCAGCTGACCAGCGCGCTGAACGCCTACAACCGGGAGAACCTGTCCTCGTTCGTGTCGGCGTCCATCGCCGCGGACGGGTCGCAGAGCATCCAGGTGCTGCGGCTGCCGGGCAACACGCCCTTCCGCGGTCCGCAGCAGGTGCAACGGTCGTTCCTGTCCAACAACCTGGTCCGACCCGACCTGACGCTGTTCGAGAGCGGCAGCTCGCAACCGGTGTTCGGCAACCTGCTCACCCTGCCCATCGGGGACGCCGGGCTGCTGTACGTGGAGCCGCTGTACGTCCGCGGTGGCTCGGGGGAGAACTCCTTCCCGCTGCTGCAGAAGGTGCTGGTCAACTACGGCGACCGGGTGGGCTACGCGAACACCCTGTCCGAGGCGCTGGACCAGGTCTTCGGGCCCGGGGCCGGGGACACCGCGGCCGACAGCGACGGCACCACCACGCCGTCGCCGTCGCCGACGCCCGCCCCGTCGTCGTCCGCTCCTGCGCCCAGCTCCGGCGCCGCACCCACGCCGAGTGCCGGTGGTGGCGGGTCCGGCGGCGACGCCGGCGCCCGGGACCAGGCGGTGACCGACATCAACACCGCGCTGGAGGCGCTGGCCGCCGCGCAGCGCAGCGGTGACTTCGCTGCGCAGGGCCGGGCCCTGGCCGACCTGCAGCGGGCGGTGGAGGAGTACCAGGCGGCCGGCGGGCAGGGCGCCCCGGCGACGCCGACCGGCTGATCCGGTGCCCGGTCCGGTGCGGCAGCAGCCGCCCGGACCGGGCCCCGGCGGGACCTCCGCAGCGTGGTGTATGGTGGTCCTACCGACGCGGGGTGGAGCAGCTCGGTAGCTCGCTGGGCTCATAACCCAGAGGTCGCAGGTTCAAATCCTGCCCCCGCTACCACACGACGAAGGGCCCGGCGCACGTGCGCCGGGCCCTTCGTCGTCCCGGCCTCCGGCACGGCCAGGTGCGGGCGAGGTGCGGGAACGCCCGGGGCCGCTCCCGCCGTGCGACCCGTGGACGGGCGCGCTGCTGCCGACGCTGGCCGGCCTGTGAGTCGGGTCGCAGCCGGCTTCCGGGACTCGGCTCCACCCGGACCCTCCCGTGGCCGAAGGTCCGGAGGTCCCCGGCCGTCCGGACCCGTGTCCCACCCTGTTCTGGAGTCTCCTGCACATGAGCCTGCTCGGCCGTCTCCGCACCGGCCCGCGTCTGTTCGCGGCCTTCCTCCTCGTCTTCGCGCTCTCCGCGGCGGCCACCGTCGTGGGCCTGGTCGGGCTGGGCAAGCAGCACTCCGCCGCCGTCCAGGCTGACCACCTGCGCGTGCTGGTCGAGGAGATGGACCGGTCGGCCTACTACACGTCCGACATCGGCGCCTACGAGATGGGCGTCGGCATGGACGCCTACTACCTCGGCACCGCCCAGGCGATCGACCCCACCGCTCCCAACCGCGCGGGCCTGCTGGCCGACGTGGCCGCGGTGAAGGACTTCCTGGCCTCGGTGCACACCGGGTGGATGACCCCGGCCGAACGGGCCGACTTCCAGGTGCTGGCGGACAAGTGGCAGGGCTACCTGGCCACGGCCGACCAGCAGGCGACCATGCTCGCCGCCGGGGGGAACGCCGCCCGCACGGTCAGCGCGTGGCTCAACGACGACAAGAACGGGCAGCTCGCGGCGTACCTCGAGCTCACCGACATCTCGACCAAGATGGTGTCCGAGGTGCAGCACCGGGCCGCCAGCACGGCGGCGGCAGCGGCGTCCTCGGCGGTCACCTACCGGACCGCCACCCTCGCGACCCTGGCCGCGGCCCTGGTCGCGGCCCTGCTGCTCGCCAGGGTCGTGCAGCTGTCGGTGACCCGGCCGCTGCACCGCTGCGTCGAGGCGTTGCGGGCCCTGGGCCGCAAGGACCTGTCGGTGCAGCTGGACGTGAGCTCCCGGGACGAGATGGCGGACATGGCGCGCGCCCTCAACGAGGCGACCGGCGGGATGCGGGAGGCCGTGGGAGGCATCGACGGCAGCGTGCGCACCCTGACCACGGCCTCGACCGGCCTGTCCGAGGTGGCCACCCGGCTGTCGGGCTCGGCGGCGCAGGTGTCCGACCGCGCCCAGGGGTCGGCCGCGGCCGCGGCCACCGTCAGCTCCAACGTGCAGACGACGGCGAGCGGGGCCGAGGAGATGAGCGCCTCCATCCGGGAGATCGCGATCAACGCCCAGCAGGCCGCTCAGGTCGCCGCGTCGGCCGTCGACACCGCCCGCGCCACGACCGCGACGGTGGCCAAGCTCGGCGACTCCTCGACCGAGATCGGCAACGTGCTGAAGGTGATCACCTCGATCGCCGAGCAGACCAACCTGCTCGCCCTCAACGCCACGATCGAGGCGGCCCGGGCCGGCGAGGCCGGGAAGGGCTTCGCCGTCGTGGCGAACGAGGTCAAGGAGCTGGCCCAGGAGACCGCCCGGGCCACCGAGGACATCGCCCGCCGCGTCGAGGCCATCCAGGCCGACACCGGTCAGGCCACGAGTGCGATCGCGGACATCAGCGGGATCATCGACCAGATCAACGACTTCCAGGCGGCGATCGCCGCTGCGGTCGAGGAGCAGACCGCCACCACGCAGGAGATGAGCCGCAGCGTCGCCGAGGTCGCCGGGGGCGCCACCGCCATCTCGACGACCGTGGTCGGCCTGGCCTCCGCCGCGGAGGCGGCGCAGGACGAGGCGCGGGGCACCCAGCGTGCCTCGGACGAGCTGGCGTCGCTGGCGGGGCAGCTGCGCGGTCTGGTGGGCCAGTTCACCGTCTGACCGGCTCGACCCGATCGCGGCCACTGCCCGACGACGAAGGCCCCCTCACCGGACCCGGTGAGGGGGCCTTCGCCGTGTCCCGGGGCGGGCACCCCGGGACGACCTGCTTCAGGGGGCCGCGACCAGCGGCTGGGCCACCACCCGCTGCTCGGGCAGGAACGGCAGCCGGTGCGCGTCGGGCACGGCCGGGGCGACCACGGGGGTGACCGGCGCGAGGTCGAGCACCATGCGCGTGGGCGCGAACGCCTCGGCGTAGCCGATCCGCGCCTGCGAGCCCCAGTGCCGGGCCGAGGCGATGACGGCGTCGGGCTCGACCATCGCCGAGAGCTCGACCTGCGAGGCGTGCGCCTCCAGGGCGGCGAGCTTCCCGGAGAGGTAGGCGGTCACGTCGACGAAGACCGTCGGGGTGAAGGTCAGCGTCGAGGGGCTCTGGAAGTGCAGCACCCGCGACAGCCGGCGGGCCGCGGACAGCGTCGCCGCGGCGACCGCCCGGTGGTCCTGGTGGCTGTCGTCGGGCGCGTGCACGTAGACCAGGTCGGCGCCGGTCTCCTGGACCGCCCGCTCGACGATCCGCACGGTGGCGGCGTCCGCGGTGAGCGTGCAGTCGCGCAGCCCACCCCAGCGCAGCCCGGCGCCGAGCGCCTCGCTGGCCCGGCGCTGCTCGGTCCAGCGGCCGCGCACCTGGTCGGAGGTCCCCGGGCCGTTCTCCCCGCCGGTCATCACCAGCATGGTCACGGTGTCGCCGGCGGCGGCGTGCGCCAGCAGGGTGGCGCCGCAGCCGAGCTCGATGTCGTCGGGGTGCGCCCCGACGGCCAGCACGTTGCGCATGTCAGACGGTCCCGGCTGCCGTGGCGGAGGCGCGGACCGACCGGCGGCGGGCGCGCCAGGCGGCCGCCCCGGCGACCAGGCCGGCGCCGGCCAGCGCGATGGTCCACCCGGTGCCGTTGCCCTCCGCCGGGAGGCTGGTGCCCGGGGCGCAGATGCCGGAGGCGTACGCGGCCGCCGCGTAGTTGAGGGTGGTGCCGTCGAGCGTGTAGGTGATGCCCGCGGCGATGTCCGCCGAGTAGACCTTCACCGAGAACGTGGCGTGGTGCGTGCCCGGCTGGAAGGTCGTCGTCTGCGGGCCGTTGTACTTGGTCGGCGAGAAGGTGTTCGCCGACCCGACCGGGATGCTCCGCGTGGTCGACCCCGAGTTGGTGTAGCCCAGGATGGCGGTGTAGTCGCCGTTGCCGGCGTCCATGTAGCAGTCCAGCAGCGGCTTCACGGTGCCCGTGGTCGTCGTGGTCGTGGTCGTCGTGGTCGTCGGGGCGGTGGTGGCGTCCGCCGCCGAGGCGGTGGCGGGGGTGGCCAGCACGACCAGCGCGGCGGCGGCGACGCCGGCGGCGGCGCGCGGGCCGAGACGCCGGGCGGGGTGAACGGTCATCGCGGTGTCCTCGTGTCCTCGGCGGTCGCTCCGCCGGTCTGCAGTCCCATCGACCACGGGGCCGGTGGGGTGGAGTCGGCACGGGCGGCCTCCCCCCGAGGGGGGAGGCCGCCCGTGGGTGCGGTGGGTCAGGCCGCTGGTGTCGCGGCCTGGGCGGCGGTCGTCCGCTTGCGCAGCCGGCGCAGGCCGACGGCACCGACGGCGCCCGCGGCGACCAGGCCGATCGCCATGCCGGTGCCGTTGCCCTCGGCCGGCAGCACGGTGCCGGGGGAGCAGACGCCGGAGGCCTGGGCGGCGGCCAGGTAGTTGAGCTGGTGGCCCATCAGGTACCAGGAGGCGCCGCTGTTCACCTCGTACGCGCTCACGTCGACCTTGATCACCGCGTGCCGGGTGCCCGGGTCGAAGTTCGACGGCAGCACCGCGTTGTACTTCGACGGCGAGCTGTAGTTGCTCGTGCCACCGGCCGGCACGTTCCGCCGCCCGACGTACGTGCTGGTGTAGCCCAGGATGACCGTGTAGGTGCCGTTGCTGTTGTACGTGTAGCAGTCCAGCATCGGCGTGATGTCCCCGGTCGTCGTCGCCGACGCGGTGCCGGGGGTGCCGACCATGACGATCCCGGTGGCGACGGCGCCGAGGGCGACGCGCGACACCAGTCGCCGGATGCTCCGTGGGCGGGAGTGCGGAACCTGCATGGCCTGTCCTCGTGTCCTCGGCGGCTCGTCCGCCGTTCTTGGTGGGTCGTTCGTCGCGCTTCGTGACAAGTTGAACGCGCAACGTGGCGAGAGGAAAGTGGTGTCCCCAGTGCGGGTGAGACCGGTCGCCCGGTCGGCGGGCCGCCCCGTCACACCTGGACACCCAGCGTGACCAGCGCCAGCTCGGCGGCGGCCGGGAAGGTGGGGGCGACCGCCCAGGCGGCCGGCTGGTCCGGGGCGTCGGCGTACTCGCCCTGACGCACCCGCACCGCCCGGGCACCCACGGCGGCCGCCACGGCGACGTCCTTGCCGGGCCGGTCGCCGATCACCAGCAGCCGGTCGGCGGGCACGCCCAGCCGGTCGGCGACGGCGAGCAGCCCGGCCGGGTGCGGCTTGCGCAGCGCCCGGCCACCGAGGGAGTCGGTGACCACGACGACCGGCAGCAGCGGGCCGAGGCCGGTGGCGGCGAGCTTCGCCGCCTGGATGCCTGGGTGGCCGTCCGTGAGGCAGGCCAGCGGCACCGCGGCGGCCAGCGCGGCCAGCGCCGCCGGCACGCCGGGGTAGGGGTCGAGCCGGTCCGGCGCGTGCCGGGTGAAGGCGGTCACCAGCGGCGGCACCAGCTCCGGCAGCGCCGCGGCGGGCACCCCGGCGGCCAGCAGCGCCCGGTCGATGGTGCCGCCCGCGTCGGAGCCGGCGGCCAGCTCGGCGCGCAGGGCGGTGTGCACGGCCGCCCCGTCCAGGCCCAGCCCGGCGGCCGCGGCGCCGACCGCGGCCGCGGCCCCGGCCAGGTAGGCCGACTGCGGGTACAGCGTGTCGTCCAGGTCCACGACGACCGCCAGCGGCGGCGGGCCGGTCCACACCGGGGTGCCGCCTCCGGGCGCGGTCACCACGGCAGCCGCCCGTCGGTGAAGTCCGGCTCGGTGAGCGCCAGCAGCGCGTCGGTCGCGTCGTCGGCGAGGACGGCGGCCACCTGCGGGCCGGTGCTGCCGTCGCCGTACGGGCAGGCCAGCTGGTCGGCCCGCGCCTGGCCGGCGGGGGAGGTGTGCGCGGCCGCGGCGGCCAGCACGGCGGCTGCGGCCCCGTCGTCCGCGAGCGACGCCAGCGTGGTGGTGCCGGCCTCCACGCCCTCCCAGCGGGGGGTGGACGCGCGCAGCACGACGACCGGGACGCCGAGGAAGGCGGCCTCCTCCTGGATGCCACCGGAGTCGGTGACCGCCAGCCGCGCCGAGCCCAGCGCCGCCAGCAGCGCGTCGTACTCCAGCGGCCCGGTGAGCGAGACCCCGGGGTGGTCGGCGAGCGCGGCGGTCAGCCCCGCGTCGGCCAGCCGCGCGGCGGTGCGGGGGTGCACCGGGAAGGTGACCGGACCGACCCGGTCGGCCAGCGAGCGCACGACGGACACCAACCTGGCCAGCCGGTCCGGGTCGTCGACGTTGGTGGGGCGGTGGGCGGTGACCAGCACGCCGGCGCGCTCGTCGACCGGCGTCCGGCGGACCCCGCGCTCCACCAGCGTGTCGATCACCGGGTTGCCGACGACGAACACGCGCTCGGCGGGCACGCCCTCCGCGGCCAGGAACGCCGCGGCGCGGGCGGTCGGGGCGAAGTGCAGCTGAGCCACCGCGGCGGCCACCCGGCGGTTGACCTCCTCGACGCTGCGCGCGTTGAGGCTGCGCAACCCCGCCTCGACGTGCGCGAACGGCACGCCGGCGGCGCGGGCGGCCAGCGCGTAGGCCGGCACGGTGTTGGTGTCGCCGAGGGCGAGCACCAGGTCGGGGGAGAACCGGGCGACGGCGGCCGCGGCGTCGGCGTGCAGCGCGCCGGTGCGGGCCGGCTGCTCGGCCGGCAGGCTGCCGCGCCAGGTCGGGGTGAGGCCGAGGTCGGCCTGCAGCCGCGAGCTCAGCGCGGGATCGGTGTGCTGGCCGGTGTCGACGACGGTCACCCGGTGCCCGGCGGCGGTCAGCGCCCGCACCACCGGGGCGAGCTTGACCACCTCCGGGCGGGTGCCGAAGGGCACCAGCACGGACCGGGAGCGGGTCACGCCGGGACCTCCGCGGCGGCGGTCATCGGGTCGGCGAGCGGCAGGCCGTCCGGGCCGGTGAACGCCTCGGCGAAGTAGCGGGTCATCCGCACGCCGGAGGTGAACCACAGGTGGGGCAGCTCGCGGTCGGGCTCGCGGATGCCGGTGAGGTAGGCCGACACGACGTCGGCACCGGCGGCGAGGGTCAGCGGCAGACCACCGGAGAAGCGGGGGTTCACCTCGACCACGGTCGCGCTGCCGTCGTCGGCCACGAAGCCCTGGACGTTGGCCGGGCCGGTCAGCCCGACGGCGGCCAGCGTCTCGCGCACGACCGCGGTGACCGCCTCGGAGTCGAAGGTGGTGCCCTTCACCGAGATGCCGGCCTTGGTCTCGTCCCGCCAGCGGGGCACCACGGTCAGCACCTCGCCGTCCCGGCCGACCAGCGCGTCGGCGGTGAACTCCCGGCCGGGCAGCCGGGTCTGCACGATGAGGTCGGGGTGCGTGCTCAGCGCGGCGACCACGGAGCTCAGCCGGTCCAGCAGCTGGACGCCGCGGCTGCCCCGCCCGGTGCGCGGCTTGACCACCCAGGGTCCGGGGACCGAGGAGGCGCCCAACGGCGTCGTGGCGGTGGTCGGGTGCGCGACGAAGCGGGCGTGCAGGCGCTCGGCGAACGCGGCCTTGTCGCAGCACAGGTCGACCGCGGCGACGTCGGGCAGCCAGGTGGCCACCCCGGCCGCCGTCAGCCGGTCGACGCCGGCGGTCAGCGCGGGCAGCTCCTCGGCGACGGTGCTGATCAGGGCGTCGACGCCGTAGGTGGCCGCGGCCCCCAGCACGGCGTCCAGGAAGCGCGGGTGGTCGGCGCGGGGGAGCACGACCGACGCGTCGGCCAGCGCACCGCCGGCGGCGGAGCGGTCGGCGTCGCCGGCCACCACCCGGTGCCCGAGGGCGACCAGCCGCCGGACCACGGCGACCCCGGCGGGACCGCCGGAACCGGTGACCAGCACGGCGGGCGGGCCGGCCGGACCGGCCGCCGTCGCGGGGGCGCCGGACGGCGCGGACTCGAGGGGCTGCCGGGGCCGGGGGATGGCCGGGCGCACCGCCGGGGGGACGGCGGGCGGTGGGGTCGAGGCGTCGGTCATCGCTGGTCTCCGAGGGGGTACGGCTGCGCGGCACGGGTCGGCCGCGCGAAGGACGAGGGCTGCGGCACGGCGGGCCGGGCGGGCGCGGCGGGTGCCGCCGGGGCGGGTGCGGGAGTGGTGGCGGGGCGCCGGCTGAGCAGCCAGCCGCGCGCCCAGAGGCGGATGGCGGCGACCCGGTCGTTGGTGACCGGTTCCCACTGGCGGGCGGCGACGCCCGCGGCGAGCGCGTCGAGGACCTCCGCCTCCCGCTCGTAGGTGGCCACGGCCAGCAGCGAGGCGGTGTGCGCGCCGAGGCCGTCGGCCACCAGGGCCTGCACCCGGGTGACCCGCTCGGCGGCGGGCAGGTGGCCGATGCGGTAGTCGATCCGGCCGCTCTCCCGGCGCCGGGCCAGCCGCCGGGCCAGCGGCTTGGGCAGCACGTAGCGGTAGTAGAGGGTGGTGAGCCGGCGCCGGCGTCGCCGGATCTGCGCCTCCTGCTCCGCGGCCCGGTAGCCGAGGCCGGGCCGGGCCCAGCTGCTGGGGCGGCGGGCGGTGTGCCGGCCGGCGACGTCCTGCTCGGCGCGCTCGGCCGTGGGCAGGGTGATGCAGACCATGAGCAGGAAGCCCCCCAGGGTGGCCGCGAGCGTCCAGACGGTGCCGACCCAGTCGTGGAACAGGACGAGGGCCGGGCGGCCCCAGAGCAGGCCGGCGTAGGTGGAGGCGATGAGCCGCAGGTCGTTGGCCGAGACCACCGCGACCAGCGCGACCACGAGACCGGCGACCGCGTGCAGCCGGCGGCTCCGCATCACCGCGACGGTGAGCGCGGTGAGCCCGCAGACGGTGAGGATCGACGAGCAGGACGTGGTGACGACGCCGTTGACCATCTCGTCGCCGCGGAACATCAGGATGTGGCCGGGCAGGACGCCGGAGACCCGGTCCTCCCCGAGCAGGTTCAGCAGACCGGTGACCCAGGCGGCCTCGTGGACGCGCAGCCACTCGGCGCCCCAGCGGTAGCCGGTCAGGCAGATCACGACGGCCAGCAGCAGCTCGACGCTGACGGCGAGCCGCCGGCGGTTGACGCTGCGCAGCCCGCGGGGCCGGCGCGGCAGGACGGCGGTCACCGGGCCGCTCCGGTCAGGGGGGCGACGTCCGGCGCAGGGGTCGGCGTCACGGTCGACGTCGTCCCGGTGCGGGAGGTCTTCACCCACGAGTACCGGCGGCCGAGCATGCCGTCGAGGTAGGCGCGGGTGGTGATCCAGATCGACAGGGCGAAGGCCGGCAGGAAGCCCAGCAGGCTCCAGGCGGCGCGCCGCTCGACCCGGCCGACCAGCAGGCCCACGGTCAGCTCGGCCAGCGGGCCGACGAACAGCAGCATCGACAGCGGCAGCAGCCCGATGATCGGCTGCTCGCCGATGCCGAAGGCGCGCAGCACGGTGAGCAGGACGCCGATGCCGCTGAGCACCGGCACGTGGTAGGTGAGCAGGAACAGCACCGACTCGGCCTTCTCGACCAGCGAGAGGTGCCGGCTGCGCAGGATCGGCCAGGTGTAGTCGCGGAAGCACTTCTGGTGGCCGCGGGCCCAGCGGTAGCGCTGGGTCCAGAACCGGCGGGCGGTGACGACCGCCTCCTCGTAGTCGATCGCCGAGACGTCGTAGCGCACCCGCTGCCCGCGGATGAGCACCCGCAGCGTGAGGTCGGTGTCCTCGGTGACGGTGTCGGGGTTCCAGCCGCCCAGCGCCCGCAGCGTGGACATCCGCACCGCGCAGTTCGCGCCGCCGTACGCGGGCAGCTCGAACAGCGCCTGGCGGCCGTACTCGTTGACCAGGTAGCCGGAGAGGAAGTCGACGAAGACCGTGGTGGCCATCGTGGAGTCGGGGCCGTTGCGGATGACGCAGCGGCCCATGACCGCGCCCACCTGCGGGTCGCGGAAGTGGCGCACCAGCCGGCGCAGCGCGTTGGGCTCCGGCTCGTGGTCGGCGTCGAAGACCAGCGCGATCTCGGCGTCGACGGTGGCCAGCGCGTCGTTGAGGGCGCCGGACTTGCCGCCGCCGGACCCCGCCGGGCGGTGCAGCACCCGCAGCCGCGGCTCGACCGCGGCCCAGGCGTCCAGCTTCTCGCCGGTGCGGTCGTCGGAGCCGTCGTCGACCACCACGAGGGTCAGCCGGTCGGCCGGGTAGTCCAGCCCGAGCAGCGCGGTGACCATGCCGTCGACGACGAGCTCCTCGTTCTTGCAGCCCACGAAGACCGCCACCGAGGGCGTGTAGCCGTCGAGGTCGACGTCGGCGGCCAGCAGGTCGCCCTCGGCCCAGCGGGCGGCGGAGACGGCGAACGCGAGGTGCCGGAAGAAGTAGACGGCGAACACGACGTTGAGGGCGCCGGCGATGACGCCGAGCACCGGGCCGACGCCGAACGCCACGCACGACCCGGCCAGCAGGGCCACGTAGGCGGCCAGCACCCAGGGCCGTCCGTCGGGCTTGCCGGCGTGGGCGCCCGTCGCCGGGCCCGTCGCCGCTGCTGCCACCTCGCTGCCCCCTGCCTGCGTCACCGGAACGGGGACGTCCCCCGTTCACCTGATCCGGTGATCGGCACGGGACGCGGACAGCTGTAGCGGCGGTTCCGGCCTCACCCGGGAGGATGAGACGGTGACCAGCGCGCCCGCCGTCGTCCGGCCCGCCGACGTGCCCGACGCGGCGGCCGTCGCCGCCGTCTACGCGCCCTACGTGACCGGCACCGCGGCGTCGTTCGAGAGCGAGGCGCCCGACGCCGCGGAGCTCGCCCGTCGGATGCTGCGCGGGCCGCGGCTGCCCTGGCTGGTCGCGGAGCGGGACGGCGAGGTCGTGGGCTACGCGTACGCCGGCCCGCACGGCACCCGCCCGGGCTACCGGTGGACGGTCGACTGCTCGGTGTACCTGGTCGCGGGGGAGCAGGGCCGGGGCACCGGGCGGGCGCTGTACCGGCGGCTGCTGCCGGAGGTCCGGCGGCTGGGGTACGTGACGGCGTACGCGGGCATCGCGCTGCCCAACCCCGGCAGCGTCGGGCTGCACGAGTCGCTGGGGTTCACGGCGGTCGGCGTCTACCGGCAGGCGGGCTTCAAGCTGGGCCGCTGGCTGGACGTCGGCTGGTGGCAGCTGCCGCTCGCCACCCCGCCGGAGCAGCCCGCCGAGCCGCGGGCCTGGGCGCCGCACGGGTGACGTCGACCCCCCGCTGCGCGACCGGTCGTTGCCTGGGGTAATGTCATCTCTGCCGACGCGGGGTGGAGCAGCTCGGTAGCTCGCTGGGCTCATAACCCAGAGGTCGCAGGTTCAAATCCTGTCCCCGCTACCACCACCGGAGGCCCGGTCACCGCCAGGTGACCGGGCCTCCGTTGTGTGTGTGGCCGCCTGCGGGTGGCGGTCGCGACGACAGGAGGGCCGTGCAGATGGGACCGGGGTCGACGGGGACGCCGCAGCTGTGGCCGGGTCAGGTGACCGAACGGTCGCTCGCCGACGGGCGGCCGATCCTCTACTTCGACGACGAGCGCAGCGACGGTCCGGTGCACGAGGCCGTCGACGAGCGCCCGCTCGAGGAGCCGCCGCACGCGGGTGAGGTGCGCTACGACGTCCTGACCGGCGAGTGGGTGACCATCGCCGGCCACCGGATGAACCGGACCTTCCTGCCGGCCGCCGCGGACTGCCCGCTGGACCCCACCCGGGACCCGTCGCACCCGAGCGAGGTGCCCGACGACGAGTACGACGTGGTGGTCTTCGCCAACCGCTTCCCGAGCTTCGCGCCGCACACGGTGGGCCCCGACGGCGCCGCGCCGCCGTTCGGCCCGGCCGACGGGCCGGCCTACGGGCACTGCGACGTCGTGGTGTTCTCCAGCGACCACGAGGCGTCGGTGGTCGACCTGCCGCAGAGCCGGATGCGCACCATCGTCGAGGCCTGGGCGCAGCGCACCGCCGCCCACTCGGCCGACCCGGCCGTGCGGCAGGTGTTCGTGTTCGAGAACCGCGGGCAGGAGATCGGCGTCACGCTGACCCACCCGCACGGGCAGATCTACGCCTACCCGTTCATCCCGCCGCGCGCCGGGCAGCTGGTCGAGCAGGCCCGCAAGCACCGCGCGGCGACCGGCGGCAGCCTGCTCGCCGACGTGCTGGCCGCCGAGCAGGCCGAGGGCCGGCGGGTCGTGCTGAGCGGCGAGCACTGGACGGCCTACGTGCCGCGGGCCGCGCGCTGGCCGGTCGAGGTGCACCTGGCGCCGCACCGCGACGTCCCCGACCTCGCCGCGCTGGACGACGCGGAGAAGGCCGAGCTGGCCGTCGTCTACCAGGAGCTGCTGCGCCGGGTCGACCGGTTCCACCCCGGTGTCGACAAGGTCCCCTACATCGCCGGCTGGCACCAGGCGCCGACCGGCGAGGAGCGCGACCTCGGCCGGCTGCACCTGCAGCTGTTCTCGCTGCTGCGCGCGCCCGGCAAGCTCAAGTACCTCGCCGGCTCGGAGTCGGGCATGGGTGCCTGGATCAACGACACGACGCCGGAGCGGATCGCCGACCGGCTGCGGGAGGTGGCGTCGTGAGCGGACAGCGGCGTGAGCGAACGGGGCACGTCGTGAGCGGACAGGAGCAGGCGGACCTCGCGGTGGCGGCGCTGGAGGAGGCCTTCGGGGTCGACCCGGACGGCGTCTGGACGGCGCCGGGCCGGGTGAACCTGATCGGCGAGCACGTCGACTACAACGGCGGCCGCTGCCTGCCGTTCGCGCTGACCCGGGTCACCGCCGCCGCGGTGCGCCGCCGGGACGACGACGTCGTCCGGCTGACCAGCACCGACCCGGAGGCGGAGACCTTCGAGGGCACCCTGGCCGACCTCGGCCCGGGCGCCGTGTCCGGCTGGGCCGCCTACGCGGCAGGCACGCTGTGGTCGCTGCAGCAGGCCGGCATCGACGTCCCCGGGCTGGACCTCGCGGTCAGCAGCGACGTGCCGCTGGGCGCCGGGCTGTCGAGCTCGGCGTCGCTGGAGGGCGCGGTGGCCGTCGCCGCCGCCGAGCTCGCCGGCCGGGCCGATTCCGCGGAGCTGCGCCACCTGCTCATCCAGGCCGCGATCCGGGCCGAGAACGAGGTCGTGGGCGCCGGCACCGGCGGCATGGACCAGACGGTCGCGCTGCTGGCCGAGGAGGGCTCGGCGCTGCTCATCCACACCCGGGACTTCCGCACCGAGCCCGTGCACCTGGGGCTGGAGGAGGCGGGCCTCGAGCTGATGGTCATCGACACCCGCGTCAAGCACACCCTCGCCGACGGGCAGTACGCCAAGCGCCGCGCGGACTGCGACGAGGCGGCCCGGCAGCTGGGCCTGGAGTGGCTGTCCGACGCCACGATCGGGGACGTCGACCGGCTGGCCGACCCGCGGCTGCAGGCGCGCACCCGGCACGTGGTCACCGAGAACCAGCGCGTCGACCGGGTCGTCGAGCTGGTGCGCGCCGGGCGGGTGGCCGAGATCGGTCCGCTGCTGGACGCCTCGCACGCCTCGCTCCGCGACGACTACGAGGTGTCGGCGGTCGAGCTCGACGTCGTCGTCGAGGCGGCCCGGTCCGCCGGTGCGCTCGGCGCCCGGATGGTCGGCGGCGGGTTCGGCGGCTCGGCGATCGCGCTGATCCGCCCCGCGGACGCCGAGGCGGTCGGCGCGGCCGTCGTCGCCGCGTGCCGCGACCGCGGGCTGACCGAGCCCGGCACGCTCACCGTCACCTCCGGCCCGGCCGCCCGCCGGCTCTCCTGACCACCTGGGCACGCGCCGCCAGGCCGGGGAACACCCCGGCCCGGCGGCCGGTTCGCACCCGGCATGGAGCCGACCGTCACCGACGCCCCCGACAACAGCCGGTACGAGATCCGCGACGGCGACCGCCTGCTCGGGCTGGCCGCCTACGAGCGGCGCGGCCGCCAGGTGGTGTTCACCCACACCGAGGTCGACAGCGGCGACGAGCACCACGGGCTGGGCAGCGCGCTGGTCCGCGGGGCGCTGGACGACGTCCGGTCCCGCGGCGAGACGATCGTGCCGCTGTGCTCGTTCGTCCGCGGCTGGGTCGAGCGGCACCCCGAGTACCGCGACCTGGTCGCCCAGGAGGCCTGACCCGCCTCCGCCCGGCCAGCTCCGCCCGACCCGCTGGGGAACCGCGCCGTCCGCGCCTGACAGGCTGGACGCATGCGCGTCCTGGTAGCCGGTTGGTTCAGCTTCGACGAGGTGATCGCCACCGTCGGCGACGACCTGGGGGCCGAGGTGGTCGCCGGCTGGCTGCGCGACCTCGACGTCGACCACACGGTGGCGTGGGCGCCGTTCCTGGGCCGCGGCCCGCACTGGCGCGACCTCGACCCGGCCGACTTCACCCACCTGGTGTTCGTCAGCGGGCCGATCTCCGACACCCCGCTGCTGCGCGAGCTGACCGAGGCGTTCGCCGGCGCGCGGCGCTGGGCGGTGAACGTGTCGGTGGTCTCCGAGGCCGGCCGGGCGCTGTTCGACGAGGTGTGGGAGCGGGACGCCCCCGGGGTGGCCCGGCCGGACCTGGCGATCGCCACCCGCACGCCGGACGTGCCGGTGCTGGCGGTCGCCTTCGCCCCGCCGCAGGAGGAGTACGGCGACCGCAGCCGCGCTGTCCAGGTGCGCGCCGCGATCGAGGACTGGCTGGCCACCCGGGCGATCCCGTGGTTCGAGCTGACCATGGACTCCTACGACAAGCCCTACGAGCGGTTCCCCGTGCAGGTCGAGGCGCTGATCCGGCGGGCCGACGCGGTGGTGAGCATGCGGCTGCACGCCCTCGTGCTCGGGCTCGCGCACGGCAGGCCGGTGATCGCCTGCGACGCCGTCACGGGTGGCGCGAAGGTGACGGCGCAGGCCGGGGCGCTGGGCTGGCCGCTGGTGCTGCAGGGCGCGCAGGTCGACGCGCACACGCTGGACGCGGCGCTCGAGCACGCGCTGTCCGGCACGCTCGCCGAGGCGATGGCCGGTGCCCGGGAGCGCGGCGCCGCGTCGAACGCCGAGGCGCGGGAGTGGCTCAGCCGGCAGCTGCAGGGCTGATCGGCCGCTGTTCCACCGCGCCGAGCGGGCGCTGAGCGGCGGCGAACCGGCGCTCCAGCTCCCGGCTCACCGGCCGGCGCTGCCGGAGTGCCGCGGGCAGCAGCCGGACGACGCCGGCCAGCGCGGTGCGGGCGGCGGGCTCGTCGAGGCACCGGCGGGCGAGCCGGGCGGTGGCCGCCAGCGCCACCGGCAGCGGGCGGCGCAGCCAGTCGACGACCACGTCGTTGCGGGTCTGCAGCGCCCAGCGGGCCGCGCCCGGGGTGTCCGGTCCCGCGGGGTCGTGCCAGGCGACGACGTCGTCGGCGTAGGCGAGCTGCCAGCCGGCGGCGGCCAGGTCCAGGGCGAGCAGGTGCTCCTCGCCGCCGAAGAACAGCAGTGCGGAGAAGCCGCCGACGGCCAGGTGGGCGTCGCGGCGGACGACCGCGGCGAACGCCGGGAAGCTCAGCACGTCGGGCCCGGGCGAGCCGGGGGAGCGGCCCAGCACCGCCGCCCGGTGCTTCTGCGACACCCGGTCGTCGGTGCCGTCGGCGGCCATCCGCACCCGGCCGACCAGCACCGCGACCTGCGGGTGCGCGTCGAGCAGCTCGGCGGCCCGGTCCAGCGCGCCGGGCTCCCACCAGGAGTCGTCGTCGGCGAACGCGACGTACCGGGTGGCCGTGCGGCGGACGCCGTCGGTGCGCGCGACCGCCCCGGTGTTCTCCGCCAGCTCCAGGACGTCGACCGCCGGGTGCCGCTCGCGCACCGCGGCGGCGCTGCCGTCTCTGGAGGCGTTGTCGACGACGACCACCGGGTGCACGCCGTCGTCCAGCCGGGCCAGCGACCGGAGCAGCGACTCCCGCCGGTCCCGGGTGGCGATCACGACGCTGACGGCGGGCGGTTGCTGCACCCGACAGTCCTACCCGGTGGCCTCCAGGGTCACGCCGCCGGTGCCGGGTCCGGCGAGCTCGGCGACCAGTTCGTCCAGCGGGACGCCGAGCGCGCCGGCCAGCGCGGCGACGGTGAAGAACGCCGGCGTCGGCACCCGGCCGGACTCGATCTTTCGCAGCGTCTCGACGCCGACCCCGGACGCCGCGGACACCTCCGTGGGCGTGCGGTCGCCCCGGGCGCCCCGCAGCAGCGCGCCCAGCCGTCGGCCGCGCTCGTGCTCCTCGGGGCTGAGCGGCGGCCGGACCATGACCGTGATAGTAATACCGGGATAGCAATACCGGAAGGGGAACGACGATGATCGAGCTGCGCACGCCGGGGGAGATCGACGCCATGCGCGCCGCGGGAGCCGTGGTCGCCGACATGCACGCGGCGGTGCGGGCGCTGGCCGCGCCGGGGGTGCGGCTGACCGAGCTGGACGCCGCCGCCCGCCAGGTGCTCGCCGACGCGGGCGCGACCTCGCCGTTCCTCGGCTACGCGCCGCTGGCGACCACCCCGCCGTTCCCCGGCGTCGTCTGCCTGTCGGTCAACGACGTCGCGCTGCACGGCATCCCGACCCCGCAGGAGCTGGAGGACGGCGACCTGCTGAGCGTCGACGCCGGCGCGACGCTCGACGGGTGGGTGGGCGATGCGGCGATCACCTTCCCGGTCGGCACCCCGGACCCTGCGGACCTGCGGCTGGTCGACACCACCACCCGCGCGCTGGAGGCGGGGATCGCCGCGGCCGTCGTCGGCAACCGGGTCGGCGACGTCTCCGCCGCGATCGGCGCGGTCGGCCGGGCCGGGGGCGTGGGCATCAACACCGACCAGGGCGGCCACGGGGTCGGGCGCACGATGCACGAGGCGCCGCACGTGCCCAACGAGGGCCGTGCCGGGCGCGGGGTGCCGCTGCGCGCCGGGCTGGTCATCGCTATCGAGCCGTGGTTCCTCGCCGGCGGCAGCGACGACTACCGGGTGGACGCCGACGGCTGGACGCTGCGCAGCGCCGACGGCAGCCGCGCCGCGCACGTCGAGCACACCGTCGCGGTCACCGAGGACGGCCCGCGCATCCTCACCGCCCCCCGCTGACCCGCGAGGCAAAGGAAGCTCTGCACCCGATTTCAGCGCCGAGACCGGGTGCAGAGCTTCCTTTGCCTGGGAGGGGACCGGCGTCAGGAGAGCGACTGCTCCAGGTCGGCGAGCAGGTCGTCGACGTCCTCGATGCCCACCGAGAGCCGGACCAGGTCGGCCGGCACCTCCAGCGGCGAGCCGGCCGCGCTGGCGTGCGTCATCCGGTGCGGGTGCTCGATCAGCGACTCCACGCCGCCCAGCGACTCGGCCAGCGTGAACAGCTGCGCCCGCTCGCACACCTTGAGCGCCGCGTCCTCACCGCCGCGCAGCCGGAAGGAGACCATGCCGCCGAAGCCGGACATCTGCTTGGCGGCGATCTCGTGGTTGCGGTGCTCCGGCAGGCCCGGGTAGAGCACGGCGGAGACCGCGGGGTGCTCCAGCAGCCACTCGGCGATCCGGCCGGCGTTGGCGCTGTGCCGGTCCATCCGGACGCCGAGGGTCTTCAGGCTGCGCAGCACCAGCCAGGCGTCGAACGGGCCGTTGACCGCGCCCATCGCGTTCTGGTGGTAGGCCAGCCGCTCGCCTAGCTCGGCGTCGGAGACGACCAGCGCCCCGCCGACCACGTCGGAGTGCCCGCCCAGGTACTTGGTCGTCGAGTGGACGACGACGTCCGCGCCCAGCGTCAGCGGCTGCTGCAGGTAGGGGCTGGCGAAGGTGTTGTCGACGACCAGCAGCGTGCCCGCGGCGTGCGCGATCTCGGCGAGCGCGGCGATGTCGGAGACGTTGAGCAGCGGGTTGCTGGGCGTCTCACACCACAGCACGCGGGTCGTCCCCGGGGCGACGGCCGCCCGGACGGCGTCCAGGTCGTTCAGGTCGACGGGGGAGTAGCCCACGCCCCACGGCTCGAGCACCTTCGAGATCAGCCGGAACGTGCCGCCGTAGGCGTCACCGCCCAGCACGATCGAGTCGCCCGGCCGGCACACGGTGCGCAGCAGGGTGTCCTCGGCGGCCAGCCCGGAGGCGAAGCTCATGGCGCGGGTGCCCTGCTCCAGCGAGGCGAGCGCCGCCTGCAGGGTGTCCCGGGTGGGGTTGGCGCTGCGGCTGTACTCGTAGCCGCCGCGCAGGCCGCCGACACCGTCCTGCTTGTAGGTGGTGGTCAGGTGCAGCGGCGGGATGACCGCGCCGGTGGCCGGGTCGGGGTCCTGACCCGCGTGGATCGCGCGGGTGTTGAAGCCGGTGCTCATGCGTCCACCGTAGGCACCGCGGGCAGCCCGACGAGGTGGCCGAGCACGTCCTGCCGGGTGACGACGCCCGCGGGCTTGCCGTCGACGTGCACCAGCAGCGCGTCCGCGTCGCCGAGCGCACCCACCGCGGCGCTGACCGCCTCGCCCGAGCCGATGATCGGCAGCGGGGCGGACATGTGCCGCTCGACCGGGTCGGCCAGCGTGGCCTGGCCGTGGAACAGGGCGTCGAGCAGCGTCTTCTCCTGCACCGAGCCGACCACCTCGCCGGCGGTCACCGGCGGCTCGGCCTTGACGACCGGCAGCTGGCTGACGCCGTACTCGCGCAGGATGTTGATCGCGTCGCGGACCGTCTCGTTGGGGTGCGTGTGCACCAGCGAGGGGGTGGCGCCTCCCTTGGCCTCCAGCAGCTCGCCGACGGTCTCGCCGCCTCCGGCGTCCAGAAAGCCGTAGTCGGCCATCCACTCGTCGTTGAAGATCTTGTTCAGGTAGCCGCGGCCGCCGTCGGGCAGCAGCACGACGAGGACGTCGTCCTTCGTCAGCCGCTCGGCCACCCGCAGTGCCGCGGCGACCGCCATCCCGCAGGAGCCGCCGACCAGCAGCCCCTCCTCGCGGGCCAGCCGCCGGGTCATCGCGAACGAGTCGCCGTCGGACACCGCGATGATCTCGTCGGCGACGGTGCGGTCGTAGGCATCGGGCCAGAAGTCCTCGCCGACGCCCTCGACCAGGTAGGGCCGGCCGGTGCCGCCGGAGTAGACCGAGCCCTCCGGGTCGGCGCCGATGACCTGCACCCGGCCGCCGCTGGCCTCCTTGAGGTAGCGGCCGACGCCGGAGATGGTGCCGCCGGTGCCCGCGCCGGTGACGAAGTGCGTGACCGTGCCGTCGGTCTGCGCCCAGATCTCCGGGCCCGTGGTCTCGTAGTGCGACCGCGGGTTCTCCGGGTTCGCGTACTGGTCGGGCTTCCAGCCGCCGGGGATCTCCCTCGCCAGCCGGTCGGAGACCGAGTAGTAGGAGCGGGGGTCGGCCGGGTCGACGGCGGTCGGGCACACGTGCACCTCAGCGCCGTAGGCCCGCAGCACGTTGATCTTCTCCTGGCTGACCTTGTCCGGGCAGACGAAGACGCACCTGTAGCCGCGCTGCTGGCCGACCAGGGCCAGGCCGATGCCGGTGTTGCCGCTGGTCGGCTCGATGATCGTGCCGCCGGGCCGCAGCGCGCCGGAGCGCTCGGCCGCCTCGATCATCCGCAGCGCGATGCGGTCCTTCACGGAACCGCCCGGGTTCACGTACTCGACCTTGGCCAGCACCAGCGGGGCGTCCGGCCCCAGGTGCCGGGTGACGGAGTTCAGCTTCACCAGCGGCGTGTCGCCGATCAGCTCGACGACGGACTCGGCGTACTGCACGGGTTCTCCTGCTCTGCACGGTCGTCCGGTGGCGGGTCGCGCCCCCGGTGTCCCCGTCATCCCACCAGACAGTGGTCGTCCGAGCGCGCCCGGTGGACGACCACGCCGCCGGACGGCGTAACGGCCCGGCGGCGGGACGGTTCCCCCCGGCGCCCGGGGGTCGCGGTGCCCATGGTGGGGGATGCTCCTCGTCGCGGACGCCGTCCCCGCGCTGCCACGGCTGTGGCCGCGGCGCCGCCGGACCGTGCTGGCCGGCCTGCTCGGTTCCGCGCTCGTCGCCCTGCTGGTGGCGGTCGTCGGGGGCGGCCGGGTCGTCCTCGTCGACGAGGCGGTGTACCGGTGGGCCCCCTGGCAGCGCTGGCCCGCGCTGCGGCCGTTCCTCGACTGGTGGGTGGTGCTCGGGCAGCGGGCCGTGTGCCTGGCCGTGGCCGCGGTCTGGCTGGGCCTGCGCGCCTGGCGGGAGCGGGACCTGCGCCCGCTGCTGCTCCTGCTGCTGGCCACCCTGCTGACCAACGTCGCCGTCGGTGCCCTGAAGACGGCGGTCGGCCGGCTCGGCCCGCTCCAGCTGGGGGCGGGTGCGGCGCTGCCGGGAGCGGGTGACGTGTTCGCCGCGGGCGGGACGATCTTCCCCTCCGGGCACACGGCGAACGCCGTCGTCACCTGGGGGCTGCTGGCGGTGCTCGCCCGGAGGTGGCGGCGGACGGCCGCGGTGCTGGCGACGGTGCTGGCGGTCAGCGTCGGGCTCACCACCGTCTACCTGGGCACGCACTGGCTCTCCGACGTCCTCGCCGGCTGGTGCGCGGGCGGGCTGGTGCTGCTCGCCGTCCCGCCGTCCGCCCGGTGGTGCAGGGACGCCGGTGCCCGGCTGGGCCGGGCTGCCCGGCCGCCCGGTCCCCGCCGCGCGACGGTGCCCCGGGGAGCGCCTGTACGCCGTATACGCCGTATACGCTTGCCCGGCCGGGTGCGCTACTCGGCGAGCGGCCGTCGAGAACACGGCGGACCGCCGATCGGGAGGACCCGCACGAGATGACCGAGGGCGCTCCTGCCCTGCACGCCGACCTGGCCCGCATCGTCCTGGCCGGGCGTGAGCTGCCGGACGTGCTGACCGAGGTGATCGGGATCGCCCGGCGGGCCATCCCGGGCGCCGACGCGTCGTCGATCACGCTCATCCGGGACGACAGCGCCTTCACGGCCGCCTACCACGGGCAGCTGGCGATGGACGCCGACGAGCTGCAGTACCAGCGCGGCTACGGCCCGTGCCTGGACGCCGGCCGGGCCGGTGAGCTGTTCCTGGTCCCCGACATGCGCGCCGAGGACCGGTGGCCCGACTACGCCCGGTACGCCGTCGGGCTCGGCGTGGGCAGCTCGCTGTCGATCCCGCTGCCGTTCCAGGGGGCCACCATCGGCGCGCTCAACAACTACGCGGGCCGGCCGCACGCCTTCTCGACCGCGGACGTGGCGGCCGGCGAGGAGGTGGCCGCGTTCGTCGCGGTCGCCGTGGGCAACGCCGAGGCGACCGCCCGGGCGGTGCAGGACGCCGCCAACATGCGCCGGGCGATGAGCTCCCGGGCGGTCATCGAGCAGGCCAAGGGCATCCTCATGGAGCGCCACAAGGTGACCGCCGACCAGGCGTTCACCCTGCTCACCCACGCCTCGCAGCAGCGCAACGTGAAGCTGCGCGACCTGGCCGAGGAGCTGGTCTCCACCGGGGAGCTGCGCGCCGGCTGAGGGCGGGGGGTGGCCTCGCGCCGCCGGGGGCAGGATCGGGGCATGACGCAGACGATCCCGCCCGTCCCCCGGCGCACCCTCGGCGGTCTCGAGGTGTCCGCGCAGGGCCTGGGCTGCATGGGGATGAGCCAGTCCTACGGCGCCGCCGACCGCGCCGAGTCGCTGGCCACCGTCCGCCGGGCGCTCGACCTGGGTGTCACCTTCCTGGACACCTCCGACGTGTACGGCGACGGCCACAACGAGGAGCTCGTCGGCGAGGCGGTCGCCGGCCGGCGGGACGACGTCCAGCTGGCCACCAAGTTCTCGCTGTCCCGCACCGCCGGCGGCATGCGCATCGACGGCCGGCCGGAGAACGTGCGGGCCTGCGCCGAGGCGAGCCTGCGCCGGCTGGGCGTGGACGTGATCGACCTGTACTACCAGCACCGGGTCGACCCCACCGTGCCGATCGAGGACACCGTCGGGGCGATGGCCGAGCTGGTGCAGCAGGGCAAGGTCCGGTACCTGGGGCTGTCAGAGGCCAGCGCGGCCTCGGTGCGCAGAGCGGTCGCCGTCCACCCGATCGCGGCGCTGCAGAGCGAGTGGTCGCTGTGGACCCGCGACCTCGAAGGCGGTGGGGCGGGCCGGGAGTCGGTCCTGGGCGTGGCCCGCGAGCACGGGATCGGGATCGTGCCGTTCAGCCCGCTCGGCCGCGGCTTCCTGACCGGCGCGATCACCAGCCCGGACGACTTCGGCCCCGACGACTTCCGCAAGGACCACCCCCGGTTCCAGGGCGAGGCCTTCGCCGCCAACCTGCGGCTGGTCGACGCGGTGCGGGCGCTCGCGGAGGAGAAGGGCTGCACCGCCGGGCAGCTCGCGCTGGCCTGGGTGCTGGCGCAGGGCGGGGACGTCGTCCCGATCCCCGGCACCAAGCGGCGCAGCTACCTGGAGGAGAACGTCGGCGCGGTCGGCGTCGAGCTCTCCGCCGACGACCTGCGGCGCCTCGACGCGATCGCGCCGACCACCCAGGGCAGCCGCTACCCCGACGCCGGCTACGCCTACGGCGACAGCCCGGAGAAGTGACCGACCCGGTCCTGGTCGGCGCGGACCTCGGCACCAGCGGCCTCAAGGTCGCCGCGCTCGACGCCGGGGGCGCGGTCGTGGCCGAGGCCGAGCGCGGTTACGACGTCGACCGGCCGCGGCCGGGCTGGGCGCAGACCGACGTCGCCGTCTGGCGGGCCGCGCTGGACGACGCGCTGGCCGAGGTCGCCGCACGGCTCGGGGGCCGTCCGGTGGCCGCGCTCGGGCTGTCCGGGCAGATGCACGGCGCGGTCCTGGTCGACGCCGCAGGCGCACCGCTCGCGCCCGCGCTGCTGTGGCCGGACCAGCGGGCCGCCGCCGAGGTGGCCCGCTGGCGGGCGCTGCCCGAGCCCGACCGGGCGGCGCTGGCCAACCCGCTGGTGCCCGGCATGACCGGCCCGCTACTGGCCTGGCTCGCGGCGACCCGGCCCGAGCTGGTCGAGCGGGCCGCGGCGGTGCTGCTGCCCAAGGACGCCGTGCGGGCCGGGCTGCTGCCGGGCACCGACGCGGGCGTCACCGACCGCACCGACGCCTCGGCGACCCTGCTGTGGGACGTGCCGGCCGACACCTGGTCGGCCGCGGCCGCCGGCGCGGCCGGGGTCCCGGCCGGCCTGCTGCCGGTGGTCCGGCCCGGCGACGAGGTGCGCGGGACGGCGCGGCTGCCCGTGGGGGAGGTGCCGGTGGTCACCGGCGGCGCGGACACCCCGCTGGCGCTGCTCGCGGCCGGGACGGCGGACGGCCTGCAGGTGAACCTCGGCTCGGGCGCCCAGCTGCTGCGCCCGGTGGACCGGCCCGCGCCGGCGGCCGACCCGGTGGTGCACAGCTACGCGGCGGCCGGTGACGGCTGGTACCGGATGGCGGCGCTGCAGAACGCCGGCACCGCGTGGGCGTGGGTGCGCGGCGTCCTCGGGCTGGACTGGGACGGCCTGCTGGGCGCGGGGGAGCCGGGCGCCGGGGGCGTCACGTTCCTGCCGTTCCTCTCCGGTGAGCGGGGCGGGCTGGCCGCGCCGTCGTCCCGCGGGAGCTGGGTGGGGCTCGCGGAGGGCACCACCCGCGACGACCTCGCCCGGGCCGCCGTCGAGGGCGTCGTGTTCGCGGTGGCCGCGGCCGCGGACCTGCTCGGGACGCCGGACGACGGGCCGGTGCTGCTCACCGGTGGGGGTGCCCGCTCGACCGCCGTCCAGCAGCTGCTGGCCGACGTGCTGGCGCGGCCGGTGCGCCCGCTGCACGTGCGCAGCGCCTCGGCGGCCGGTGCTGCGGTGCTGGCCGGCCGCGGCGTGGGCGTCGAGCTGGTGCCGCAGCGGGTGCTCGGCCCGGTGGTCGGCCCCCGCCGGTCGGCGGAGCTGGACGCGGCCCGGGCCCGCTGGTCGTTGGCCGCAGGAGTGGAACCGGCCGGTCCGGGGCACCGTTGACCCGATGGCGGCGGCACCAGGCCGCCCGTGGACCGGGAGGGGGCGTCGCGTCATGGCGTCGATGCTGAGCAAGGTCGTGCAGTTCGCGAACAGCCCGAAGGGCAAGCAGGTCATCCGGCAGGCGACGGACCGCGCGCAGCAGTTCGCCAAGGACCCGAAGACCCGCGCCAAGATCGACGAGCTGCGCCGGCGCGCACAGGGCGGCCGGGGCGGCAGCGGGTCGGGGGGTGCCGGCCGCGGCTACTGAGCCCGGCTGCCGGGCCGGGAGGTCAGGCCGACGGCGCTCGTCCCCCCGGGGCGAGCGCCGTCAGCACCTCCGGGTGCAGCACGCCGTTGGTGGCCACCGCGCTGCCCCCGGCCGGGCCCGCGGCGCCGGTCAGGTCGGTGAACGAGCCGCCGGCCTCGCGCACGATCACGTCGAGCGCGGCGAGGTCCCACAACGAGACCTCCGGCTCGCAGGCGACGTCGACGGCGCCCTCGGCGACCATCATGTAGCTCCAGAAGTCGCCGTACGCGCGGGTCCGCCACACCTGGCGGGTCAGGTCGAGGAAGCTGCCCAGCCGGCCCTGCTCCTCCCACCCGCTGAGGCTGGAGTACGACAGCGACGCGTCGGTGAGGTCGGTGACCTTCGAGACCGTGCACCGGGTCGCGTTCTCCAGCCGCCGGCCGGTCCACGCCCCGACCCCGGCGGCCGCCCACCAGCGCCGGTTGAGCGCGGGGGCGCTGACCAGCCCGACCACCGGGACGTCGCCCTCGAGCAGGCTGATGAGGGTGGCCCACACCGGCACCCCGCGGACGAAGTTCTTCGTGCCGTCGATGGGGTCGATGACCCAGCGGCGGTCGCCGCGGCCGGTGCTGCCGAACTCCTCGCCGAGCACGGCGTCGCGGGTGCGCGCCCGGGACAGCGTGGACCGCAGCTGCTCCTCGACCGCGTGGTCGGCGTCGGTGACCGGGGTGAGGTCGGGCTTGGTCTCCACCCGCAGGTCCTGCGCCCGGAAGCGGTCCAGGCTGATCGCGTCGGCCTGGTCGGCCAGCACGTGGGCCAGGCGCATGTCCTCGGTGTAACCGCGCTGTCCGGGGTTCATGGGTGTCGAACCTACTGGTCCCGGCCCCGCCGGGCCGGGACCCCGCCCGGGCGGCCCCGCTACCGTGCGGGGGTGGAGGCGGCGACGATCGCGGGACTGCTCGCGGACCCGGTGCGGCTCAAGGTGGTCGCGGCGCTGGCGCTCGGTGCCGGGACGATCGAGGAGGTCGCGGCGGCGTCGGGGCTGTCGCTCAAGGACGTGGCGCTGGCCGCCCGCCGGCTCGCCCGGGCCGGCCTGGTTCGCCGCGACGGGCACGGGCTGGAGCTGCTGACCGCCCGGTTCGGCGAGGCGGCGCGGGCCGCGGCGGAGCACGCGCCGCCGCCGGAGCCGCTGTCGGCCGACCCCGCGGAGGACGCCGTCCTGCGCACCTTCCTGCGCGACGGGCGGCTGGTCTCGATCCCGGCCCAGCGCAGCAAGCGGCTCGTCGTGCTCGAGCACCTCGTGCACGTGTTCGAGCCCGGGGTTCACTACTCCGAGCGAGAGGTGAACGCCCTGCTGGCCGTCTGGCATCCAGACGTGGCCGCACTGCGCCGATACCTGGTGGACGAGGGACTCATGTCCCGTGCCGGTGGCGAGTACTGGCGCAGCGGGGGGTACGTCGAGGTCTGACCGCGTCTGGTCGGGCCCGGGTTCAGCTGAGGGGTCCGATGCAACGCCAGGTCTTCGCCTTCTCCGGGGTGCTCGAGCCGAGGCCGGGGGAGCGCGGCAACGCGCCGCTCCTCGAGCACGTGCTCTCCCTGGGGCGGGACCGCTGGATGTGGGGCGGCCCGGTGCGGGTCTGCTACGTGCCCACCGCCGTGGGCGACGACCCGGCCGCGGTGTCGGTGTGGTCGCAGGTCTACGGCGGCCGGGACGACGTCGACCTGAGCGTGCTGCGGCTGTTCCCGCAGCCGAACGTGCCCGACGTGCGCGAGCACCTGCTCCGCCAGGACGTGGTGCTGGTCGAGGGCGGCAGCGTGGTCAACCTGATGGCGGTCTGGCGAGCGCACGGCCTGCCGGCGGTGCTGCGCGAGTGCTGGGAGGCCGGCGTCGTGCTGGCCGGCCCGAGCGCGGGCAGCCAGTGCTGGCACGTCGGCGGGCCCACCGACGCCTGGTCGGCGCCGGAGTCCGGGCAGCTGCACGCGTTCACCGACGGGCTCGGCCTGCTGCCGCACAGCAACGGCGTGCACGACGACCACGGCACCCCGTTCCGCGGCGCGGGCTACCGCGCGCTCGTGGCGAAGGGCGAGCTGCCCGCCGGGTACGCCACCGAGGACGGCGTGGGCCTGCACTACATCGGCACCGAGCTCGCCGAGGCCGTCACCGTGCGACCGCGCGCCCGGGCCTGGCGGGTCGAGCCGGACGGCCACGGCGGCGCCACCGAGCGCGCCGTCCCCGCCCGCCTCCTCTAGCGGCTCAGTACCCCGGTCCGAGCTGGCCGACCGCGGCGATCAGCCGGCGGAAGCTGGCCAGCCGCTCGGCCCGCGCCGGCGGGCCGTCCGCCGCCCACGCGTCGAGCGCGCACCCGGGGTCCTCGGCGGAGTGCCCGCAGCCGGGCGGGCAGTCGACGGCGGCCTCGGCGAGGTCGTCGAACGCGGCGAGCACGTCCTGCGCGGTCACGTGCGCCAGGCCCAGCGACCGGATGCCCGGGGTGTCGATGACCGTCCCGCCGCCGGGCAGGTCCAGCAGCACCGCCGAGGACGACGTGTGCCGGCCCTTGCCGATCTTGCTCACGTCGCCGGTGGCCCGGAAGGCGTCCGGCACCAGCCGGTTGACCAGCGTGGACTTGCCGACGCCGGACTGCCCGACCAGCACGCTCATCCGGTCCCCGATCCAGGCCAGCAGGTCCGCCAGCGGCGCGTCCCGGGACATCGGCACCGCGTCGACCTCCAGGCCGGCGTACCGGTCCAGCAGCGGCTGCGGGCTGGCCAGGTCGGTCTTGGTCAGGCACAGCAGGGGCTGCAGGCCCCCGGCGTAGGCGGCGACCAGGCAGCGGTCGAGGAAGCCCAGCGCCGGCTCCGGGTCGGCGACCGAGGTCACGACCACCAGCAGGTCGGCGTTGGCCACGACCACCCGCTCGGTGGGGTCGGTGTCGTCGGCGGTGCGCCGCAGCGACGTCGTCCGCTCCTCGATGACCACGATCCGGGCCAGCGTGTCCGGCCGGCCGCTGGTGTCGCCGACCAGCCGCACCCGGTCGCCGACGACCACGCCGTGCTTGCCGAGCTCGCGGGCCCGCATCGCGGTGACCTCGACGGCCGCGCCGTCCGGCGACTGCGTGCGCACGGTCATCCGGCCGCGGTCGACGGCGACGACCAGCCCGGGGACGGCGTCGTCGTGGGTGGGCCGGGTGCGGGTGCGCGGCCGCGACCCGCGGCGGCTGGGCCGGACCCGGACGTCGTCCTCGTCGGACCGGCGGTCCATCTTGCGGCTCAGGGGCGTGCTCCGATCGGGAGGTCCAGCATCGCCGCCCACCGGTCGGCGAAGTCCGGCAGCGTCTTGGCCACCGTGCCCGGGTCGCGCACCGCGACGCCGTCGACGGCCAGGCCGAGCACCGCCGCGGCCATCACCATCCGGTGGTCGGCGTAGGAGTCCAGCTCGGCCGGCCGCCGCGGCCCGGGCGTGACGACCAGCCCGTCGGGCAGCTGCTCGACGGACGCCCCGACGGCGGTGAGCACCTCGTCGAGGGCCTGCAGCCGGTCGGTCTCGTGCCCGCGCAGGTGGGCGATGCCGGTGAGCCGGGACGGCCCGTCGGCCAGCGCGCACAGCGCGGCCAGCACCGGGGTCAGCTCGCCCACCTCGCCGAGGTCGGCGTCCAGCGGGGCGATCCGCCCCGCCCCGGTGACCTGCAGCCCGTCGGCCGTGCGGACGACGTCCGCGCCCATCGCCGCGAGCAGCCGGTCCAGCTGGGCGCCGGGCTGGGTGGTGTCGGCGGGCCAGTCGCGGACGGTGACCCGGCCACCGGTGACCAGCGCGGCGGCGAGGAAGGGGGCGGCGTTGGACAGGTCCGGCTCGACCACCCGGTCGACGGCGGCCACCGGCCCGGGGGCCACCCGCCAGCCGGCCGCGGTGGGCGTGACGGCGACGCCGTGCTCGGCGAGGGTGCGCACGGTCATCTCCACGTGCGGCACCGACGGCAGCGACCCGGCGACGGTGAGGTCGATGCCGTCGTCGTAGCGGGCGGCGGCCAGCAGCAGCCCGGAGACCACCTGGCTGGACTCGCTGGCGTCGACGGTCACCGCGCCGCCGGGCACCCTGCCTGCGCCGTGCACGGTGAACGGCGCCCGGCCGCGGCCGCCGTCGTCGACCCGCACCCCGAGGTCGCGGAGCCCCGCGATCAGCCCGGCGTTGGGGCGCTCCCGCAGCCGCGGGTCGCCGTCCAGCCGGACCGGGCCGTCGGCCAGCGCGGCCACCGGCGGCAGGAACCGGAGCACGGTGCCGGCCAGCCCGGCGTCCACCGCGGCCGGCCCGCGCAGCGGGCCCGGGGTGACCAGCCAGTCGGGGTCGCCGGGGGCACCGTCCCCGGCAGTGCCCTCCTCGGTGATGCCGACGCCGAGCGCGCGCAGACCGGCGGCCATCAGGTCGGTGTCGCGGGCGCGCAGCGGGCGCACCAGCCGGCTCGGGCCGTCGGCGATCGCGGCGAGCACCAGCGCCCGGGCGGTGATCGACTTCGAGCCGGGCAGGGCGACGACGGCGTCCACCGGAGCGGCCCGGTGCGGCAGGGCCCAGACGTCGGTCATGCGCCCATCCTGCCGTGCCGCGCGGCGGGACGGTGCTCGGTGCGGCTCAGCGGCGGCCCAGACCGGCGTCCCGGGCGGCCACGATGGCCTGCGCCCGGTCGGCCACCTGCAGCTTGCTGAGCACGTTGGACACGCAGTTGCGCACCGTCTTCGGCGACAGGAACAGCGTCTCGGCGATCTGCTGGTTGCTGCGGCCGGCGGCCACCAGGTCGAGCACCTCGCGTTCCCGCGCGGTCAGCTGCGGAAAGGCTGCCGGCGGGGCCTGCCCGGCGACGAAGAACTCGGCGATGCGGGTGGCCAGCGCTGCTCCGAACACCGCCCCGCCGTGGGCGACCGTCGAGATCGCGCGCACCACCTCGTCGGAGTCGGCGCCCTTGAGCAGGTACCCCCGGGCACCGGCGCGCAGCGCGGCGAACACCGTGCCGTCGTCCTCGCTCATGGTGAGCACCACGACGCCGAGCGACGGGTCCGCGGTGGTGATCCGCCGGGTCGCCTCGATGCCGTCGAGCACCGGCATCTGCACGTCCATGACCACCACGTCGAGCTCCAGCTCGGCCGCGGCGGCCACCGCCGCGCCGCCGTCGGCGGCCGTGCCGGCCACCGTGAGGCCGGGCACCGACGCCAGCAGGGCGGCCAACCCCTCGCGGTAGACCGGGTGGTCGTCGACGACGAGCACCCGCAGCGGCTCGCTCACCGGGCCCCCTCGGCGGCCGGGGCGGGCACCGGCGCGGGGAGCCAGGCACGCACCAGGGTGCCGCCGGCCTCGGGGCAGAGCACCTCGCACCGGCCGCCGAGCTCGGCGGCGCGCTCGCGCACCGACACCAGGCCGACCCCGGACACCCGGCCGGGGTCGATCCCGGCCCCGTCGTCGCTGACCTCGACCCGCAGCCCGCCGGGCTCGCGGGCGAGCAGCACCGCGCACCGGGACGCCGCGGCGTGCCGCCGGACGTTGTGCAGCGCCTCGGCCGCGATCCGGTACGCGGCCACCTCGACGGCTGCGGGCAGGTCGCCCACGCCGTCGCCGGCCACCTCGATCCGCAGCTCCGGCCCGGCCAGCCGCTCGGCCTGCTGGCGCACGGCGCCGACCAGCCCGACGTCGTCCAGCGCCGGCGGGCGCAGGTCGTGCACCAGCCGGCGGACGTCGGCCAGCACCGCCGCCGCGTCGGCGCGTGCCTGCCGCAGCAGCTCGTCGGCGCGGACCGGGTCACCGGCGGCCACGTTGCGGGCGGTGTCGATGCGCAGCGCCACCGCGCCCAGCGCCGGCCCGAGGCCGTCGTGCAGGTCGCGGCGGATCCGGCGGCGCTCCTCCTCGCGGGCGAGCACCAGTGCCTCGCGCCCGGCCTGCAGCTGCGCGGCGAGCTCGGCGGTGCGGGTCGCGACGACCGCCTGCCGCACCAGGTCGCCGAGCAGCCGCTCGTCGCGGCGGGACAGCCGGGCGCGCAGCCCCCGCCGGGGCAGCAGCAGCCGGCCGACGACCTCGCCGCGGTAGGCGACGTCCAGCGCGTCGACGTCGGCGGGGCGCGTGCCGTGCTCGCCGAGCACCCGGTCGCCGCCGGTGCGCTGCACCTCGACGCCCACGTAGCGGACACCGAAGGCGGTGGCGACGGCGGCGGCCACCGCGGGCAGCTGCTCCTCCGCCGTCTCGGCGGTTTCAAGCCGGTCGGCGAGCTGCGACACGACCCGGTACGGGTCGTCGCGGTGCCCGACCAGCAGCCGCCGGGCCAGCCGCCACAGCAGCGAGCGGGCCGGGAGGTAGCCGACCGTCGCCAGCAGCAGCACCACCACGAAGGCGCTCCGCTCGCTCGCCCGGCTGCCCAGCACCGCGTCGGAGCCGGCCACCACCAGGGCGTCCAGCAGCACGACGCCGGCACCCAGCGCGCCGTAGACGACGGTGCCGCCGAGCAGCGCGTCGACGTCGACCAGCCGGGGGCGCAGCAGCCCGACGACCGTGGCCGCCGAGGTGACCGTCACCGCCACCAGCAACCCGACGCTGCCGGACACGCCGGGCACCACCAGGCCGAGGGCCAGCACCAGCACGTCGACCACGCCGGCCCACAGCAGCCAGCGCAGCCGGTCGCGCTCCAGCCCGGTCGCCGCGCGGTGCCGGGCCACCAGCGACAGGGTCGCGACGAGCACCCCGAGGGCCGCCAGCGGCAGGACGGCGTCCAGCAGCGGGCGGGCGACCGCGGCCGGCAGCGGCAGCGTCGTGGGGTCGAGGTCGAGGCCGGACGTGAGCGGGAGGTCGCCGCCGGCGCGGTCGATCGCCACCTGCGACGGCACGACCGCGAGCACCACCGGCAGCAGGCAGCAGACGGCGAGCCCCGCGGCGACCGGCCCGCGCCACCGCCCGCGCGGCAGCCGGCCGGTGGGGTAGAGGGCCAGCAGGAGGGGCAGCGGCAGCAGCGTGGCCACGCCCACCCGGTTGGTCGCCCAGTAGGCGAGCGAGGCGCCGGGGCGGGCGGGTGAGCTGCTCACCGCCCAGCCGAGCCACGCGGTCGCGACGACGTCGAGCGCCCACACCAGCCCGCCGGCGGCCAGCACCCAGCCCGGCACCGAGCGGGGCTGCGCGGTGAGCACCACCGCGCCGGCGGCGGCCAGCACGAGCGCGGTGAGCAGGTCGATCGGGCCGGTGCCCAGCTCGAGCGCCGCGCTGACCCCGTCGGGTGTGGAGAGCTCGAGCGCCACGGCCACCGCGCCCAGCACGACCGCGGCCGCCGGCGGAGCCACCGCGCGCAGGGGCACGGCGGCGAGCGCGGGCCGGTGCAGCACGCGCTGATCCTGGCCCGTCCGGTGTCCCGTTGTCCCGGGTCCGGTGTCCCGTCCGACCGGGACACCCCCGCCCGGCGCCCGGGCCCCCGGAGGGGACGGCGGTCGTGACGGCGGGCCCTGCCGGCCCGGGACGGCGCATCGAGACGGTTCCCCTGCAGCGCGGCACCCCGGCCGCCGACGTCCGGAGAGGAACCGAGATGACCCTCAGCACCAGCCCCGCCCCCGCCCGCAGCGACGCCCGCCCCGCCCCGCCCGCGGCGGGCGACACCGCCGGCCTGCGCACCACGGTCCGGCGGGGCGGCGCGGTCCTCGCCGCCGGCGCCGCGGCGTGGGCCGTGGGCACCGCGGCGGTCGGCATCAACCCCGACGACACCACCGGGCTGTGGGTGCAGGCGGCCACCGCGCTGGCGTTCCAGCTCGGCCTCGTCGCGCTGCTGACGGTCTACCGGCGGACCCGCGCCCTCGGCACCGGCCGGGTCGCCCGGGCGGTCGTGGTGGTCGAGCACGCCCTGCTGGCCGGCGCGATGCTGAACACCCTCGACCCGGCGCTGCCGTTCCTGCGCGGTACCGCCCTGCACCTGGCCTTCGACATCTGCTGGCCGCTGTCGATGCTGGGCATGTTCGGCATCGGTGTGCGGATGGCGCTCGCCGGCCGCTGGACCGGCGCGGCCCGGGTGTGGCCGCTGGTCGCCGAGACCTGGGCGGTCGTGGTCATCCCGCTGAGCGGGCTGCTCCCCGGCATGGACCGGGTGATCTCCCCGGTACACCTGCTGGTCGGCTACACCACCCTCGGCCTGGTGCTGGCCACCCGCCCGCAGCTGGCCCGGCGCCGCTGACCGCACCCGCAGCACCGAGGGGCCGGCCCGCTCGACGGGCCGGCCCCTCCGCGTGCTCAGCCGGCGCGCAGCGCGGCGACGACCGCGGCCACCCGCCGGGCGCGGGTCGCCTCGGCCTTGGCGCTCTCCACGGCCCGCGCGTGCTCCTTGCGGGCGGAGGGCGCGAGGGCGTCGAAGCGGGCGCGCAGGCCCGGCTCGGCGTCCAGCGCGGCGGCCAGGTCGGCGGGCACCTCGACCTCGCGCGGCGCGGTGTCCAGCGCCACGTCCACCTCGACCTCGTCGCCGGCGGCCAGCCCGGCCGCCGTCCGGTGCTCGGCGCTCACCGGGAGCAGGGACCGGCCGCCCATGACGCCGACGGTGGTCCGGTAGGTGTGCCCGCCGAGGGTGACGACCACCGGGGGCCGCCTGCCGCCGCCGAGCGCCTCGACCACGTCCGGGGGCACGACCAGGCCGGTGGCGGTCTTGCCGTGCAGCTCCAGGACGGTCGTGAACCTCATGCGGCAGAGGGTGGCAGCCCGGGGCGCCGGCGACCAGCGCCCCGGGCGCCCGGCTCAGCCGGCGGCCTCGTCGACGGTCTCCTCCTGCTTGGTGCCGACGACCCGCACCAGCCGCTGGTTGGCGAACTCGAACATGCCCAGCTCGGACAGCTCACGGCCGTAACCGGACCGCTTCACGCCGCCGAACGGCAGCTCCGGCGAGGTGCCCGACGGGGAGTTCACCCAGACCATGCCCGACTCCAGCCGCTCCGCGACCTGGCGGGCCCGGTCGACGTCGCTGCCGTAGACGGTGGCCGACAGGCCGTACTCGGTGTCGTTGGCCAGCTGCACCGCCTCGTCCTCGCTGGACACCCGGTAGACGACGGCCGCGGGGCCGAACAGCTCCTCGCGGTAGGCGCGCATCTCGGGGGTGACGTCGGCGAGGATCGTCGGGTTCACGAAGGCGCCCGGCCGGTCGGGCCGGTCGCCGCCGGTGACCACGGTGGCGCCCTTGTCGATCGCGTCCTGCACCTGGGCGTGCAGGTCGGCCGCGGCCCGCTCGGAGGACAGCGGGCCCAGCGTCGTCGCCGGGTCGGTGGGGTCGCCGGGGGTGAAGGCCTGGAACGACTGCGACAGGCCGCTGACGAAGTCGTCGTACACGTCGTCCATCACGATGAACCGCTTGGCGTTGATGCACGCCTGGCCGGTGTTGAGCAGCCGGGCGATCGTCGCCGCCTGCACCGTCTGCTCCAGGTTGCCGCCGTCGAGCACGATGAACGGGTCGGAGCCGCCGAGCTCGAGCACCGACTTCTTCAGGTGCTTGCCGGCCAGCGACGCCACGCTGCTGCCGGCCCGCTCGCTGCCGGTCAGCGTGACCCCCTGGACGTGCCGGTGGGCGATCACCTGCTCGACGTCGGAGATCTTCAGGAACAGGTTGGTGTAAACGCCCTCGGGGACGCCGGCGTCGTGGAAGATCCGCTCGATGGCCAGCGCCGTCTGCGGGTTGTTCTCCGCGTGCTTGAGCAGGATGGCGTTGCCGAGCACCAGGTTGGGCGCGGCCACCCGGGCCACCTGGTACAGCGGGAAGTTCCACGGCTCGATCGCCAGGATGACGCCGACCGGCTCGCTGAGCACCGACGCCTCGCCGTCCATCACGTCGATGCGCTTGGGCGCCAGGAAGCCGGGGCCCTTCTCCGCGTAGTAGCCGTAGATGCCGGCCACCATCATCGCCTCGCCGGTGGCCTCCTGGATGCGCTTGCCCATCTCCGTGGTGATGAGCGCGCCGAGCTCGTCGCGGCGCTCGCGCATGAGCTCGCCGATCCGGCCGACGATCGCGGCGCGCTCCTCGACCGGCCGGCGGCGCCACTCCTGGAAGGCGGCGTGCGCCTTCTCCACGACGCCGTCGATCTCGCTGGTCTCCAGGAAGGGGAACTCCTGCTCGGTCTCCCCGGTGAACGGGTTGACCGTCGCGTACCGGCGCTCGCCGGCGTCGCTGGCCGTCTTCCCGGCGGTAGGGCTCTGGGTGGTGCTCACGGGTTCCTCCGTCGTCGTCGATGCGGTGGACGTGCTCGCCCCGTGCCTACCCCGCATGGACCCCGTCGTGCACACGGGGGAGCGCTGGGCGGAAGGCGGACCTAGGCTCGGGTCCCGCCGTCCGGGAGGAGCCCGCCGATGTGTGGTCGGTACGCCGCGAGCCGCAGCCCCGAGGACCTCGCCGTCGAGTTCGAGGCGGTCCCGGCCGAGGGACAGCCGCCCCTGCCGGCGGACTACAACGTCGCGCCGACCAAGGACGTGTACGTCGTCCGGCAGAAGAAGGAGCGCGACGCCGAGGGTGCGCTCACCGGCGCCGCCCACCGGGAGCTGCGGGCCGTCCGCTGGGGGCTGGTCCCGTCGTGGGCCAAGGACCCCTCGGTGGGCAACCGGCTGCTCAACGCCCGGGTCGAGTCGCTCACCGAGAAGCCCGCGTTCCGGACGGCGGCCGCGAGCCGCCGCTGCCTGGTGCCGGCCGACGGCTGGTACGAGTGGGCCAAGCGGCTGGACGGCCCGACCAAGCAGCCGTACTACATCACCCCGCGGGACGGCTCGGGGCTGGCGTTCGCCGGCCTCTGGGAGGTCTGGGGGCGGGGCGACGACCGGCTGTACACCTGCACCGTGATCACCGCGCCGGCCGTCGGCGCGCTCACCGAGGTCCACCAGCGGATGCCGCTGGTGCTGCCGCGCGACCGGTGGGCCGGCTGGCTCGACCCGGCCCGCGACGACGTGCAGGAGCTGGCGCAGCCGACCCCGCCGGAGGTGGTCGAGGCGCTGGAGCTGCGGCCGGTCGGCACCGCGGTGAACAACGTGCGCAACAACGGGCCGCAGCTGGAGGACCGGGTGGAGCAGGTCAGCGCGCCGGCCGACCAGCCGGCCCTGTTCTGAGCCGCCGGTGCCCGAGGACGTCCCGCCCGGGTCGCGGGCGCTGCCGGGCTGGGTCGCCGGCGGCGTGACGTTCCTGGCCTCGGGCACCGTGCTGGTGCTGGAGGTCGTCGGGCTGCGGCTGATCGCCCCGTACGTGGGCATCACCCTGCAGACCAACACCGCGGTGATCGGGTTCGCGCTGGCCGCGATCGCCCTGGGTGCGTGGACCGGCGGGGCGGTGGCCGACCGCACCGACCCGCGGCGGCTGCTCGCCCCCGTCCTGGTGGCCGGCGGCGCGCTGGTGGTCGCCGTCCTGCCGCTGGTGCGGTTCGCCGGCGGCCTGCTCACCGGGGCCGCGGCGGGCAACGTGCTGCTGCTGGCGTTCGTGGCGGTCGGGGTGCCGGCGGCGCTGCTGTCGGCGGTGCCGCCGATGGTGGTCAAGCTGCAGCTGGGGTCGCTCGCGGAGACCGGCTCGGTGGTGGGCCGGCTGTCGGGCATCGGCACCCTCGGCGGGATCGCCGCCACCTTCCTCACCGGGTTCGTGCTGGTCGCGGTGCTGCCCAGCAGCGTGATCCTGGTGGCCACCGGGCTGCTCACCGTCGTCGTCGGGCTCGCCCTGGCGGTGCTGCTGCGCCGGGCGGTGCCGCTGCGCGCGGACCGCCGCACCGCCGGGCTGCTCGCGCTCACCGCCGCGGTGCCGCTGCTGGCCGCCGCGGCTCCCACCCCCTGCGAGGCCGAGACGTCGTACCACTGCGCCCGGGTGACCGCCGACCCCGAGCGGGACGGCGGCCGGGTGCTCGTGCTCGACACCCTGCGGCACTCCTACGTCGACCTCGACGACCCGCGGCACCTGGAGTTCGAGTACGTGCGGGCCATCGCCGCGGTGAGCACGGCGGTCGCCCCGGCCGGGGAGCCGCTGAGCGCGCTGCACCTGGGCGGCGGCGGGCTGACCCTGCCGCGCTGGCTGGCGGTCGAGCGGCCGGGGACGGTCAGCCGGGTGCTCGAGGTCGACCCGGGCGTGGTCGAGCTGGACGAGCAGCGGCTCGGCGTCCGCACCTCACCGGAGCTGCAGGTGCGGGTCGGCGACGCCCGGGTCGCGCTGGCCGAGGAGCCGGCGGGGGAGCGGGACCTCGTCGTGGGCGACGCGTTCGGCGGCCTCGCCGTCCCGTGGCAGCTGACGACGGTCGAGGCGCTGCGGCTGGTCGACCGGTCGCTGGCCGACGGCGGCGTCTACGCGGCCAACCTCATCGACCACCCGCCGCTGGACTTCGTCCGCGCCGAGCTCGCCACGCTGCGCCGGGTGTTCCCCTCGGTGGTGCTGCTGGCCCGGGCGCCGGTCGTGCTCGGGGAGGACGGCGGCAACGTCGTCGCCGTCGCCTCCCGGCAGCCGCTGGACACCGCCCGGCTGGCCGACGCGCTCGCGGCCCGGGAGCTGGCCTGGCAGGTGGTCGCGGGTGCGGAGCTGGACCGCTTCGTGGGGTCCGCGCCGGTGCTGACCGACGACTTCGCGCCGGTCGACCAGCTGCTCAGCCCCTACGGCTGAGGGTCCTCAGCGCGCGATGGCCGCCGTGCGGGCGCGGGTGAGCCGCACCAGGTCGGCGGGGGCGAGCTCGACCTGCAGGCCGCGGCGCCCCGCGCTGACCATGACCGTCGGGAAGGCCAGCGCGCTGTCGTCGACGACCGTGGGCAGCGCCTTGCGCTGGCCGAGCGGGCTGATGCCCCCGCGCACGTAGCCGGTGGTGCGCTCGGCGTCGGCCGGGTCGGCCATCGCGGCCTTGCGGCCGCCGGCCGCCGCGGCCAGCGCCTTGAGGTCCAGCTGGCCGCTGACCGGGACCACCGCGACGGTGAGCGTGCCGTCGACCCGGGTGACGAGGGTCTTGAACACCTGCGCGGGGTCCGCGCCGAGCGCGGCCACGGCGACCCCGCCGTAGCCGTGCCCGTCGGCGCCGTCGGCCGGGTCGTACTCGTGCAGGGAGTAGGACGCCTTCGCCTGGTCCAGGGCCCGCACCGCGGGAGTCGCCGCCACGGCGCAGCAGCGTAGGGGAGGGCGCGCCGGCCTCCCAGCGAGTTCTGCGCCACGCCCCTGCAGGGGAATCGCGGCCGGGGGCGCCCGGTTGCACCGACCGTGAGCAACACAGTCTCGGGCGCCCGCGCGGCACGTGGACTCGCGTCCGCCGGCGCACCCTCCCGTCGTCCGCCCGGCCGCCCGGACCGCTCCCGGCTAGGATCGACCGACGTGGTGGCCCGTGTCCGGGCGCCGCAGAGAGGACGGTCGGTGCCCGAGGAGCCCACGGTCGAGAACGCAGTCGTGACCGACGACCAGGTCGAGACGCCCGAGGCGCGTGCCGACGGCAGCCGCTCGGCCGAGGCCGAGACGCGCGCCGAGCGGGACGCCCGGTTCGAGCGCGACGCGCTGCCCTACCTGGACCAGCTCTACCCGGCGGCGCTGCGGATGACCCGCAACCCGTCGGACGCCGAGGACCTGGTCCAGGAGACGTTCGTCAAGGCCTACTCCGCGTTCCACCAGTTCGCCGAGGGGACCAACCTCAAGGCCTGGCTGTACCGGATCCTGACGAACACCTACATCAACAGCTACCGCAAGAAGCAGCGGCAGCCGCAGCAGTACCCCACCGAGCAGGTGCAGGACTGGCAGCTGTACGCGGCCGAGGAGCACAGCTCCAGCGGGCTGCGCTCCGCGGAGATCGAGGCGCTGGACCACCTGCCCGACTCCGACATCAAGGAAGCCCTCCAGCAGCTGCCGGAGGACTTCCGCCTGGCGGTGTACCTCGCCGACGTCGAGGGGTTCGCCTACAAGGAGATCGCCGAGATCATGGGCACGCCCATCGGCACGGTGATGTCCCGCCTGCACCGCGGCCGCCGCGGTCTCCAGAAGCTGTTGGCCGACTACGCCCGCGAGCGCGGCTTCGTCCGCGCCGGGGCCTCGGAGGAGGCGAAGCAGTCGTGACCGACGACGTTCACGGCAGCAGTGCGCACACCGACCACGGGCACGGGCACGAGCACGCCGCCTCGTGCGACGACGTCCTGTCGCACGTGTTCGAGTTCCTCGACCACGAGACCGGCGACGACCGCCGGGCCGTGATCGCCGAGCACCTCGACGAGTGCTCGTCCTGCCTGCGGCAGTTCGGCATCGAGCAGGAGTTCAAGGCCCTCGTCCGGCGCCGCTGCGGCGGCGACCCGACGCCGGTGGGCCTGCGCGACCGGATCAAGCTGCAGCTGACCACGGTCTCCTTCGAGGAGGACGGCACCCAGGTGTGGGTCGAGCGGGCCAGCGTCGAGACGGTCCGCTCCGAGAGCGCCGGGGACTGACCGGGCGCACCCCAGCACGAGAACGGCCCCCTCCCGCACTGCGGGAGGGGGCCGTTCCGCACCTGTCGCTCAGGCGTTGGGGCGCTTGCCGTGGTTGGCGCCGTTCTTCTTGCGGGAGCGGCGCTTGCGGCCTCGCTTCGACATCGGTGCCTCCTCTCACTGCGGTCGTCCCGGCGGGCGGCCGGGCGGCGGACGGGTACCCGGCGGGGTGCGGGGCACCCCGATCCGGGTCAAGCTGACCCTGCAAGGATCGCACGGCCGAGCAGCAGGCCCCCGGTGGCGGGGTCCGTTGCGCCGGCGTGCGGAGGACCGACCGGCGGCTGCCGCCGGAGGACGGGGGGACGACGTGGTCTCGGGCACCGTCGAGAGCGTGCTGGTGGCCGGGCGCGGGCCGATGGCCTGCGCCGTGGTGCAGGCGTGCTCGCGGCTGGGCGTGAAGGCGGTCGCGGTCTACTCGGAGGCCGAGCGCGACGCCCGGCACGTCCGGCTGGCCGACGACTCGGTGCTGCTCGGGCCGGCCCCGGCCACCGAGTCCTACCTGCACGCCGACCGGATCGTCGAGGCCGCCCGGCGCAGCGGCGTCGGGGCGGTGCTGCCCGTGCCGCCGGCGCTCGCCGGCAACGTCGAGCTGGCCGCCGCGGTCGCCGACGCCGGGCTCCGCTGGGTCGGTCCGGACGCCGAGGTGCTGGAGCGGCTCGGCGGGGACGGCGTCGAGCCGGCCAGCGAGCGCGGCTTCCTGGCCTGGGTCGACGACCGCGGGCTGCACCACGTGACGCCGGTGCTGCGCGACCGGGCCGGCGGCACCCCGCGGGTGAGCTGGACGCCGCCGGAGGGGCTCGGGCCGCTGCCGCCGGCGGCCCGCCGGCTGCCCGAGCTCGGCTGGCGGGGGCTGGTGACCGTCGGCATCAGCCCGGACGGCGAGCTGGCCGAGGTCGCCGCCGGGTTCTCCCTGGACCTCGCGGTGCTCGAGCGCGCGCACGCCGTCGACGCGGTGGCGCTCGCGCTGGGCCGGCGCGCACCGGCGGCGCTGCCCGCGCCGCGGGCGGCGGTCGCCGTCCAGCTGCGCTCGACCCTCCCACCGGGGACGGCGGGGCGGGTGACCGGACGGCTGCCCGACCTGCCGGCCGGCCGGGCGGACGCCGAGCTGGTGGCGGTGAGCGGCTACGACCGCGGCGACCGCCTCGACGGGTGGTACGACGCGCTGCTGTCGACGGTGAGCGCGGCGGGCGCGGACACCGCCACCGCCGCGCGGGCCGCCGTGGACGTGCTCACCGGGCTGCCGGAGACGGGCGTGCCCCACGACGGGGCCGAGGTCTGCGGGGTGCTCCACCAGATCGCCGGACTGGTGCCCGACCGAGGCTGAGCACCCTGGGCCGTGCTTTCATGATCGTGCCGCCGAGCCCCTCGTCGGCACCCGTCCCGAGCACAGGAGGCACCCGGTGGCCGTCGAGGAGATCCACGCCGAGATGGTCTCCAGCGTCTGGAAGGTGCTGGTCTCGCCGGGCAGCGAGGTGGCGGCCGGCGACACGCTGGTCATCCTCGAGTCGATGAAGATGGAGATCCCGGTGCTCACCGAGCACGCGGGGACCGTCGGCGAGGTGCACGTGGTGGAGGGCGAGGTCCTCCAGGAGGGAGACCTCATCGCCACGGTCGACCGCTCCTAGGCCGCCGCCGCCCGAGCTGTCCACCGGGCTGCGGATGCCGGTTGGCGGCACCGGCTGTCTGACCAGCCGGAACTGTCAGACCCTGCTCGTAGGTTGCGGGCATGACCTCGACCGCTGCGCTCCCCGGTTCTGCGGGTGGGTCGCGGGTGGAGGTCGACCTGGCGTGGGAGATCGACCGGTGGCGCGGGGTGCCGCTGTCGGCGTCGCCGGGTGAGGTGCTGGCCGAGCGGATCCAGCGCACGCAGCGGCGCCGGGCGGTCGACGCCGCGGAGGAAGCCGACCTGATCCTGGCGCTGGCGGCTCAGCGGGCCGCCGCCCTCGCTCCGCCTCCGGAGCACCCCGGTGCCCGCCGGCCCGGCTGGTCGCGGGAGGAGGCGTGGGAGCAGGTCAGCGAGTTCTTCCCCGCCGAGCTGTCGATGATCCTCAACCTCGGCCGGGGCACCGCGGCGGTGCGCTTGACCCGGGCATTGACCTGGCGGGACAAGCTGCCGGCGACGTTCGCGCTGCTGCACCGCGGGGCGATCGACGAACGCCGGGCCGATGCCCTCGCCGACGTGCTGAAGGTCGCCAGCCCGGAGGTCGCCGGGCGGGTGGAGGCCGTGCTGCTGCCGCAGGCGGAGCAGCTGTCGGTGACCCGGCTCAAGACGCGGGCCCTCGCGCTGCTGCTGGCCTTCGACCCGGCCGCGGCGGAGGAACTGCGCGCGAAGGCCGCGCAGGCCGCGGACGTGACCCTGTACCCCTCGGCGTTGACCGGGCACACCGCGATCGTCATCGACCTGCCCAGCGACCAGGCCACGATCGCGTTCAGCTTCATCGACGAACTCGCGAAGACCGCCAAACGCGATGGGGACGACCGGCCGATCGGGGTGATCCGCGCCGAGATCGCCGCCGCGCTGCTGCTGCGCCCGGGCACCGGTGGGCTGGTCCCGGTGTGCGCGCACCTGACCGTCACCGTCGACCTGGCCTCGCTGGAGGACCGGAGCAGTGCACCGGGTGAGGTGAACGGGCTGGTGGTCACCGCCGCGCACCTGCGGGAACTGCTCGCCCGGGTGGGTGCGCTGGGGTTGACCGCGCCCGACGGTGGGTCCCTGTCGTTCGCGATCACCGGCCCCGACGGGGAGCTCCTGGCCACCGTCACCGCGGCGGAGCTGGAGCGGCTGGTCCGCCGCGGTTGCCCCGACCACCCGGACACCGCCTGTGGGTGCGCGGCGCTCGGGCCGCCGCCGGAGACCAGCGCATACGCGCCGACGGCGAAGCAGCGGGCGTTCGTCACCACCCGCGACCGGCGGTGCCGGTTCCCCAACTGCGGGCAACGCGTCGGCTGGGCAGACCTCGACCACGTTCTCGCGCACTCCTGCGGCGGTCGCACCGACTGCACCAACCTGTGCTGCCTCTGCCGCAGCCACCACCGGTTGAAGACCTTCGCCCGCGGCTGGCGGTTCGCCATGACTGCCGACGGGACGCTCACCGTCACGACACCGTCCGGGGTCACCCGGACGACCCGACCACCCGGCATGCGACCGCCACGGCCCGAGCCGGAGCCACCGCCGGGTCCGGCACCGCCACCGCCCGTCATCACCGACGATCCACCGTTCTGACCACCCACCGCAGCCCTGCGGTCATCGGCCCCTGCTCGCACACCGGGCGAGGCCGGTGGGCTGGCTCGGTGGTGTGCTGCTCTCAGAGGGGGAGGCCGTAGACCATCAGGTCGATGCCGGGCATGGGCGACCAGTCGCGCTCGGGCAGCCGGGTGAAGCCCAGCCGCTCGTACAGCCGGTGCGCGGTCGTCATCCGCGGGTCGGTCGACAGCACCATCAGCCGCTTGCCCGCGGCCCGGGCGCGCTCCAGGCACTCCTCGACCAGCGCCCGGCCCACCCCGCGACCCTGCACGGTCGGGTCGACCACCAGCATCCGGAACGCCGCCTCGTCGTCCGAGCGGGTCACCTCGCCGAAGTCGCCGGCCAGCACCAGCGCCGTGCTGCCCAGCACCCGCCCGTCGTCGTCCCGGGCGACCAGCAGGGTCGAGCGGTCCGCCCGGCCGGCGACGTCCGCCAGCTGCACCGCGTACTCGGGGGAGGCGAAGCCCTCCGCCACGTACACGCCGGCCGTCAGCTCGGCGATCCGGTCGTGGTCGGCGGGGGAGGCGGGTCCGATGGTCAGCGAGCCGGAGGTCACCCGAGCAGGGTAAGGAGTGCGCCGCCTAGGCTCGTCGGCACCATGAGCAGCCTCTCCGAACGTCTCACGCGCGGCTCGGCGTCCTCCCCGGGGCAGGTCGACCACGCCCGCCGGCTCGTCGCGGACTGGCAGCTGCTGGCCGACCTGTCCTTCGCCGACCTCACGCTGTGGGTCCCGCTGCAGGACGGCGCCTGGTGGTGCGTCGCGCAGGTCCGGCCGCTCACCGCGCCCACCAGCCAGCCGGAGGACCTGGTGGGCGCGGAGGTGCGCGGCGTCGAGGCGGAGTCGCTCGTGCGTGCGCACCAGGAGGGCCGGCCGGTCACCGAGGGGGACCCCGACTGGTCGGGTCCCAGCCCCCGCCGCCGCGAGGTCATCCCCGTCCGGCACGACGGCGTGGTCGTCGCCGTCCTCGCCAAGGACACCAACCTGGCGGCCACCCGGTCGCCGTCCCAGCTCGAGCTCACCTACCTCGACATCGCCGCCGACCTGCAGCTGATGGTCGCCGCCGGCACCTTCCCGCCCCGCATGCTCGACGACGCGGAGATGAGCCCGCGGGTCGGCGACGGCCTGGTCAAGCTCGACGCCGACGGCCGCGCCGTCTACGCCAGCCCCAACGCCCTCTCGGCGTTCCGCCGCATGGGCGTCACCGGCGACGTGGTGGGGGAGAAGCTCGGTGAGGTGACCCGGGCGCTGGCCGGCGACCGGGTGGCCGGCGAGGCGGTCGCCGCGAAGATGGCCGCCGCCGTCGCCGGGCGCTTCCCCGACCCGATGGACGTCGAGAACGACGCCGCCACCATGCTCGTCCGCGCCCTCCCGCTGCAGGCCCCCGGCGGTGAGGAGGGCGCGCTGGTGCTCGTCCGCGACGTCACCGACGTCCGCCGCCGCGACCGCGCGCTGATGACCAAGGACGCCACCATCCGGGAGATCCACCACCGGGTGAAGAACAACCTGCAGACCGTCGCCGCGCTGCTGCGCCTGCAGGCCCGCCGGATGACCGAGCCCGCGGCCCGCGCCGCGCTCGAGGAGTCCGTCCGCCGGGTCGCGTCCATCGCGGTCGTCCACGAGACGCTCGCCGGCAGCCGGGAGGACGTCGTCGAGGTCGACGACGTGCTCGACCAGGTGATCCCCATGCTCGGCGACGTCACGTTCGTCGGGCCGGCCGCCCGGATCAAGCGGGACGGCCGCTTCGGTGAGCTCCCCGCCGCCGCGGCGACCCCGCTGGTCATGGCGGTCACCGAACTGCTGCACAACGCCGCCGAGCACGCCTTCGACGACGACGGCGCCCCCGGCACCATCACCCTCGGCGCGGAGCGCGACGGCGCCGACCTGCGGGTGGTCGTGCGGGACGACGGCCGCGGGCTGCCGGACGGCTTCGACCCCGCGCAGAGCACCGGCCTGGGCCTGCAGATCGTGCGCACCCTGGTCACCAGCGAGCTGCACGGCTCCCTGCAGATGGGTGCGCCCGCCGACGGAGGCCCGGGCACCGAGGCCGTGCTGGTGCTCCCCGGCGCCGGCCGCCGCCGGCGCTGAACGCAGCGAGGCCCGCTCCCCGGGAAGAGCGGGCCTCGCTGCGTTCAGCGGTGGTGCGTGATCAGGCGGTGCGAACCCGGGTGCGGGCGGTGCGGCGCTTGAGCGCGCGACGCTCGTCCTCGGACAGCCCGCCCCAGACGCCGGAGTCCTGCCCGGAACTCAGGGCCCACTCGAGGCACGACTCGACGACCGGGCAGCGACGGCAGACGGCCTTCGCCTGCTCGATCTGCACGACCGCCGGACCGGTGGTCCCGATGGGGAAGAAGAGCTCGGGGTCCTCGTCGCGGCAGAGGGCGCGGTGGCGCCAGTCCATGGCCGTGTACTCCTCGATGTCGTGTGCCTGGTCGTCCTGCATCCGGTCACCGGTCTCGGACCGTCTCCGGCTGGCATGCTGGGTTCCCCAGCGCCTCGCTCGGCGACCGCCTGCCCTGTGTTACCAGCAGGTTGCTTACTTGTGATGCTTTCACGAAGTACCCGAGAGTCAAGCAGTTCAGGGGCATCGCGGAGAGCCTCGTGAGCAACCTCACCACGCACGTGGGAGCCCCGCCACTCGTACCTAGCACACGCCGTCCGCGGGGTCCGTCCCCCGGGCGGGTCGAGACGTGCCTAGGCGACCACGCGGAGCGCGTCGGGCAGTGACCGCACCCGCAGCGCGGTGGTGGTGCCGAGGTGGTCGCCGTCCAGCTGCCAGCCCCGCGGACGGGTGGCGGTCAGGGTGAGCTCGGCCAGGTCGTGCCAGCGGTGCACCCGGCGGCCGCGGGGTTCGGCGCCCGCGACCATCGTCTGGCGCAGCGTGCGGAGCATCCGGGTCGCGCCCATCCGCCCCAGCGCGAAGACGTCCAGGCCGGTCTCGAACGACGCCTGCGGGGTGGGCCGGATGGGGCGGTCGCCGAGGTAGGTCCACGGGTCCACGTTGGAGACCAGCCCGAGGAAGACGCCCTCGACCGCCGGCTCGCCGGGCACCTCCACGGTGATCGGCGGACGGCGGTGGTCGGCGCCCAGCAGGAACGCGGCGACCCCGGACCGCACGTACAGCGCCCCGGTCGAGCGGCGCCCCTTCGCCCGCTGGCCCTCCACCCGGGCGATCACGTCGGCGTCGAACCCCAGCCCGGCGGCGAACACGAACGCCCGCGGGTCGGTCCACCCGTCGTCCGCGGTGCGCGCCTGCGCCGTCCCGAGCGACACGCTGCGCACGTGCCCGGCCCGCAGCGACTCCAGGATCTCGCCGGTCGCTTCGACCGGGTCCCGCGAACGGCCCAGCGCCCGGGAGAAGACGTTCGTCGACCCGCCCGGGACGACGGCCAGCAGCGGCGTGCGCGGGCCGTGGTCGAGCAGCCCGTTGGCCACCTCGTTGACGGTGCCGTCACCGCCGAGCGCGACGACCACGTCGATGCCCTCGGCCGCGGCCCCGGCGGCCAGCTCCCGGGCGTGCCCGCGGTGGCCGGTCTCCGCGACGTCGACCTTCAGCTCGCTGGACAGCGCCCGCACCAGCACGTCGCGCACCTTGCGGGTGGTCGTGGTCGCCGCCGGGTTGGCGACCAGCAACGCACGCATGCGGTCAACCTAACCGGCGCCCCGGGCGGGCCCGGGGGAGGGCCGCTCCCGTGCCCGAGCGGCCGGGCGGGGCGGCCGCCCGGCGTAGCCTCTGCGGCGTGTCAGGCCAGCCGACCGGGGAGCCCGGGCGTCGTCGTCCCCGCGCGGAGGGGCTGCTCGGCGGAGCCGCGCAGCCGTCGCCCGCCCGCCCGCCGCGGCCCGCCTCGGCCGCGCCGCGCGCCCTCCGCCGGGCCGCGCTGGTGGTCGGGCTCGAGACCCTGGGGCTCGCCGCGGTGGCCGTCGTCCTCGTGGTGCTGGTGGTCGCCGGGAACGCGACCGACGTCACCGGTGCGCTGGGTGAGGCCGTCTTCGTGGCGATCATCGCCGCGGCGCTCGGCGTCGCGGGCCGCGGCCTGTGGCGCGGCGCGAGCTGGTCGCGCGGCCCCGTGGTCGCCCTCCAGCTGTTCCTGGCCGTGATCGGGTTCTCGTTCGCCTTCCAGGGCGACCAGCCGGCCATCGGGGTCCCGATCCTGGTGCTGGTGCTCGCCGAGCTGTACCTGCTGCTCACGCCGGAGGCCCGGCTGGCGTTCGCCGAGCAGCACCCGGGCGACCGGTGATCACCCGGACGGACGTCGAGGCGGCCGCCGTCCGCGCCGCCGGCCGGGTGGTGCGCACCCCGCTGGTGACCGCCGAGGTCGCCGGCCGGCCGGTGGTGTTCAAGCTGGAGTTCCTGCAGCACACCGGCACCTTCAAGGCCCGCGGCGCGGTCAACCGCATCGCCGGCGCCGCCGAGCGCGGCGAGCTCGACCCGCGGGTGGGCGTGGTCGTGGCCTCCGGGGGCAACGCCGGGCTGGCCAACGCGTGGGCGGCCGCGGCGCTCGACGTCCCGGCGACCGTCTTCGTGCCCACCACCGCGCCCGAGGTCAAGGTGCGCCGGCTGCGCGCGCTGGGCGCGACCGTCGTCCAGCACGGCACCGAGTACGCGATCGCCCACGCGGCCGCCGTCGAGCACGCGACGGCCACCGGCGCGGTGTACTGCCACGCCTACGACCAGCCGGAGATCGCCGCCGGCGCCGGCACGCTCGGCCTGGAGCTGCTGGCCGACACCCCCGCTGTCGACACCGTGCTGGTCGCGGTCGGCGGCGGCGGGCTGATGGCCGGGGTCGCCGCCGCCGTCGAGGGCACGGCCCGGGTGGTCGGCGTGGAGCCGGAGAACGCGCCCACGCTGCACGCCGCCGTCGCCGCCGGTGAGCCGGTCGACGTGGCGGTGTCCGGCGTCGCCGCCGACTCGCTGGGTGCCCGGCGGATCGGCGACATCGGCTGGTCGGTCGCCGTCCGCACCGGGGTGCAGCCGGTGCTGGTCACCGACGACGACGTCGTCGCCGCCCGCCGGCACCTGTGGGCCGAGCACCGGGTCGTCGTGGAGCACGGCGCGGCGACGGCCCTGGCCGCGCTGCTGGCCGGCGCCTACGTGCCGGCCGAGGGGGAGCGGGTCGCCGTCGTGCTGTGCGGCGCGAACACCGACCCCTCAGACCTGCACTAGACCAGCTCGATCACGTCGGCGATCGAGTCGCACACCCGGCTGGGGCGGAACGGGAAGCGGCTGATCTCGCCGGCCTTCGTCGAGCCGCTGAGCACCAGGATGGTGTCCAGCCCCGCCTCGATGCCGGCGACGACGTCGGTGTCCATCCGGTCGCCGATCATCGTGGTCGACTCCGAGTGCGCCTCGATGCGGTTCATCGCGCTGCGGAACATCATCGGGTTCGGCTTGCCGACGAAGTAGGGCTCCATGCCGGTGGCCCGGGTGATCATCGCGGCGACCGAGCCGGTGGCCGGCAGCGGCCCCTCGGCCGACGGGCCGGTGGCGTCGGGGTTGGTGGCGATGAACCGCGCGCCGTCACCGATCAGCCGGATCGCGCGGGTGAGCGCCTCGAACGAGTACGTGCGGGTCTCGCCGAGCACCACGAAGTCCGGGTCGGTGTCGGTGAGCGTGTAGCCGGCCTCGTACAGCGCGGTGGTCAGCCCCGCCTCACCGATGACGTACGCCGAGCCGCCGGGCAGCTGGGTGGACAGGAAGTCCGCGGTCGCCAGCGCGGAGGTCCAGATGGCCTCCTCGGGCACCTGCAGCCCCGCCCGGGACAGCCGCGCGGCGAGGTCGCGCGGGGTGAAGATCGAGTTGTTGGTCAGCACCAGGAACCGGCGGTTGCGGTCGACCAGGCGCTGCAGGAAGTCCGCGGCGCCGGGCAGCGCGTTGCCCTCGTGCACCAGCACGCCGTCCATGTCGGTGAGCCAGCACTGGGACTCCGTGCGCTCGATGGTCACGCCTGCTCCTGTCGGTCGGTCGGTCAGCGGGGGTCGGCGGCGAACCGGGTGAGCGCCTCGTCGGTGAGGCGGAACGTCGTCCACTCGTCCATCGGCACGGCGCCCGCCGCCCTGTAGAACCCGATCGCCGGCTCGTTCCAGTCCAGCACGACCCACTCCAGCCGGGACCACCCGCGGGCGACGCACTCCGCCGCGAGGGTGCGCAGCAGCTCGCGGCCGTACCCGCCGCCGCGGTGCTCCGGCCGGACGTAGAGGTCCTCGAGGTGGATGCCGTGCGTGCCCCGCCAGGTGGAGAAGGTGCGGAACCACAACGCGAAGCCGGCCACCGAGCCGTCGGGGGCCTCGGCCACGTGCGCGAACACCGCCGGGGAGTCGCCGAACAGCGCGGCGTCCAGCTGGTCGGTGGTCATCAGCGCCTCGTGCTCGGCCTTCTCGTAGGCGGCGAGCTCGCGCACCAGGCCGACGACGGCCGGGACGTCGTCCGGCCGCACCGGGCGCACCGTCATGACAGCACCTCCTTGACCCGCGGCGGCACGAGGCGCCCCAGCGGTGCGACGATCGGGACCACCAGCGGGGACAGCAGGTAGGCGTAGGCGAACACGCACACGGTGATGCGGGGCGCCAGCGCCAGCCCGGCGAGCAGCACCACCACCGCGATCACCAGGCCGTACGGACGGCGGCTCTTCGGGCTGACCAGCGACCGGAACGACCGGTAGCGGACGTTGCTGATCATCAGCAGCGCCGGGACGGCGAGCACGGCCAGCACCCACAGCCGCTCCCGGCCCTGCATCTGCTCCTCGAACGCGAAGACGCTGGCCAGCACCACCGCGGCCGCGCCGGGGCTGGGCAGGCCGATGAAGTACCGCTTGTCGGCGGTCGGGTCGATGGTCGTGTTGAACCGGGCGAGCCGGAGCGCCGCGCACGCCACCCAGAGGAAGCAGGCGACCCAGCCGAGCACGTCGAGCTGGTCGAGGTCGCCGGACAGCAGCGCGAACGCCAGCAGCGGCGGGGCCAGCCCGAACGACACCAGGTCGGCGAGGGAGTCGAACTGCAGGCCGAACGGCGAGACCGCGCCGACCAGCCGGGCCACCGCGCCGTCGGCGATGTCGAAGACGACCGACAGCGCGATGAGCAGGCAGGCCAGCCCGTACTCGCCGCGGAAGGCCACCAGGATGGCGGCGAAGCCGCACATCATGTTGGCCAGGGTGAACAGGCTCGGCAGCCACGAGCGGGCGCGGCGCCGGCCGCCGCGGACCGAGCCGCGGACGAACTCGACGGTGGCGGTGCGCCGGGTGGGCGGCATCCTCGCCGTACCCGTCAGCTCGGCGGGGCCCAGCGGGCGATGACGGTCTCGCCGCCGCGCACCCGCTGACCCTCGGTCACGGTGACCACGCAGTCCCGTGGCACGAAGACGTCCATCCGCGACCCGAACTTCATCAGCCCCACCCGTTCCCCCGTGGCCACCTGCTGGCCGACCTGCACCCGGGTGACGATCCGGCGGGCGAGGACGCCCACGATCTGCCGGAAGACGACCGTGCGGTCGCCGTCACGCACCCACAGCTCGCTGCGCTCGTTCCGGTGGGCGCTCTCCTTGCGGTACGCCGCGAGGAAGCTGCCGGGCCGGTACTCGTACGACTCGATGCGCCCCCGGTACGGGGCGCGGTTGACGTGCACGTCGACCACCGACAGGAAGACGCTGACCTGCTGCCAGTCACCGTCGGGGGCCACGCCCGGCTGCGGCTCCCCGGCCACCATCACCACGCCGTCGGCGGGGGAGAGCACGTCGTCGGCCGGCGCCGGGTCGACGTCGCAGCGGCGCTGCGGGTCGCGGAAGAAGACCGCCATGTAGCCGGCCAGGGCCAGCAGCGGCCAGCTCCACCACCGCGCCCAGCGGCTACCGGTGGCCCGGCCCAGCACGGCCAGACCGGCCCCGGGTACCAGGGGGACGGTGAGGAAGGGCCAGCCGGCCCGGTCGATGCGCATGTCGTACCGAGGTTACTTGGGTGGGCTCCCGCCCACTCCCCGGCGGCCGCGCGACGCGGGCGGATCAGGCCGAGGCGCGCTCGCCGCTGGCCCCGCGGGTGCTGAGCCGCGGGCGCTGGGGGCCGCCGTACCAGTCCAGGCAGATCACCGTCGCGTCGTCGCGCAGGTCGCCGCCGGTGGCCCGCAGGACGGCCTGGCCGAGGGCGTGCACCGCCTCGCGGGGGTGCAGGTCGGCGGTGCCGGCGAGCGCGCGGGCCACGTCGAGCGAGGCGGCGTTGCGCGGACCAGCGAGTGCCCGCTGAAGTCGGACACCAGCAGCGACACCTCGCGGGCGCCGGAGAGCGTCATGAGCTCCTCGGCGACGGCGGTCACGGCGTCGACGGGTGCGGCCGCCTCCACCCGCTCCAGCAGGGAGCGCAGGTCGAAGCAGGGCTCACGGGACTCGGCTCCTCGAGGCAGCGCTGCAGGGGTGGGGGACAGGGGTGGGCGACCGGGGGACGGGACACCGCTGCCGGGCAGTCCGCGGAGGACGGCCCGGCAGCGGGGGTGGTGCGTGCGGCCTGGATCAGGCAGCGGCCTTGGTCTCCCAGAAGATCTTGTCGATCTCGGCGATGTAGTCGAGCAGCTTCTGGCCCTCGGCGGGGTCCATGCTGCCCTTGCCGCCGGCGGCGCCGGCCTGCTTGGTGGCCTTGTTGAACAGCTCGTGCAGCTGCGGGTACTTCTCGAAGTGCGGGGCCTTGAAGTAGTCGGTCCACAGCACCCACAGGTGGTGCTTGACCAGGTCGGCCCGCTGCTCCTTGATGAGCACGCAGCGGGTCTTGAAGACCTCGTCGTCCGAACCCTGGTACTTCTCCTGGATGGCCTTCACCGACTCGGCCTCGATGCGGGCCTGAGCGGGGTCGTAGACGCCGCAGGGGAGGTCGCAGTGCGCGGTGGCCTCCACGGCGGCGAACATGCGGAACAGACGCATGGGGGTGCCTCCCGGGATCGTGGTGTGCTTCCGGGTGGGACCCTACTCGCGGTGATCACCGACGACATGCCCAGCAGCCCACCCGCCCGCTGGTTCCGGGCCCGGGTCAGCGGCGCGTCCATGTCGCCGACCCTCCGGCACGGTGACCAGCTGCTGGTGCGCGCGGTCGCCCCGGGCGGTCCGGTCCGCCCCGGTGAGGTGGTGCTCGCGCGGTTCCCGGCGCGGCCGGCGCTGCTGGTGGTCAAGCGCGTGGTGCGGGCCGTCGACGGCGGGCACTGGGTGCACGGCGACAACCCGTTCGGCACCGATGACAGCCGGTCGTTCGGCGTCGCGGTCGTCGTCGGCCGGGTGGTGGTCCGCCTGTGGCCCCGGCCCGGCCGGCTGCCGGCCGCACCGGAGGCGGACGGCGCCGCTGCCGCGGGCTGAGGGTCAGCCCGCCGCGAACCGGTCGAGCAGCGGGCCCAGGGAGTCGGCAGCGCCGGTGTTGACGAACACCAGCAGCACCGCGGCCAGCAGGAACGCCGGGGCGAGCACGAACTTCTCGAAGCCGGCGCCGGTGCGCAGGGGGGTGAGCTTGAGCCGGGCGCGGTGCAGCACCCAGACCAGCGGCACCGGCACCCCCTGGCAGGTGAGCGCGTCGCCGGCGATGTGGGTGAGCACGCCGACGGCGACCGCGGCGGGCAACCAGGTCGGGTCGTAGGTGTGGTCCAGCAGCAGCCAGGCCGCGCCCCAGGACATCACCAGGTTGCCGATGACGGTGTTCTCCGCGCGCCCGGGGATCACGAAGTTCAGCGCCCGCAGCGCCAGCCCGATCGCCAGCGCGAGCAGGAGCAGCGACGTCCACGGCGTCCAGGTCGCGGCGTACGCGAGCAGCCCGAAGGCGACCGGGCCGAGGACGGCGTCGTGGGTGCCCCAGCGGTGCCCGCCGGACACCGCGCCGACCACCGCCGCGGGGACGTCGGTCAGCGGCCCCCACATCCGGGAGATCGTCGCGCCCTTCTGGTCGAGGTCGGGCAGCATGGCGAACCCGCCGACGGCCGCCGTCCAGGCGACCTGGGCGACCACGCCGTGCACCGGGGCCCAGGGCAGCGTCGCGGCCCCGGCGGCGAGGCCGGACAGGGCGTGGGAGTGACCGAGCACGTGCCCAGGGTGACCCCGGGGGCCGGGTCAGGCAGGGAGGCGCGCGGCCAGCAGCTCGGCGAGGTGGACGCCGGGGCGGTCGGCCAGCTGGTCGAGCTGGGTGCGGCAGGAGAAGCCGTCGGCCAGCACGACGGCGTCCGGGCCCGCGCCGCGGACGGCGGGCAGCAGCGACTGCTCCGCGATCGCCACCGAGACGTCGTGGTGCCCGCGCTCGGCGCCCCAGTTGCCGGCCAGCCCGCAGCAGCCGCCGACCCGGGTGACGGCCGCACCGGCCTCGCGCAGCAGCCGCTCGTCGGTGCTCCAGCCCATCGTGGCGTGGTGGTGGCAGTGCGGCTGGGCCACGACCTCGACGCCGGACAGGTCCGGTGCCCGCCAGCCGGGCGTGCCGGTGAGCACCCCGGCCAGCGTGCGGGTGGCGGCGGCGACCCGCTCCGCCGCGGGGCCGCCGACCAGGTCCACCGCCTCGCCGCGCAGCACCGCGGTGCACGAGGGCTCCAGCCCCACCAGCGGCAGGCCGGCGTCGGCGTAGGGGGCCAGCCGCGCCACGGTCCCGGCGAGCACCCGGCGCGCGGCGTCGAGCTGGCCGGTGGTGATCCAGGTGAGCCCGCAGCAGGTGTCCTCGGCGACCACCGCGACCCGGTGACCGGCCGCGGTGAGCACCCGCACCGCGGCGTCGGCGACGTGCGGCGCGAAGTGGTCGGTGAACGAGTCGACCCACAGCGCGACGGTCGGGCTGCCGGCGTCCGCGGCGGGGGTCCAGCCGGCCCGGAAGGTGCGCGCGGCGAACGACGGCAGCCGGCGCCGCTGGTCGACCCCGGCGCCCCACTTGGCGAGCGCGCCGCCGACCCGTGAGCCGAGGAACCCGTTGACCAGCCGGGGCGCGCGGGCGGCGAGGTCGGCCCAGCGGGGCAGCCGGCCCAGTGCGTAGTGCGCGCGCGGGCGCAGCCGGCGCCGGTAGGTCTGGTGCAGCACCTCGGACTTGTAGGTGGCCATGTCGACGCCGGTCGGGCAGTCGCGGGCGCACCCCTTGCACGACAGGCACAGGTCCAGCGCCTCGTGCACCTCCGGCGACCGCCAGCTCCGCACCGGCCCGCCGGGCGCGAGCATCTCCTGCAGCACCCGGGCGCGGCCGCGGGTGCTGTGCGCCTCCTCCCGGGTGGCCTGGAACGACGGGCACATCACCCCGCCGGTGGCGGTCAGGTCGGCCCGGCACTTCCCGACGCCGGTGCACCGGTGCACCGCGGCGGAGAAGTCGCCGCCGTCGTGGCCGTAGGCGAAGGCCAGCCCGCGGCGGAGCGCGGGGGCGGCGGCCACCCGCAGGTCGGCGTCCACCGGCGCCGGGCGGACCAGCACGCCGGGGTTGAGCACGTCGTCCGGGTCGAGCAGGCCCTTCACCTGCTCGAAGAGCGCGAGCGCGGCGGGGGAGTACATCGCGGCCAGCAGCTCGCTGCGGGCCCGGCCGTCGCCGTGCTCACCGGACAGCGACCCGCCGTACCCGGCCACCAGCTCGGCGGCGTCGGTGACGAAGGCGCGGTACCGGTCGCGGCCGGCCGGCGCGGGGGCGCCGGGGCCGAACGGGAAGTCGATCCGCACGTGCACGCAGCCGTCGCCGAAGTGCCCGTAGGGCAGCCCCTGCAGGCCGTGCTCGGTCAGCAGCGCCTCGAACCGGCGCAGGTAGCTGCCCAGCTGCTCCACCGGGACGGCGGCGTCCTCCCAGCCGGCGTGCGCGGGGCGCCCGTCGCTGGTGCGCGCGGCCAGCCCGGCGCCGTCCTCGCGGATCCGCCAGATCGCCGCTGCGTGCGCCGGGTCGGTGACCACCATGGTGTCGACGGCGCCCGCGGCGGCGGCGATCCGGCGGCCCCGGTCGGCGACCTCGGCGGCGTCGTCGCCGGTCAGCTCCACGATCAGCCAGCCGTCGCCGCGGGGCAGGTCGGGGACGACGGCCGCCGGGACGTCGCGCAGCCGCTGCACGATCCGCGGGTCCAGCCCCTCGACGGCGGTGGGGGAGTGCGGCAGCAGCGCGGGCGTGGCGTCGGCGGCCTCGGGCATCGACGGGTAGCCGAGCACCACCAGCGCCCGGGCGGCGGGCTCGGGCACCAGCCGCACGGTGGCGCCGAGGGTCAGCGCGAGCGTGCCCTCGCTGCCGACCAGCGTGCGGGCCAGCGCGGTGCCGAGGTCGCGGTCGGCGCCGCGCTCGGGCAGCAGGTGCTCCAGCGCGTAGCCCGACACCTGGCGGCCGAACCGGCCGAGCTCGGTGCGGACGGTCGCCAGGTGCGCGTCGACCAGGGCGCGCAGCCGGTCGCCGACGGGGCCGACGGGCAGCCCGGCGGCCAGCCGCAGCCGCTCGCCGCTGCCGGTGACGACGTCCAGGCCGGTCACGTTGTCCGACGTCCGGCCGTAGCCCAGCGCCCGCGAGCCGCAGGCGTTGTTGCCGATCATCCCGCCGATCGTGCAGCGGTTGCTGGTGCTCGGGTCGGGGCCGAACCGCAACCCGTACGGGCGGGCGGCGGCCTGCAGCGACGCCTGGACGACGCCCGGGTCGACCACCGCGGTGCGCGACCCGGGGTCGATCCGGTGCACCCGGGACAGGTGCCGGCTGGTGTCGATGACGACGCCCGGCCCGACCGCGTTCCCGGCGATCGAGGTGCCCGCACCGCGCGCGGTGACCGGTACGCCGAGCTCGCGGCAGACGGCGAGGGTCGCGACGATCTCGTCCGGGTGCCGCGGCCGGACGACCGCCCGGGGCAGCACCCGGTACAGCGAGCCGTCGCTGGAGTACAGCGCCCGGGCCAGCCCCGAGCCGTCCGCGTCGGCGACCCCCGCGCGCTGCAGCGCCGCGAGCAGCGCGGCGTCCGTGTCGTCCGGCGCGCTCATGCCGGCACCTCCGAGGTGGGGACGGGCACGGCGGGCGTGCGCTCGCGGACGAGGAGGAACACCCCGGTGGCGGCCAGCGCGCTGCCGGCCATGACCACCGCCATGGGCAGCAGCTCGCCGGACGGGCCCAGCCCGGCGAGCGGGGCGATCAGGCCGCCCAGCGCGAACTGGGAGATGCCGAGCAGCGCCGAGGCGCTGCCGGCGACCTGGCGGGCGCCGGACATCGCCAGGGTGGTCGCATTGGGCGCCACCAGCCCGAAGGCGGTCGCGTTGACCAGCAGCGCGGGGACGACGACCGGCAGCCCCCACCCGGCGAGCGCGGCGGTGACCAGCACGGCCGCCGCTGCAGACTGCAGCAGCAGCCCGGCGAGCACCAGCCGCCGCGGGCCGGCGCGGGCGACCAGCACCCGCGAGGCCTGGCCGGCCGCGACGATGCCGGCGCCGTTGAGGGCGAACAGCAGGCTGAACTGCGCCGGGGAGAGCCCGAAGCCGTCCTGCAGCACGAACGACGACGTCGAGATGTAGGTGAACAGCGCGCCGAAGCCCAGTCCGAAGGCGAGCACCGGGCCGAGGAACGCGCGCTGGCCGAGCAGCACCCGGCCGGTGGCGAGCGTCGCGCGCACCCCGCCGCCGGTGCGGTCGGACCGCGGCAGGGTCTCCGGCAGCCGGGTCGCCGACCAGACCAGCAGCACGGCGCCGATCGCGGTGAGCACGGCGAACACCCCGCGCCAGTCGGTGACCCGCAGCAGCTGCCCGCCGGCCACCGGCGCCAGCACGGGGGCCACGCCGTTGATCGAGGCGAGCACGGCGAACGCCCGGGCCGCGGCCAGGCCCTCGGTGCAGTCGCGGACGATCGCCCGGGACAGCGCGATGCCGGCCGCCCCGGCCATGCCCTGCAGCAGCCGGACGCCGACCAGCACCCAGATCGACGGGGCGAGCGCGCAGAGCACCGACGCGACGGCGTAGGCGACCAGCCCGATCAGCAGGGGTGCCCGCCGGCCGAACCGGTCCGACAGCGGCCCGGCCACCAGCTGACCGGCGGCCAGGCCCAGCGCGGCCGCGGTCAGCGTCAGCTGGGCGGCGGCCTGCCCGGCACCGAGGTCGTCCTCGACCGCGGGGAGACCTGGCAGGTACATGTCCATCGACAGCGGCCCGAACGCCGAGAGCAGTCCCAGCAGGACCATGAGGTCCTTGCTGGGCACGCTCCCGGCGGTCAGCTGCTGGCGGCGCACCGGCTAGTCGTCGAGGTCGTCGGAGTCGTCGTCGGTGCCACCGCGGGCCAGCCAGGTGGCCAGCCGCTCGACCGGCACCTCGAAGTCGGGGTGCTCGTCGACGAAGGCCTGCAGCTGGTCGGCCAGCCAGGCGAGGGTCACCTGCTCCTCGCCCCGCCGGTCGGCCAGCTCCTCCAGCCCGCGGTCGGTGAAGTACACGGCTGCTCTCCCGCCCGGTGTCAGCCGGTGAACGCGCGGGCGACCAGCTCGCGCTGCTCGACCTCGTGCACCTTGGCCGAACCGACGGCCGGGCTGGCCGACGCCTTGCGGCTGATGCTGCGCAGCGTGCGGCCGGCCGGCAGGTGCTCGGGGAGGTTGACCAGCATGAACTGGCGGGCGCCCATGTTGGCCGGCTCCTCCTGCACCCACACCACGTCGCGGGCGTTCGGGTAGCGGGACAGCGCCGTGGCGACCTCCTCGGCCGGCAGCGGGTACAGCTGCTCGACCCGCAGGACGGCGGTGTCGGTCGCCCCGCTCGTCTCGCGCTGCGCGAGCAGCTCGTAGGAGATCTTGCCGCTGCACAGCAGCACCCGGGTCACCGCCGCGTCGTCCAGCGGCTCGCCGCCGACGCCCGGGTCGCCGAGCACCGGCTGGAAGCCGGCGTCGGTGAAGTCGGCGACGGCGCTGACCGCGGCCTTGGCCCGCAGCAGCGACTTCGGCGTGAACACGACCAGCGGCCGGTGCACGTCCGACAGCGCCTGGCGGCGCAGCAGGTGGAAGTAGTTCGCCGGGGTCGAGCAGTTGGCGACGGTCATGTTGTTCTCCGCCGACAGCTGCAGGAACCGCTCGATGCGGCCGCTGGAGTGGTCGGGGCCCTGGCCCTCGAGACCGTGCGGCAGCAGCAGGACGACGCCCGACCGCTGGCCCCACTTGGCCTCACCGGAGCTGATGAACTCGTCGATGACCATCTGCGCGCCGTCGACGAAGTCGCCGAACTGCGCCTCCCAGAGCACCAGCGCCTGCTGGTTGGCCACCGAGTAGCCGTACTCGAAGCCCAGCGCCGCGTACTCGCTGAGCAGCGAGTCGTAGACGAAGAACTTGCCCTGGTCCGGGCTGAGGTTCAGCAGCGGCGTGTACTCGCCGGCGTTCTCCCGGTCGATGAGCACCGAGTGGCGCTGCACGAAGGTGCCGCGGCGGGAGTCCTGCCCGGCGAGCCGGATCGTGCGGCCGTCCATCAGCAGCGAGCCGAAGGCCAGCAGCTCGCCCATCGCCCAGTCGATGCCGCCCTCGCTGGCCATCGCCGCGCGCCGCTCCAGCAGCCGCTGCAGCTTCGGGTGCGGGGTGAAGCCCTCGGGGAAGGAGACGTGCGCGTCGCCGACCGCCTTGAGCACCTCGGGGGTGATCGCCGTCCGCACGGTCGCCTCCTGCGGCGAGCGCGGGTCCATGACCGGCTCGGGCGCGGAGGTGTCGCGCGCGTCGTGGGTCTCGGCGAACGCCCGCTCCAGCTGGTCGCGGTAGTCCTTCAGCGCCTCCTCGGCCTCGGCCAGCGTGATGTCGCCGCGGCCGACCAGCGCCTCGGTGTACAGCTTCCGGACCGAGCGCTTGCGGTCGATGATGTCGTACATCAGCGGCTGGGTCATCGAGGGGTCGTCGCCCTCGTTGTGCCCGCGCCGGCGGTAGCAGACCAGGTCGATGACGACGTCCTTGCGGAACGCCTGCCGGTAGTCGACCGCCAGCTTCGCGACCCGCACGCACGCCTCGGGGTCGTCGCCGTTCACGTGGAAGACCGGCGCGCCGATCATCCGGGCGACGTCGGTCGAGTACAGCGTGGAGCGCGACTGCGCCGGGCTGGTGGTGAAGCCGACCTGGTTGTTGATGACCACGTGCACGGTGCCGCCGGTGCGGTAGCCGCGCAGCTGGGACAGGTTCAGCGTCTCCTGCACCACGCCCTGGCCGGCGAACGCGGCGTCGCCGTGCAGCAGGACCGGCAGGACGGTGAACCCGTCGGCGCCCTGGCCCTTGTCGAGCATGTCCTGCTTGGCCCGCACGATGCCCTCGAGCACCGGGTTGACCGTCTCCAGGTGGCTGGGGTTGCTGGCCAGGGAGACGGCGATCTCGCGGCCGTCGGCCGGGTTGGTGAACGAGCCCTCGGCGCCGAGGTGGTACTTCACGTCGCCGGATCCCTGGACGGTGCCCGGGTCGATGTTGCCCTCGAACTCACCGAAGATCTTCGAGTAGCTCTTGCCCAGCACGTTGGCCAGCACGTTGAGCCGGCCGCGGTGGGCCATGCCGATGGCGACCTCGTCCAGGCCGTACTCGGTCGAGCTGACCAGCACCTCGTCCAGCAGCGGGATGACCGACTCGCCGCCCTCGAGGCTGAACCGCTTCTGGCCCACGTACTTGGTCTGCAGGAAGGTCTCGAACGCCTCGGCGGCGTTGAGCCGGGCGAGGACCCGCTTCTGCTTGTCCCGGCCGGGCTGGTCGTGCTTGACCTCGACCCGCTGCTGGAGCCACTCGCGCTCCTCCGGGTCGGTGATGTGCATGTACTCGACGCCGACGGTGCGGCAGTACGAGTTGCGCAGCACGCCGAGGATGTCGCGCAGCTTCATCACCCGCTCGCCGGCGAAGCCGCCGACGGGGAACTCGCGGTCGAGGTCCCAGAGGGTGAGCCCGTGCTGGACGATGTCCAGGTCGGGGTGGGTGCGGACCTTGAACTCCAGCGGGTCGGTGTCGGCCATCAGGTGGCCGTTGCGCCGGTAGGCCTCGATGACCTCGATGACCCGGGCGTTCTTGTCGATCTGCCCCTCGTGGGTGACCCGCTTGTCCGGCACCCAGCGGACCGGCTCGTAGGGGATCCGCAGCGAGCGGAAGACCTCGTCGTAGAAGCCGTCCTCGCCCAGCAGCAGGGCGTGCATCCGGCGCAGGAAGTCGCCGGACTCGGCGCCCTGGATGATCCGGTGGTCGTAGGTCGAGGTCAGCGTGATGATCTTCGAGATGCCCATGTCGGCGAGCGCCTCGGGGCTCATCCCCTGGAACTCGGCCGGGTACTCCATCGCGCCGACGCCGATGATGGCGCCCTGCCCGGCGGTCAGCCGCGGCACCGAGTGGTTGGTGCCCAGGGTGCCGGGGTTGGTCAGGCTGACCGTGGTGCCGGAGAAGTCCTCCATGGTCAGCTTGTTCGCCCGGGCCCGCCGGATGATGTCCTCGTACGCGCCCCAGAACTGGGCGAAGTCCATCTGCTCGGCGCCCTTGATCGAGGCGACGACGAGCGAGCGCGAGCCGTCGGCCTTGGGCAGGTCGATGGCCAGGCCGAAGTTCACGTGCTCGGGCTGCACGTGCGTGGGCTTGCCGTCGACCTCGGCGAACGCCGCGTTCATGTTCGGGAAGCTGTCCAGCGCCCGGACCAGCGCGTAGCCGATCAGGTGCGTGAAGGAGACCTTGCCCCCGCGGGCGCGGGCCAGGTGGTTGTTGATGACCACCCGGTTGTCGGCCAGCAGCTTGGCGGGGACCGCGCGCACGCTGGTGGCCGTCGGCACGGTCAGCGACGCGTTCATGTTCTTGACCACGGCGGCCGCGGCACCGCGCAGCGGCGAGCGCTTCGGGCCCTCACCGGTCGCGGCCTTCGGCTGCGGCGCCGCCGGGGCGGCCTTCGCGGCCGGCTGCGCGTTCGCGGCCCGCTCGGCCGGCCGGGCCACCACGGTGTCCTCGGTCCGGGCGGAGACCGACGTCGCCCGCGAGGGCGCGGGCTGGGCCTGCGCGGCGGGCTTCCCGGCCGCCTGCGCGGCGGGCGCCGACTGGGCGGCCTGGGCCGCCGCCTGCTGGGGGGCCGGGGCCGGGGCCGGCTTCGGGGCCGGGGTCTGCTGCGGGGCGGGAGCCGCCTGCTGCGCGGCGGGCGCCTGCTGCTGGGCCGGCGCGGCCGCGGCGCCCGCGGTGCGGTCCTGGCCGTCGGAGACCGGGCTGCCCGGGCGGTAGTCGGCGAAGAACTCGTGCCACGCCTGGTCGACGCTCTTCGGATCGGCCAGGTACTGCTGGTACATCTCCTCGACCAGCCACTCGTTGGTGCCGAAACCCGCCACCGGAGAGGAGTTCGAGGCGGCGGACGGCTGGGATTCGCTCACGCTTGACACGGGGTCGAGTGCCTTCTTCGTCGAGGGACGTCGTTGGACCGGGTGCCCACTCTAGTCCTCGGCCCAGGAGGTCGGCCGGAGGCGACAGGACGTCCCGTACGTGTGCCGGCTCACGTCCGGACGGCGGTGCGCGTCACGTCCGCTGCGGCGGTCGCTCAGTGCCGGGCGCCGGCCGCGACGAGCAGCGCGGTGACCTCGTCCCGGGCCGCGGCGGGGCGGCCTGCGGCGCGGTCCCGGGCGGCGGCGACCCGGCTGATGTCCAGGGCGCTGGCGCCGTCGGAGGTGGTCGCGTCGACGTCGGCCCCGGCGGCCAGCAGCCGCCGCACGACCTCGGCGGCTGCGTCCTCGGGCGCGGTGGCGACGGCCGTGTGCAGCGGCGTGCGCCCGGTGTCGGGCTCCCGGGCGGCGACGTCGGCCCCGGCGGTGAGCAGCAGGCCGACCACCTGGGCGGCCCCGGCCCCGGCCGCCGCGTGCAGGGCGTCGGCGTCCGCGTCGGCGCCGCGGCCGAGCAGCAGCCGGGCGGCCGGCACGGACCCGCCGTGGGCGGCCCACCGCAGCAGCCCCACGCCGGTGGCCGGGTCGCGCAGCGGGGCGCCGGCGTCGAGGTGCCCGGCGAGGGCCGGGACGTCGCCGAGGAACGCCGCGCTGGCCGCGTCGACCGGCGCGCCCAGCCCGCGCAGCACCCCGACCAGCGCCGGGGCGTGCTGGAGGGCGACGTGCAGCGGGGTGCGGCCGTCCTCCGTGGTCGCGGCGAGGTCGGCGCCCGCCTCGACCAGCGCCGTCACCAGCTCCTCCCGGCCGCCGGCGACGGCCAGGTGCAGGGGCGTCCAGCCGCTGACGCCGTCCCGCTCGACGGGAGCGCGGAGCAGCCGCGGCGCCTCGTCGACCGCCGACCGGACGGCCGCGCCGTCGCCGGCGGCGATGAGCGCGGCGAGCCGCGGTGCGGTCATGCGGAGGCCGGCGGGCTCGGTCACGGGGCGGCCGTCAGACGATGTCGCGGCGGACGGCCAGCAGGGTGCCCAGGACGGCGGCCACCAGCCCGTACGCGAGCAGCAGCAACCCGCCCTGCCACTGGTTGAGCAGGTCCGCCGGCCCCTCGGTCACCGCGGTGAGCGCGGCGGTCGCGCCCCCGGGCAGCCACTTGTAGACGCCGGAGATGGCCGAGATGCCGCCGATGATGTTCTCGATGATGAACAGGTAGACCAGCGACCCGACGATCGCGCCGACCTGGTTGCGGAACAGGGCGCCCACCCCGACGCCGATCACGGCGTACAGCACGATCGAGAGCCCGGCGCCCAGCAGCACCTCGCCGTTGTCCCCGCCCAGCGACGGGGCGGCGCCCCGCGCGCCGGCGTAGACCACCACGACCAGCACCGTCACCGCCACGGTGACCAGCGCGAACGGGATGCCGGCGAGCAGGTAGGCGAGCAGCTTCGCCGACACCACCCGGCCGCGCCGCGGCGTGGTCAGGAACGTCGGGGTGGCGGTGCGGTGCCGGTACTCCTGGGTGATCCCGATGATGCCGAGGACCAGGGCCAGGATGCTGCCGTTGCCGGCCAGCCCCAGCACGGTCTGCTCGAACTCCGCGGTGCCGACCGGGCCCGGGCCGCCGTCCTGCCCGGCCAGCCCGGTGAACAGCGCGGCGAGCCCGGCCGACAGCACGCACGACCCCAGGAGCAGGCCGATCCACACCTTCGTGGTCAGCAGCTTGGTCCACTCGGCCTGCACGAGGCGGCCCATCACGCGGCACCCTTCCCGTCGGACGCGGGCGCGGTGCCCGACGCGTACTGCTCCTGGCCGCTGGTCAGCTGGAAGTAGACCTCCTCGAGCCCGCTGGTGCGGGACCGCAGCTCGTGCAGCTCGACGCCGGCGGCGAACGCCGTCGAGCCCACCTGCGCGGAGGTCAGCCCGTGCACCGTCAGCGCGTCCGGTCCGGTGGTCTCGACGCGGGTGCCGGCGGCGGTGAGCCGCTCGGCCAGCTGGACCGCCTGCGGGCTGCGCACCAGCACGCTGCCGCCGCCGTTGCCGTCGGCGCCGGCGCGCAGCTCGGCCAGCGAGCCCTGCCGCACGAGCCGGCCGGCCCCGACGATGACCACCCGGTCGGCGGTCTGCTCGACCTCGGCGAGCAGGTGGCTGGACACCAGCACGGTGCGGCCCTGCTCGTGGGCGAGGTAGCGGAGGAAGCCGCGCAGCCACTGGATGCCCTCGGGGTCCAGGCCGTTGGCGGGCTCGTCGAGCACCAGGACGGCGGGGTCGCCCAGCAGTGCGGTGGCCAGGCCCAGCCGCTGGCGCATGCCCAGGGAGTACCCGCCGGCCTTGCGGTGCGCGGCGGGGGTGAGCCCGACCTGCTCCAGCACGTCGTCGGCGCGGGAGACCGGCAGCCCGGCGGCGCGGCAGTAGACGCGCAGGTGGTTGCGCCCGGTGCGGGCCGGGTGGAACGCCGTCTCCAGCACCGCACCCACCCGGCGGGTCGGCTCGGTCAGCTGCGCGTAGGGCACGCCGTCGAAGGTCGCCGTCCCGGCGTCGGGGGTGATCAGGCCGAGGGCCATCCGCAGCGTCGTGGTCTTGCCGGCGCCGTTCGGGCCGAGGAAGCCGGTGACCTGCCCCGGCTCGACGGTGAAGCTGAGGTCGTCGACGGCGCGGACCTGGCCGAAGGTCTTGGTCAGGCCGCTGACCTCGACCCGGACCGGGGCCGCCGCGGCCGTGCTGGCGCTGCTGATCACGTCCTCCTGCTGCTCGGGGGACCGCCCGGGAGCCCGGACGTCGCGCCCCATCCAAGCGCACCGGCCCGCCCGAGCACAGCACCCCGCCCGGCCCGCCACCGCCGGGACGTGACCCCGCACACACCGGCCGGGGGAGCGCGTCGGGTAGCTTCCGCCGCGTGAGCGCCTCCGCCGTCGTGCACGCCGGGGGCTGACCGCTGCCCGGTCCCGACCCCCGCGCGTCCCTCGAGCAGCTGCTGCTCGGCGGGCCCCGCCGGCACACCCGGCTGGACGTCGCCGCGCTGTCCGGGCTGCCGCCCGAGCGCACCCAGCGGCTGTGGCGGGCGCTGGGCTTCGCCGACGCCGCCGACGACGACCCGGTGTTCACCGACGCCGACGTCCGCGCGCTCGCGCTGCTGCGCACCCTCATCGACTCCGGTTTCGCCGACCCGGACACCGAGGCGTCGATCGCCCGCGCGATGGGGCAGGCGCTGTCCCGGCTGGCCGACTGGCAGACCGACATGCTCGCCGCCGTCCTCGCCGGCGCGCAGCGCGGCCGGCCCGGTGGTGCCGACCTGGACGCCGAGGTGGTCCGGGCCGCGGAGGCGCTGCTGCCGGTGGTGGAGGAGCTGCAGCAGTACGTGTGGCGACGGCACCTGGCGGCCATCGCCGGCCGGCTGCTGGACGCCGACGCCGCCGACCGCCGGGAGCTCGCGGTCGGGTTCGCCGACCTGGTGGGCTACACCTCGCGCAGCCGCGGCATGGGCGGCCGGGAGCTCGGCGCGATGGTCGAGGACTTCGAGAGCACCGCCGCCGACGTCATCGCCCGCCACCACGGGCGGGTGGTGAAGACCGTCGGCGACGGCGTGCTGTTCACCTGCGCCGCGCCGGTGGACGCGGTGGAGATCGGGCTGCAGCTGCCGGTCGAGTGGTCCGCGCCGGACCGCCCGCCGCTGCGGGTGGGCGCCGCGTTCGGCCCGGTGCTCACCCGGCTCGGCGACGTCTACTCCCCGGTGGTCAACCTGGCCAGCCGGCTGACCTCGATCGCGCACCCGTCCTCGGTGCTGGTCGACCAGGAGCTGGCCCGGCGGCTGCGCGGCATGCGCGCCTACCGGGTGCGCCCGCTGCGCCGGGTGTCGGTGCGCGGCTACGACGACCTGCGGCCCTGGCTGGTGCGCCGGCGCGGTGCGGACGAGCCGCCGGGCGTGGAGTCGTTCGAGGACCTGCTCGACGAGATGACCGACGAGGTCCTCGAGGACCTGCCGGCGGACCCGCCCACCGACCGCTGAGGGAACCCGCTCGCGCCGGGCGGCACCATGGGGGCGTGTCCGCCACCCTGCTCGCCCGCGGCCTGGCCGCCGGCCACGGCGCCCGCGTCCTGTTCACCGACCTCGACCTGGTGGTGGCGCCGGGCGACGTCGTCGGCCTGGTCGGGGTCAACGGCGCCGGAAAGTCGACCCTGCTGCGCACCCTGGCCGGCCTGCTGCCGGCGGAGTCCGGGGAGGTCACCCTCTCCCCGCCGACCGCGACGGTCGGCTACCTGCCGCAGGAGCCCGACCGCCGGCCGGGGGAGACGGTGCTCGACGCGCTCGGCCGGCGCACCGGGGTGACCACCGCGACGCGGGTGATGGACGACGCCCTGACGGCGCTGACCGACGGCGAGCCCGGCGCGGACGACGCCTACGCCGACGCCCTGGAGCGCTGGCTGGCCCTCGGTGGCGCCGACCTCGCCGAGCGCGCCGAGGAGGTCGTCGCCGAGGTGGCGCCCGGGGTGGCGCTGGACGCCGCGATGACCGGGCTGTCCGGCGGGCAGGCCGCGCGGGTGGGGCTGGCGTCGCTGCTGCTGTCGCGCTACGACGTCCTGCTGCTCGACGAGCCGACCAACGACCTCGACCTCGCGGGGCTGGAGCAGTTGGAGCGCTTCGTCGCCGGTCCAGGGCGGTCGGGTGGGTCGGCGGTCGGCGTGGTGCTGGTCAGCCACGACCGCGAGTTCCTCGCCCGCACGGTCACCCGGGTGGTGGAGCTGGACCTCGCCCAGCAGCTGGTGCGGGTGCACGACGGCGGCTACGAGGCTTACCTGACCGAGCGGGAGGTGGCCCGCCGGCACGCCCGCGAGGAGTACGAGGAGTACGCCGACACCAGGGAGGGGCTCGAGGCCCGGGCCCGGATGCAGCGCAACTGGATGACCCAGGGCGTGCGCAACGCCGTCCGCAAGCAGGGCAAGGAGCCGGACAAGAGCATCCGCGCGCACATGCGCGCCACGTCGGAGAAGCAGGCCGCCAAGGCCCGGCAGACCGAGCGGCGCATCGAGCGGCTGGAGGTCGTGGAGGAGCCGCGCAAGGAGTGGGAGCTGCGGATGGAGATCGCGGCCGCCCCGCGCGCGGGCAACGTGGTGGCGAGCCTGCGCGGCGCCGTCGTCCGCCGGGGCGGTTTCACCCTCGGCCCGGTCGACCTGCAGGTCGACTGGGGCGACCGGCTGGCGATCACCGGCGCCAACGGGTCGGGCAAGAGCACCCTGCTCGGGGCGCTGCTGGGCCGGGTGCCGCTGGCCGAGGGCAGCGGCGGGCTGGGCTCGGGCGTGCAGGTCGGCGAGGTCGACCAGGCGCGCGGGCTGTTCCTCGGCGACGAGCCGCTGGCCCGCGCGTTCGGCCGGGAGGTGCCCGACTCGCCGGACGCCGACGTCCGCACGCTGCTGGCGAAGTTCGGGCTGCGCGCCGACCACGTGCTGCGCCCCGCCGCGACGCTCTCCCCGGGGGAGCGGACCCGGGCGGCGCTGGCGCTGCTGCAGGCCCGCGGGGTGAACGTGCTGGTGCTCGACGAGCCGACCAACCACCTCGACCTGCCGGCGATCGAGCAGCTCGAGCAGGCGCTGGCCGGCTACCCGGGCACGCTGCTGCTGGTCACCCACGACCGCCGGATGCTGGAGGCGGTGCACACCACGCGGCGGCTGGTCGTGGACGGCGGGCGGGTCACCGAGGCCTGAGACGGCGAACGGCCCTCCCGACCAGGTCGGGAGGGCCGTTCGCGGATGTGCCCCCGGCAGGATTCGAACCTGCGCCCCTGCCTCCGGAGGGCAGTGCTCTATCCCCTGAGCTACGGGGGCTCATCTCGGCCCCGCTCGCGCGGCGCCGAGAAGGAACGCTACCAGCCCCGCCCGCCGGCTCCGGCAGGGGGGCGGGGAGGTCTCAGGCGTCGGCCGGCAGCGGCGCGCCGCCCTTGGCGCGCAGCATCTGCTCCATCGTGGTGGCCTCGGCGGTCTGCGTCTCGGCGATGGTCCGGGCCAGCGCCCGGACGGCGGGCTCCTGGGCGTGCGCCGCGCCGTCCTGCGCCATGGCCAGGCCGCCCTGGTGGTGCCGGATCATCAGCTGCAGGAACAGCACGTCGAACGGCGTCCCGGTGAGCGAGCGCAGCCGGGCGAGGTCGTCCTCGGTGGCCATGCCGGGCATCAGCGCCCCGCGGGCCTCGGCCGCCTGCATCTCGCCCATGTCGTGCATCCCGTGGCCGCCCTCGCCGCCCATCCAGGACATGACGCCGTCGCCGCCCTTGAGCGGGAGGTCCCACAGCGACAGCCAGCCGCGCATCCGCCCCGCCTGGTTGTTCTGGGTGGAGGAGATGTCGAAGGCCAGCTGCTGCACCTGCGGGTCGGCGCTGCGGGTCTGCGCCAGGTTGGCCATCTCCACCGCCTGCAGGTGGTGGGTGGACATGTCCCGGGCGAACCCGGCGTCGACCGAGCCGGTGCCCGGGGGATCGGTGCGGCCGATGCCCAGGGCGACGGCGAGCCCGCCGCCCAGGGCCACCAGCGCGACGGCGATGACCGCGACCAGCACCGCGACCAGCGCCCGGTTGCCCCGGGGCGCCGGTGCGGCGTCCCGGGTCCGGTCCGGCCCGGTCCTGGTCACCGCGGTCACGGCGCCGAGGTGCCGGCCGGCGTCGAGGTCGCAGGGGCCTCGCTGGAACCGGTCGGGGTGGTCGGGGCATCGGTCATCACCGCGGCCGAGCCGGAGCCGGCGCGGCTGCTGTCGCCCTGCACCAGCGGGTCCGAGACGAAGTTCGGGTTCTCGCAGCTGGCGCCGACCTCGGGGTAGGCCCCCTCGACCTTGTCGTTGAAGGCCATGAAGTCGGCGAACTGCTGCACCCGCTTGTCGCCGGCGCTGTCGACGAACAGCTGGTGGTTCCACGACTGCAGGCTGATCGGGCTGGTCAGCCCCTCGTACGGGGACAGCATCAGCCCGGAGTTGCCGTCGACGACCTTCTTCAGCTCGTCGACGTCGCCGCTCTTCACGGTGTCCGGGTTGTAGGTGATCCAGACCGCGCCGTGCTCCAGGGAGTGCACCGCGTTCTCGTGCCGGATGTCGACGTCGTAGACGGTGCCGGTGCAGTCGGCCCACTCCAGGTCGTGCGGGCCGCCGACCGGCGGCGACTGGTCGTAGGTGACCGGGGTGGCCACGTGCTGCTGCCCGGCCGCGTAGTCGAAGCTCTGCACGCCCTTGATCTCGCCGAGCGAGCTGACCTTGTCGGCGTTGGCCTTGTTCACCGACACCACCGCGTAGGTGAGCACGCCGGCGGCGAAGACGACGACCGCGATCGCCGCGGCGATCAGGCCCCACGGGCGCTGCCGGTTGACCACGTCGACCGGCGGGCGGGTGCGGCCGCTGCCGCTGCGGTTGCCCGGGCGGTTGCCGGCGCCTCCGGATCGGCCGCCGGACCCCCCGCGGGACGCGCCGCCGGGGCGGCTGTTCGACGCCTTGGGGTCCTTGGGCACTGCCTCTCCTCGCTGCCGCACCGCGCCGCCGGGGGCGGGTGCCGTCTTCTCGTCTGCCGCCGCGGGCGCGGCGCTGGCGGCCGCGAGTCTAGGTCGCCTCCCTGGGAGGCCGGCCCGGTCGACGGCCCTCCCGGCGGGTCGCGCTACCACGCCGGCGGGCCCGCCGCACCCGCTCCCGGCGGCCGGGGGAACCCGCTGGCCGGGCGAAAGTACGATCGGCAGGTGACACCTGAGCAGCTGCGCGACGTCGTCCGGTCCGCCGTGGCGGGGGCCGTGGAGCGTGGTGCGCTCGCGGTCGCCGTCCCCGAGGACGTCACCATCGAGCGCCCGAAGAACCCCGAGCACGGCGACTACGCCACCAACGTGGCCCTCCGGCTGGCCAAGCCGGCCGGCCGCCCGCCGCGCGAGGTCGCCGAGCTGCTGGCCGCCGAGCTGCGCGGGCACGAGGGGATCGCGGCGGTCGACGTCGCCGGCCCCGGCTTCCTCAACGTCACGCTCGCCAAGGACGCGCTCGGCCAGATCGCCGTCCGGGTCGTCACGGCGGGTGAGACGTACGGGCGCACCACGGTGCTGGCCGGGCAGCGGCTCAACCTCGAGTTCGTCTCGGCCAACCCGACCGGCCCGGTGCACATCGGCGGCACCCGGTGGGCGGCGGTCGGCGACGCGCTCGGCCGGCTGCTGGAGGCCAGCGGCGCCGCCGTGAGCCGGGAGTACTACTTCAACGACGCCGGCTCGCAGATCGACCGGTTCGCCCGCAGCCTGCAGGCGGCCGCGCACGGCCGGGAGGTGCCCGAGGACGGGTACGCCGGGGCCTACATCAACGACATCGCCGCCGCCGTCGTCGCCGCGGAGCCCGGCATCCTCGAGCTGCCCGCCGACGCCGAGCAGGAGCGCTTCCGGGTGCGCGGCGTCGAGCTGATGTTCGACGAGATCAAGCGGAGCCTGGCGGCGTTCGGCGTCGTCTTCGACGTGTACTTCTCGGAGAAGACGCTGCACGACAGCGGCGCGCTGGAGAAGGCCGTGGCCCGGCTGCGCGAGCAGGGCCACGTCTACGAGGCCGACGGCGCCGTCTGGCTCCGGACGACGACCTTCGGCGACGACAAGGACCGGGTGCTGGTCAAGAGCGACGGCGAGCCCACGTACTTCGCCGCCGACTGCGCCTACTACCTGGACAAGCGTGCGCGCGGCTTCGACAAGGTCGTGATCATGCTGGGTGCCGACCACTCCGGCTACGTCGGCCGGTACAAGGCGCTGGTCGCGGCCTCCGGCGACGACCCCGAGGTCAACCTGGAGATCCTGCTCGGCCAGCTGGTCAACCTGCTGCGCGACGGCGAGCCGGTGCGGATGAGCAAGCGCGCCGGCACCGTGGTGAACCTCGAGGACCTGGTCGAGGGCATCGGGGTCGACGCCGCCCGCTACGCGCTGGCCCGCGCCTCGGTCGACCAGCAGATCGACATCGACCTGGACCTGTGGACCCGGAAGACCAACGACAACCCGGTCTTCTACGTCCAGTACGCGCACGCCCGGATCTCCTCGGTGCTGCGCGGCGCCGCCGACCTCGGCCTGGCGCTGGGCGAGGCCGCCGACGTGCAGCCCGCGCTGCTCGAGCACGACCGCGAGGGCGACCTGCTCACCGCGCTGGGGGAGTTCCCGCGGGTGCTCACCGCCGCCGCCGAGCTCCGCGCGCCGCACCGGGTGGCCCGCTACCTGGAGGAGCTGGCCGGCACCTACCACCGGTTCTACGACACCTGCCGGGTGCTGCCGCGCGGCGACGAGGAGGCCACGCCGCTGACCACCGCCCGGCTGTGGCTGTGCGCGGCCACCGCGACGGTGCTGCGCAACGGCCTGGGCGTGCTCGGCGTCTCCGCCCCGGAGCGGATGTGAGGGCGCACCCGGCCGGGCCGCTGCACGGCAACATCTCGCCCGCGCCCTCCGTCGGGCCCGCCCCCGACGACCTCGGGCAGCTCGACCCGCAGGTGTGGCCGCGCTCGGCCACCCGCGTCGGTGGGGAGCTGCACCTGGGCGGCCGGCCGGTCACCGAGCTGGCCCGCGCGCACGGCACCCCGCTGTTCGTGCTCGACGAGGGCGACTTCCGCGGCCGCGCCGCGGACTTCGCCACCGCCTTCGCCGGCGCCGACGTGCACTACGCGTCCAAGGCGTTCCTGTGCGGCCAGGTGGCCCGCTGGATCGCCGACGACGGCCTGCACCTGGACGCCTGCAGCGGCAACGAGCTCGCCGTCGCGCTGGCCGCCGGCTTCCCGGCGGAGCGGATCGCGCTGCACGGCAACAACAAGTCGCTGGTCGAGCTGCAGCTCGCCGTCGACGCGGGGATCGGGCACGTGGTGCTCGACTCCTTCGACGAGATCGACCGGCTGGTGCCGCTGGCCGAGGCCCGGGTCGCCGCCGGCGGCTCCCCGGTGCCGGTGCTGATCCGGTCGACCGTCGGCATCGAGGCGCACACCCACGAGTTCATCGCCACCGCCCACGAGGACCAGAAGTTCGGGTTCTCGCTGGCCACCGGCGACGCGCTCACCGCCGCCGTCCGGGTGATCCGGGAGCCGGCGCTGCACCTGGCCGGCCTGCACAGCCACATCGGCTCGCAGATCTTCGACACCGCCGGCTTCGAGGCCGCCGCGCACCGGGTGGTCGGGCTGATGGGCCAGGTGCACCAGGCCACCGGCCAGGTGCTCGAGGAGCTCAACCTCGGCGGTGGCTTCGGCATCGCCTACCTGCCCGAGGACGACCCGGTGAGCGCGTCCGACGTGGCCGCCAAGCTGCGCAGCGTCGTCGCCGCCGAGTGCGCCCAGCTGGGGCTGCCGGTGCCGCGGCTGGCGGTCGAGCCGGGCCGGGCCATCGCCGGCCCGGGCACCGTGACGCTGTACGAGATCGGCACGATCAAGCCGGTCCGGCTGGGGGCCAGCGGCGCACCGGGCGCCCCGCTGGTGCGCAACTACGTGTCCGTCGACGGCGGGATGAGCGACAACATCCGCACCGCCCTCTACGACGCCAGCTACACCTGCGTGCTGGCCAACCGCACCTCCGACGCCCCGCCGGCGCTGTGCCGGGTGGTCGGCAAGCACTGCGAGAGCGGCGACGTGCTGGTGCGCGACCTGTGGCTGCCCTCGGACGTGCAGCCCGGCGACCTGCTCGCGGTCGCCGCGACCGGTGCCTACTGCTGGTCGATGGCCAGCAACTACAACTACCTGCTCAAGCCGCCGGTGGTCGCGGTGGCCGACGGCGTCGCCACCGAGATCGTGCGGCGGCAGACGCTGTCCGACGTGTTCGCCCTCGACGCCGTCCTCGCCGGCGTCCCCGCCCCCAGCCCGGCGATCGACCAGCCGGCGCCCGAGCACGCTGCCGGAGCTGTCTCATGAGTGATGCCCTGAAGGTCGCCCTGCTCGGGTGCGGCACGGTCGGGAGTGCCGTGCTGCGGCTGCTGTCCGAGCAGGCCGACGACCTCGCCGCCCGGGTGGGCCGGCGGGTCGAGGTGGCCGGGGTCGCCGTCCGGCGTCCCGACCGGCACCCCGGCGTCCCCGCCGAGCTGCTGACCACCGACGCGCACGAGCTGGTCACCCGCGACGACGTCGACCTGGTGGTCGAGGTGATCGGCGGCATCGAGCCGGCGCGCACCCTGCTGCTGGCCGCGATGGGCGCCGGCAAGTCGGTGGTCAGCGCGAACAAGGCGCTGCTGGCCGAGGACGGCGTCGCGCTGCACGCCGCGGCCGCCGAGGCCGGCGTCGACCTCTACTACGAGGCGGCCGTCGCCGGGGCCATCCCGCTGCTGCGCCCGCTGCGCGAGTCGCTGGCCGGTGACCAGCTGCGCCGGGTGGTCGGCATCGTCAACGGGACGACCAACTACGTGCTGTCGCGGATGGTCGAGACCGGCGCCGGGTTCGGCGAGGCGCTGGCCGAGGCCACCGAGGCCGGGTACGCCGAGGCCGACCCGACCGCCGACGTCGACGGGTTCGACGCCGCCGCCAAGGCCGCGATCCTCGCCTCGCTGGCGTTCCACTCGCCGGTCACCGCCTCCGACGTGCACCGCGAGGGCATCTCCGCGGTCACCGCCACCGACGTCGCCCGCGCCGCCGAGATCGGCTGCACGGTGAAGCTGCTGGCCATCTGCGAGCGGGTGTCGTCGGGTGGGAACGGGTCGGGTCGGGAGGCTGCCGGCGACGGCGACTCGATCGCCGTCCGGGTGCACCCGGCGATGATCCCGACCAGCCACCCGCTGGCGGGCGTGAACGGCGCGTTCAACGCGGTGTTCGTCGAGGCCGACGCGGCCGGGCAGCTGATGTTCTACGGCCAGGGCGCGGGCGGCGAGCCGACCGCGAGCGCGGTGCTCGGCGACCTCGTCGCGGTCGCCCGCAACCGGGTCTCCGGCGTCGCCGGCCCGGGGGCCACGGTCTACGCCGGCCGGCCGGTGCGGCCGATGGCCGAGACGCCCACGCGGTACCACGTGAGCCTGGACGTCGCGGACAGGCCGGGCGTGCTGGCCACCGTCGCCCAGGAGTTCGCCGCGCAGGGCGTCAGCATCGCCACGGTGCGGCAGGACGGCCGCGGCGAGGCGGCGACGCTGGTCATCGTGACCCACCGGGCACCCGACGCCGCGCTGGCCGCCACGGTCGAGCGGCTGCGGGAGATGCCCGCCGTCCGCGCCGTCACCAGCGTGCTGCGGGTCGAGGGGCTGGCCTGACCCGGACCCGCTGACCAGCGGGTCCGGGGCCGAGGTGGCCCGGCCGTAGGATCGCAGCGCCACGCCGGGCCGCCTGACGACCCCGGCCCGACGACCGTGCCGGGAAGGGCTGTCATGACCGGAACCCCCACGCTCCACGGAGCTGTCTCGCCGCACTGGCCGGGGCTCATCGAGGCCTACCGCCACCGCCTGCCGGTGAGCCCGTCGACCCCGGTGGTCACGCTGCAGGAGGGCGCGACCCCGCTGGTGCCGGCGGTCGAGCTGTCCCGGCGCACCGGGTGCGAGGTGTACCTGAAGGTCGAGGGCGCGAACCCGACCGGGTCGTTCAAGGACCGCGGCATGACCATGGCGATCACCAAGGCCGTGGAGGAGGGCGCGCAGGCGGTCATCTGCGCCTCGACCGGCAACACCAGCGCGAGCGCCGCGGCCTACGCCGCCCGCGCCGGGCTGGTCTGCGCGGTGCTCGTGCCGCAGGGCAAGATCGCCACCGGCAAGCTCGCCCAGGCGCTGGTGCACGGCGCCAAGCTGCTGCAGGTCGAGGGCAACTTCGACGACTGCCTCGCGCTGGCCAGCAAGCTGTCGATCGACTACCCGGTGAGCCTGGTCAACAGCGTCAACCAGTACCGCATCGAGGGGCAGAAGACCGCCTCCTTCGAGATCGTCGACGTGCTCGGCGACGCTCCCGACATCCACTGCCTGCCGGTCGGCAACGCCGGCAACATCACCGCCTACTGGCAGGGCTACCGCGAGTACGCCGCCGACGGCCCGGCCACCCGGACCCCCCGGATGTGGGGATTCCAGGCCGCGGGCGCGGCACCCATCGTCACCGGCAAGGTGGTCGAGAACCCCAGCACGATCGCCACCGCGATCCGGATCGGCAACCCGGCGTCCTGGACCAAGGCGCTGGCCGCCCGCGACGAGTCCGGCGGGCGCATCGACGCGGTCACCGACCGGGCGATCCTGGCCGCCTACCGGCTGCTGGCCCGCAGCGAGGCGGTCTTCGTCGAGCCGGCGTCCGCGGCGTCGGTCGCCGGGCTGCTGCAGGTGGCCGAGGCCGGCGAGCTGGCCCCCGGCCAGCGGATCGTCTGCACCGTCACCGGCAACGGCCTCAAGGACCCCGACTGGGCCATCTCCGGGGCGCCCGCCCCGGTCACCGTCCCGGTCGACGCCGCGGCCGCCGCTGCACAGCTCGGCCTGTGACCGCGCCGAGCTGGCGCATCCGGGTCCCGGCCACCAGCGCGAACCTCGGGCCGCTGTTCGACTCCGGCGGGCTGGCGCTGTCCCGGTACGACCTGGTCGACGCCGAGCTCGCCGACCGCCTCGAGGTCCGGGTGACCGGCATGGGCGCGGACACGCTGCCCTGCGACGAGCGGCACCTGGTGGTCCGGGCCTTCCGGGCGGCCTGCGACGAGCTCGGCTGGCAGCCCCCCGGCGTGCGGCTGACCTGCGCGAACGGCATCCCGCAAGGTCGGGGGATGGGCTCCTCGGCGGCCGCCGTCGTCGCCGGCGTGCTGGCCGCCTGGGCGCTGTGCCCGGACGTCGAGCGGGACGACGCCGCGGTGCTGCGGCTGGTCACCGAGCTGGAGGGGCACCCCGACAACGTCGCGCCGTGCCTGCTCGGCGGGGTGACGCTGAGCTGGACCGGCCCCGGCGGTGTCGTCAGCGAGCGGCTGGCCGTCGCGCCGGAGGTCGCACCCGTGCTGCTGGTGCCCCCGGCGGTGCTGTCGACCGAGGTGGCCCGCGGCCTGCTCCCGGCGCAGGTGCCGCACGGCGACGCCGCGTTCACCGCCGCCCGGGCCGCGCTGCTGGTGCACGCGCTCACCCGCGACCCCGGCCGGCTGTTCGAGGCGACCGAGGAGCGGCTGCACCAGGCGCAGCGGGCCGCGGCCATGCCGGGCAGCGCGGAGCTGCTCGCCCGCCTGCGGGACGCCGGGTTCGCCGCCGTGGTGTCGGGGGCCGGCCCGAGCCTGCTCGTGCTCACCACCCGCGGCCCGGACGAGGTGCCCGGCCAGGTGCCGGCGGAGCTCGCCGCGCTGGTCGCGGCGGACATCGCCGCCGGCTGGCAGTGTCTGGCGCTGGAGATCGACCAGCACGGCGCACACGTGTCAGCCGCGGACCATGCGGTATCGTGAGCCCCGTCAGGGAACAACAGCGGGAACGACCGGTGTTGTCATGATCGTCATCCTGAACCTAGGCTGACCGCACAGCCGCCTCCGGGCGAGCATCACGCGTGGCGCTGCAGCGCAGCGATCCGCAGACCAGACCCACGTGCCACCGGGTCCTCGGCTGATCGACGGCTCTGATCCCGCTTCGCACCCATCGGATCCGCAGTCCCCTCGGTGACGCGTCGCGTCGGGGACCGGGTCACCTCCTGCGCTGGTAGGCGCAGGCCACCGCAGGGAAGGACCTGTACGTGAGCGAGACCACCGACCTCCTCGACGGCTCCCCGTCGGACGAGGCAGCTGCCGGCACCGGGACGGCTCCCCGTTCCCGACGTCGCGGCAGTGGACTGTCCGGGATGCTGCTGCCCGAGCTGCAGCGCCTGGCCGGTGAACTGGGGATCGCCGGGACCGGCAAGATGCGCAAGAGCGACCTGGTCGCCGCCATCTCCGCCCGGCAGGTGGGCGGCGACACCGCCGCCCCCACGGGTGACGCCCCCGCCCCGCTGGGCGGCGACGCCGCGGTCACCGGTGGGGTCACCACCTCCGCCGCCCCGCTCGAGGCCCCCGTCAGCGGCGGCGCCAACGGCGGCCCGGTCACCGAGCCCGCGAGCACCGCCGGCACGCCCGCCGAGGACGCCGCGACCCGGGCCCCGGCGAACGAGGCGCCCGCGGGCCGCCGCCGCCGCGGCGCGAGCCGCCCGGCCGGCACCCCCACCGCCGACGCGCCGGCTGCCGAGAGCACCGCGGCCGCCGAGGCCCCCGCGGCACCGGCCGCCGAGACGCCGGCTGCCGAGAGCACCGCCGGCACCGACGACGCCCCGGCCGACACCCGGGCCGAGGGCGAGCGCCCGCAGCGCGGCCGCAACCGCGACCGCGGCGACCGGGACGGTGCCCGCACCGACCGCAGCGAGCGCGAGGGCAACCGCGACGAGCGGGACGGCGAGGGCCGCACCGGCCGCAACCGCAACGACCGCGACGGGGCCCGCGGCGAGCGCGACGGCAACCGCGAGGGCAACCGCAACGACCGCGGCGACCGCGAGGGCAACCGCGACGGCGCCCGCGGCGAGCGCGAGGGCAACCGTGACGGCAACCGTGACGGCGAGGGCCGCAACGGCCGGAACCGCAACGAGCGGGCCGAGCAGCGTGACGGCCGCAACGAGCGGTCGAACGACCGCGGCAACGACCGGGTCAACGACCGCGGCAACGACCGGGACGCGCGCCCCGACGAGGACGACGACGACTTCGAGGGCGGTGGCCGCCGCCGCGGTCGCCGGTACCGGGACCGCAACCGCAACGGCCGCACCGGTGGCCGGGAGCGGTTCGACCAGGGCGAGCCGACCGTGGCCGAGGACGACGTCCTGCTGCCGGTGGCGGGCATCCTGGACGTGCTGGACAACTACGCGTTCGTCCGCACCTCCGGCTACCTGACCGGCCCGAACGACGTCTACGTGTCGCTGTCGCAGGTGCGCCGCTACGGCCTGCGCCGCGGTGACGCGATCACCGGCGCCGTCCGGCAGCCCCGCGAGGGCGAGCGCAAGGACAAGTACAACGCGCTGGTCCGGCTCGACTCGGTCAACGGCCTCGACCCCGAGCAGGCCCGCAACCGGCCCGAGTTCACCAAGCTGACCCCGCTCTACCCGCAGGACCGCCTGCGGCTGGAGACCGAGTCGCACCTGCTCACCACCCGGGTCATCGACCTGGTCATGCCGATCGGCAAGGGCCAGCGCGCGCTCATCGTGTCGCCGCCCAAGGCCGGCAAGACGATGGTGCTGCAGTCGATCGCGAACGCGATCACGACCAACAACCCCGAGGTCCACCTCATGGTGGTGCTGGTCGACGAGCGGCCCGAAGAGGTCACCGACATGCAGCGCTCGGTGAAGGGCGAGGTCATCGCCTCGACCTTCGACCGGCCGCCGTCGGACCACACCACGGTCGCGGAGCTGTCCATCGAGCGGGCCAAGCGCCTGGTCGAGATGGGCCACGACGTCGTGGTCCTGCTGGACTCGATCACCCGGCTCGGCCGCGCCTACAACCTGGCGGCCCCCGCCAGCGGGCGCATCCTGTCCGGTGGCGTCGACTCCACGGCGCTCTACCCGCCCAAGCGCTTCCTGGGCGCCGCCCGCAACATCGAGAACGGCGGCTCGCTGACCATCATCGCCTCGGCGCTGGTGGAGACCGGGTCCACGATGGACACGGTCATCTTCGAGGAGTTCAAGGGCACCGGGAACGCCGAGATCAAGCTCGACCGCCGGCTGGCCGACAAGCGCGTCTTCCCGGCCGTCGACGTCAACGCCTCGGGCACCCGCAAGGAGGAGATCCTCCTCTCGCCCGACGAGCTGGCGATCGTCATCAAGCTCCGCCGGGTGCTGTCGGCGCTGGAGCCCCAGCAGGCGCTGGAGCTGCTGCTCGACCGGATGCGCAAGACCCGCAACAACATCGAGTTCCTGATGCAGGTGCAGAAGAACACCCCGGGTACCGAGTAGCAGCGAACCCCGGCCCGGCCGGCCGGTTCCCCGTCTGGGAGACTGGTCGGCCGAGCCTCCGCTGCCGGGAGCTCCGCCCGCTCCCGGGCAGCACACGGACCACCAGATCCCGAGGCCCCGGCCTCGACGAGCAGAGAGAGGGTGCACGGCATGAAGGCCGACATCCACCCGGACTACCACGCCACCACCGTCACCTGCGGTTGCGGCAACACCTTCACGACCAAGAGCACGATCCCCGGCGGTCAGCTGACCGTCGAGACCTGCTCGGCCTGCCACCCGTTCTACACGGGCAAGCAGCGCATCCTCGACACCGGCGGCCGCGTCGCCCGCTTCGAGAAGCGGTTCGGCAAGCGCAACGCCGGCGCCGCCAAGTAGCACCGCCGACGGCGCCCGCACCGCCCCCGCGCAGGGGTGGGGCGGGCGCCGTCGTCATGTCCGGACCCGAGTTCCACCGCACCTGAGAGGCACCACCCGTGAGCAGCACTGACGGCGGCAGCGACCGGCTGGCCGGGCTGCTCGAGGAGCACGCGCGGCTCGAGCTGGAGCTCGCCGACCCCGCGGTGCACGCCGACGCCGCCCGGGCCCGCCGGCTCGGCCGCCGCTACGCCCAGCTGGCGCCGGTGGTCGAGACCGCCCGCGCGCTGGACGCCGCCCGCGACGACCTCGCCGCCGCCCGCGAGCTGGCCGCCGAGGACACGTCCTTCCGGGCCGAGGCGACCGCGCTGGAGCAGCGGATCGCCGAGCTCACCGCGCGGCAGACCGAGCTGCTGCTGCCCAAGGACCCCGACGACGACAAGGACGTCATCCTCGAGATCAAGGCGGGGGAGGGGGGTGCGGAGTCGGCGCTGTTCGCCGGCGACCTGCTGCGGATGTACCTGCGCTACGCCGAGCGGCGCGGCTGGGCCACCGAGGTGCTCGACGCGGCGCCCGGCGAGATGGGCGGCTACAAGGACGTCGCGGTCGCGGTGAAGTCCCGCGGCGACGAGGGCATCTGGTCCCGGCTGAAGTTCGAGGGCGGCGTGCACCGCGTGCAGCGGGTGCCCGCCACCGAGCAGCAGGGCCGGATCCACACCTCCGCCGTCGGCGTCCTGGTGCTGCCCGAGGCCGAGGAGGTCGACGTCACCGTCGACCCGAACGACCTGCGCATCGACGTCTTCCGGTCCTCCGGGCCGGGCGGGCAGAGCGTCAACACCACCGACTCCGCCGTCCGGATCACCCACGTGCCCACCGGCATCGTGGTCAGCTCGCAGAACGAGAAGAGCCAGCTGCAGAACAAGGAGTCCGCGCTGCGGGTGCTCCGCTCCCGGTTGCTGGCCGCCGCCCGTGAGGAGGCCGACGCCGCGGCGAGCGACGCCCGGCGCAGCCAGGTCCGCACCGTCGACCGCAGCGAGCGGGTCCGCACCTACAACTTCCCGGAGAGCCGGATCTCCGACCACCGGGTGGGCTTCAAGGCGCACAACCTCGACCAGGTGCTCGACGGCGAGCTCGACCCGGTGATCGACGCGCTGACCGCGGCGCACACCGCCGAGCTGCTGGCGGCGACGGAGGAGTCGGCGTCCTGAACGCGCGCACGCTGGTCACCGAGGCGGCCCGCCGGCTCGCCGACGCCGGCATCGAGTCACCGCGGGTGGACGCCGAGCTGCTGCTGGCCGCCGTCCTCGACCTGCCCCGGGCCCGGCTGCTCACCCTCGGCGAGGTGCCGGACGACGCCGCCGCCCGGTTCACCGCCTGGGTGGACCAGCGCGCGGACCGGGTGCCGCTGCAGCACCTCACCGGCCGCGCCCCGTTCCGTCACATCGAGCTGGCCGTGGGCCCGGGCGTGTTCGTGCCGCGCCCGGAGACCGAGCTCATCGCCGGCTGGGTGCTCGACCGGATCGCCGGGCTCGACGCCCCGCGGGTGATCGACCTGGGCACCGGCTCGGGGGCGATCGCGCTGGCGGTCGCGCACGAGCACCCCGGTGCCCGGGTCGTCGCCGTCGAGCGCGACCCGGTGGCCATCGAGTGGACGCGCACCAACGCCGCCGCCCGGGCGGCCGCCGGTGACACCCCGGTCGAGGTCCTCGCCGGTGACATGACCGACCCGCAGCTGCTGCGCGCCCTCGACGGCACCGTCGACGTCGTCGTCTCCAACCCGCCGTACGTGCCCGAGGGCGCCCGGCTGCCCCGTGAGGTGGCCGACCACGACCCGCCGCTGGCGCTGTGGGGCGGGCCGGACGGCCTGGACGTCGTCCGCGGGCTGCTGCGCACCGCTGCCCGGTTGCTGGTGCTCGGCGGGTGGCTCGGCATCGAGCACGCCGACCAGCAGGGCGGGTCGCTGCCGGCGCTGGTCCGGTCGGCCGGCGGCTGGACCGACGTCGCCGACCACCCGGACCTCGCCGGCCGGCCGCGGTACACGACCGCTCAGCTGTCCGGGCACCACTCCGCGACGTAGCCGGGGGTGCCCGGTGTCGACACCGCCAGGTCGCGGCGCTGCACGCTGAAGCCGCCGGCCCGGCAGGCCCGCGCGAAGCCGGCGTCGGAGTACTCGACGTCGAGCACCGCGCTGCCGTACACGTCGGTGTACACGCCGCACTCGTCGTAGCGGCCGCAGTCCTCGGTCACCGCGTAGTCGAAGCCGAGCTGCGCGCCGGCCAGCTCGGGGGCGTTCTTCTGGCCGATCAGCAGCCCGCGGGCGTGCGCCCGGTCGACCAGCAGTCGGGCGAACGCGGCCGCGTCGCCGGCGTCCAGCAGGCCGCCGGAGCGGGTCCAGCTGTCCAGGTTGTCCGGCTCGACGGCGGCGAACCCGGCGCCCGCGCAGCCGTCGAACCACGGGCCGACGACGGCGAGCGCCCGGTCCCGCTGGACCGGCGTGGAGAGGTCGACGAGGAACTCCCCGGGCCAGTCCGGGTCCGCCACCCGGCTGCCGTCGCGGTGCAGCAGCAGGTCCTCCGGCCAGGCGGTCTCCCCGGGCTGGGTCTGGAAGGCGTTGACGTAGCAGCCCGACCAGCGGCCGGGCGCGGGGGAGTCGGTGCGGTCGCGGACCACCCCGGCCACGTCGTCGGCGGGCGGGTAGCCGCCCGCCAGCTGGTAGTCGACCCGGGCGCCGGCCGGCAGGCCGGGCAGCGCCTCCGCGCTCGGGGTGCCCTCTCGCGACCCGGTGCACCCGGCGAGGAGGACGAGGAGACCGGCTGCGACGACCCCCCACCTGCGCACCGACGCAGCGTAGGTGTTGACTCCGGGGACGTGGCCGACGTCTTCGACTGCAGCGACCCCGACCAGCGCGCCCAGGGCATCGAGGCGGCGACCTCCGCGCTCGGGCGCGGGGAGCTCGCGCTGATCCCCACCGACACCGTGTACGGCGTCGCCGCCGACGCCTTCACCCCCGCGGCGGTCAGCCGGCTGCTCGCCGCCAAGAACCGCGGCCGCAGCATGCCGGTGCCGGTGCTCATCGGGGAGGCGTCCACCCTGGCCGGCCTGGTCGTCAGCGTGCCCCCGGTGGCCCACCGGCTCGCCGAGGCGTTCTGGCCCGGCGGCCTCACCCTCGTCGTGGAGCACGCGCCGTCGCTGGCCTGGGACCTCGGGGACGCCGAGGGCACGGTCGCCGTCCGGCTGCCCGACGACGACGTCGCCCGGGACCTGCTGCGCCGCACCGGGCCGCTGGCGGTCTCCAGCGCCAACCGGTCGGGCCGGCCGGCCGCCGCGGACGCCGCCGAGGCGGTCGCCCAGCTGGGGGACCGGGCCGCGGTGGTGCTCGACGCCGGCCGGCGCACCGGCAACGTGCCGAGCACCATCGTCGACTGCACGGTGCCCACCCCGCGGGTGCTGCGGATCGGCGCGATCGGCCTCGACCGGTTGCGCGAGGTCGTGCCGGAGATCACCGACTAGCGCGTCCGGCCGGATCGGGCACGGGCACCAGCCTGACCGTGGGGCCGGGCTCCGCGGGATACCGTGGGATGTCAGCCGTGAGCCCAGGACGGGCGAGCGGTCCTCGTCGCCCGTCCTGGAGTGCACTGCGATGACCCGCCCCGCCGCGACCTCGCCGGTGCGCTGACCGCATGCGCGAGTACGCCGTCGTCCTGCTGACCTCCGCGCTGGTGTGCTTCCTGGCCACCCCGGTGGTGCGGGTGGCGGCGGTCCGGTTCCGGGTGATGGCGGCGGTCCGCGACCGCGACGTGCACGTGATCCCCACGCCGCGCGGCGGGGGGGTGGCGATGTACCTGGGGGTGGCCGCCGGCATCCTCGTCGCCTCGCGGCTGCCCGCGCTGCACCGCACCTTCGAGTTCAACACCCAGACGGTCGCCGTGCTGGCCGCCGGTGGGCTGATCTGCCTGCTCGGCGTGCTCGACGACCGGTTCGGCCTGGACGCGCTCACCAAGCTCACCGGCCAGATCGCCGCGGCCGGGGTCATGGTGCTGCTCGGCGTCCAGCTGGCCTTCCTCTTCCTGCCGTTCGCCGACATCGGCACGCTGTCGCTGGGCCCGGACGTCGGGGTGCCGGCCACCGTGCTGCTGACCGTGGTCACGGTCAACGCGCTCAACTTCATCGACGGCCTCGACGGGCTGGCAGCCGGCGTCTCGGCGATCGCCGCGCTGGCCTTCTTCGCCTACAGCTACCACCTGGGCCTGGTCGGCTACGACGACGTCGCGAGCGCCCCGGCGCTGATCACCGCGGTGCTCGCCGGCGCGTGCCTGGGCTTCCTGCCGCACAACTTCAGCCCGGCCCGGATCTTCATGGGCGACTCCGGCTCGATGCTGGTCGGCCTCATGCTGTCGGCCGCCGCGGTGTCGGCGACCGGGCAGACCGACTCCCAGACGCTCGCGTCGGCGGCCAACCTGGTGCCGCTGACCCTGCCGCTGCTGGTGCCGGTCGCCGTGCTGTTCATCCCGTTCGTCGACCTGGTGATGGCGGTCATCCGGCGCAGCCTGCGCGGCCAGTCGCCGTTCGCGCCGGACAAGATGCACCTGCACCACCGGCTGCTCTCGATCGGCCACTCGCACCGCCGGGCGGTGCTGATCATGTACTTCTGGGCCGCGCTGCTCAGCTTCGGCGCGGTCGCGCTGTCGATCACCGGGGGCACCGTGGAGGTGCTGGTCGTGATCGGGGCGCTCGTGGTCGTCGGCGTCGTCGTGGTGCTCAGCCCGCGCGCCCGCCGCGCGGCGATCGAGGCGCGGAAGGCGGAGGCGGCCGCGCAGGAGCAGCGCAGCCGCGCCGCGCACCCGGTCAACCGGCGGCCCCGGCCGGACCCGCGGCCCGGTGGCGGACCCCTCGCCGGCGGCAGCGCCCCGGCCGGGACGACGGCGCCGCTGGGGACCGGCTCGCCGACCCGGACGGCAGGGGTGCAACGGTGAGCGCCGTGTTCGGTGACAGCAGCTCCCCCCGCAGCGACCTCCCCTGGGACCTGACCTTCCTCCGCGTCGGTGCGCTGGTCACCGGGGTGCTCACCGCGGTCGCCGCCCTGGTGGTCGGCCTGACCCTGAGCTGGGCGGACGCCGTGGCGGTGGTCGTCGGCGCGGTGGTCGTCACCGCGTTCTTCTGCGTCTCCGGCCTGGTCATCGCCTGGGCCGGGCGGATCCACGACAGCTACGCGATGGTCGCCGCGCTCGGCAGCTTCGCGCTCAAGGTGCTGGTGCTCGCCGCGGTCCTGCAGGCCCTGCCGGAGGACGGCTGGCTGGACCTCCGGGTGCTCGCCTGGACCGTCATCGCCGGCGCCCTGGTGTGGGGCGTCGTGCAGGCCCGCTGGGTGTGGACCAGGCAGCTGCTGTACGTCACGCCGCCGGCGCCGCGCGCCGCGGGCGGCGCGCCGGCCGCCGATCTCGCCACCCGCCCCTCGGAAGACCCGGAAAGCCGCACGACAGGCGGCTGATAGTGTCCGGACCGATGGCCGAGGACACGCCCGCACGTGGGGGCGACCGACCGCGACCTCAGGACACCACCGAGCAGCAGCCCAGCGGGGCCGACGTGGGGTGGGGGATCACCGGGACGATGCTCTCGGGGATCGTCGTCTGGGGTGGCGCCGGGCTGGCGCTCGACCACTGGCTGGGGACCCGCTTCCTCGTCGTGGTGGGTCTCCTCCTCGGTCTCGGCACAGCCATCTACCTGGTGGTCGTGAAGTACGCCCCGCCCGTCCCGCCGGTCGGTAAGGGCGCAGGCAACACCGCGGGCGGACGACGGAGCCGGCCCAGCACGCAGAAGGGACGACGGTGACCTCCAGCGCGCTCGCGCTCGATGTGCTCGCTGCCAACGGCGAGGGTTTCGAAGCCCCCACCATCGAGGAGTTCTACCCGAAGCCGATCGCTTCGTTCTCGATCGCCGGGCTCGACTTCGACATCACCCGGATCACGATCATCAGCTGGATCGCGACCGCGGCGATCATCGCCCTGCTGGTCGCGGCCACCCGCAACCCGAAGATCGTGCCCACCAAGATGCAGTGGCTGGCCGAGAGCGGCTACTCGGTGGTGCGCGACGGCATCGCCCGCGACGTCATCGGCCCCAAGGGCCTGCCGTTCGCGCCGTTCCTGGGTGCGCTGTTCTTCTTCATCCTGGCGAACAACGCGATGAGCATCATCCCGTTCGCGCAGATCTCGCCGAACTCCAAGTTCGCCCTGCCGCTGGTCCTCGCGGTCATCTGCTGGGTGATCTACAACTGGGTCGGCATCCGCGAGCAGGGTGCGGGCCGGTACTTCAAGGACGCCGCGATCCCGCCGGGCGTGCCCGCCGCCGCGCTGATCCTGGTGACGCCGATCGAGCTGCTCCAGGTCTTCATCATCCGGCCGTTCACCCTGGCCGTCCGGCTCTTCGCGAACATGTTCGCCGGGCACATGCTGCTGGCCGTGTTCGCGCTGGGCACCTCGTACCTGCTCTTCGTGGGCAACTTCTCGATCGTCTTCGCGCCGTTCTCGTTCCTCATGGCGCTGGCCATGACGTTCTTCGAGCTGCTGGTGATCGTGCTGCAGGCCTACGTCTTCACCGTGCTGATGGCGACCTACCTCAACGGCGCCGTCGAGCCGGCCCACTGACCTGCCGCTCAGCAGCACCGCACCACCCAGACCGCACCACCCCCGCACGACCCCGCCAGCCGCCCGGGCCTCCGGGCGACCGACACAGGAGGAACACCCCGCAATGGAGCTTCTCGCCGCTCTCGACGGCAACATCGGTTCGGTCGGTTACGGCCTCGCCGCCATCGGCCCCGGCATCGGTGTCGGCGTCGTGTGGGCCGCCTACATCCAGGCCACCGCGCGCCAGCCCGAGTCCGCCGGCCTCACCCGCACCTACGCCTTCCTGGGTGCCGCCCTCTCCGAGGCGCTGGCCCTGATCGGCCTGGTCGCTCCCTTCATCTACGGGTGACGTGGGTTCCCCCGTCCACGCCTGACCTAGGGACGTGCAGAGCATGAACATCCTGGCTGCCGAGTCGCACAACCCGCTCATCCCGCCGGTCAGCGAGATCATCGTCGGTCTGATCACCTTCGGGATCCTGCTGATCGTCCTGGTCAAGTTCGTCTTCCCGCAGCTGGAGAAGACGTTCGTGGCCCGCCGCGAGGCGATCGAGGGCGGCATCGAGCGCGCCGAGGCGATGCAGGCCGAGGCCAAGGCCGCGCTGGAGCAGTACCGCGCCCAGCTGGCCGAGGCGCGCACCGAGGCCGCGCAGATCCGGGAGTCCGCCCGGGCCGAGGGCCAGCAGATCCTCGAGGAGCTGCGCACCCAGGCCCAGGAGGAGTCCGCTCGCATCGTCGCCCGCGGCGAGGAGCAGCTGGCGGCCTCCCGCCAGCAGGTGGTCAACGAGCTGCGCGGTCAGATCGGCCAGCTGGCCGTCGACCTGGCCGGCCGCGTGGTCGGCGAGTCGCTGGCCGACGACGTCCGCCGCAGCGGCACCGTCGACCGGTTCCTGGACCAGCTCGACGGCATGTCGGCGACCACCGCCGGCACCGCCACCGCCGGGGACGCCCGCCGATGAACGCCGCCAGTCGACTCGCCCTGGAGGAGGCCCGCGCCCGGCTCAGCCAGGTCGTGGGCACCGCTCCGGGCAGCACCCGCGGGGAGGCGCAGCTCACCCTCTCGGACGAGCTGTTCGCCGTCGCCCGGCTGCTGGACGGCCAGGTCGGCCTGCGCCGGGCGCTGTCGGACCCGTCGGCCCGCCCGGACGACCGGGCCGGGCTGGCCAGCCGGCTGCTCCGGGGCAAGGTCAGCACGCCGGCGCTCGACGTCGTCGCCACGGTCGCCCGGCAGCGCTGGTCGCGGCCGCTCGACCTGGTCGAGGCGCTGGAGACCCTCGGCGTGGAGGCGGCGCTGGACGCCGCCGACGCCCGTCGCGACCTCGACACCGTCGAGGACGAGCTGTTCCGCTTCGGGCGGATCGTCGACGGCGACGCCGACCTCGCCCGCGTGCTCGGTGACTCCACCGCCCCCCGCGAGGGCAAGGCGGCGCTGCTCGACCGGCTGCTGACCGGCAAGGTCTCGCCGGTCACCGAGCGGCTGCTGCGGAACCGGCTGACGACCTCGAACGTCAGAAACGTGGCCACCGAGATCGAGCGGCTGTCCACGGCCGCCGCCGGTCGTCGCGGCCGGTACGTGGCCCGGGTGACCAGCGCGGGTCCGCTGACCGCCGCGCAGGAGGCCCGCCTGGCGGGCGTGCTCGAGCGCCTCTACGGGCGGACGATGGACCTCCAGGTCCAGATCGACCCCGAGGTGCTCGGCGGCCTGGTCGTCCGCGTCGGTGACGAGGTCATCGACGGCAGCATCAGCCACCGGCTCGAGGCCACCGGGCGCCGGCTGGCCGGCTGACGCCGACCCCGCGCCTCCCGACCCACAGACCCTGACCAGCAGCGGAAGAGGAACACAGCATGGCCGAGTTGACGATCTCCGCAGACGAGATCCGCAGCGCCATCCAGGACTACGTCACCGAGTACACCCCCGACGTCTCCCGTGAGGAGGTCGGTGTCGTCACCGAGGCCGGCGACGGCATCGCGCGGGTCGAGGGGCTCCCCTCGGTCATGACCAACGAGCTCCTGGAGTTCGAGGGCGGTGTCCGCGGCCTGGCGCTGAACCTCGACGTCCGCGAGATCGGTGTCGTGATCCTCGGTGACTTCGCCGGCATCGAGGAGGGCCAGACGGTGCGCCGCACCGGCGAGGTCCTCTCCGTCCCGGTCGGCGACGGCTACCTCGGCCGGGTCGTCGACCCGCTGGGCAACGCCATCGACGGTGCCGGCCCGATCGCCACCACCAGCCGCCGCGCCCTGGAGCTGCAGGCGCCGACCGTGGTGCAGCGGCAGTCGGTGCACGAGCCGATGCAGACCGGGATCAAGGCCATCGACGCCATGACCCCGATCGGCCGCGGTCAGCGCCAGCTGATCATCGGCGACCGGCAGACCGGCAAGTCCGCGATCGCGCTGGACACGATCATCAACCAGAAGGCCGCCTGGGCGACCGGTGACCCGAAGCAGCAGGTCCGCTGCATCTACGTCGCCGTCGGCCAGAAGGGCTCCACGATCGCCGCCACCCGCGCGGCGCTCGAGGACGCCGGGGCCATGGAGTACACGACCATCGTGGCGGCCCCCGCGTCGGAGGCCGCCGGCTTCAAGTACATCGCCCCCTACACCGGCTCGGCCATCGGCCAGCACTGGATGTACGAGGGCAAGCACGTCCTCATCGTGTTCGACGACCTGTCGAAGCAGGCCGAGGCCTACCGCGCGGTCTCGCTGCTGCTGCGTCGCCCGCCGGGCCGCGAGGCCTACCCCGGCGACGTCTTCTACCTCCACTCCCGCCTGCTGGAGCGCTGCGCCAAGCTCTCCGACGAGCTGGGCGCGGGCTCGATGACCGGCCTGCCGCTCATCGAGACCAAGGGCAACGACGTCTCGGCGTACATCCCGACCAACGTCATCTCGATCACCGACGGGCAGATCTTCCTGGAGACGGGTCTGTTCAACTCCGGTGTCCGCCCGGCCATCAACGTCGGCATCTCGGTGTCGCGCGTCGGTGGGTCCGCGCAGATCAAGGCCATGAAGTCGGTCGCGGGCCGGCTCCGCCTGGACCTGGCCCAGTACCGCGAGCTCGAGGCGTTCGCCTCCTTCTCGTCGGACCTGGACGCCTCCAGCCGGGCCACCCTGGACCGCGGTCAGCGCCTGGTCGAGCTGCTCAAGCAGGGCCAGTACTCGCCCTACTCGGTCGAGCGCGAGGTCGTCTCGCTGTGGTTGGGCACTACCGGCCGGCTGGACCGGGTGCCGGTCGCCGACGTGCGCCGCTTCGAGTCCGAGTTCCTCGAGTTCATCGGGCGCGGCGACAACACGATCTTCGACTCCATCCGCTCCACCAAGGCCCTCGGTGACGACACCGTCGCCAGCCTGGAGCGGGCGGTCGAGGCGTTCTACGGCCAGTTCACGACCTCGGACGGCGAGTCGCTCGTCGTCCGCGACGAGGACGTCGAGGCCATGGACGCCAGCGACCGCGGCCAGGAGACCGTCCAGGTCAAGCGGAGCGCGTGACGTGGCCGGCAACCTCCGCGCGCTGCGGCGCCGGATCCGCTCCACCCAGTCGACGAAGAAGATCTTCTCGGCCCAGGAGCTGATCGCCGGCGCGCGCATCGTGCGCGCCCAGGCCCGGGTGGAGGCCTCGAAGCCGTACGCCCGGGAGATCACCCGGGTGCTGTCGGCGCTGGCCGGCTCCGCGAGCCTGGACCACCCGCTGCTCACCGAGCGTGAGCGGCCGGGCCGGGTCGCGGTGCTGGTCATCACCTCCGACCGCGGGTTCGCCGGTTCGTACAACGTGAACGTGCTGCGTCGCACCGAGGAGCTGCTCGGCCTGCTCCGGCAGGAGGGCAAGGACCCCGTCCTGTACGTCGTCGGCCGCAAGGGCGAGACGTACTACCGGTTCCGCAACCGCGAGTTCGTGGACAGCTGGACGGGCTTCTCGGAGCAGCCGGCGTACACCGACGCGCAGGCGGTCGGCTCGACGATGATCGACGCCTTCACCGCGGGCATCGACGACGCCGAGGGCAACGCGGACGGCATCGCCGGGGTCGACGAGCTGCACATCGTCTACACCGAGTTCCGGTCGCTGCTCTCCCAGGTCCCGGTCGCCAAGCGGATGGCCCCGCTGGTGGTCGAGGAGGTCGAGGAGTTCCGCGACGAGGAGCCCGAGCGCCGTGGCGAGGTCCCGACCTCCTACGAGTTCGAGCCCTCCCCGGAGGCGCTGCTCGACGCGTTGCTGCCGAAGTACGTCACGACGCGCATCTACGCGGCGATGCTGGAGGCGGCGGCATCGGAGTCGGCCTCGCGCCGGCGTGCGATGAAGTCGGCGTCGGACAACGCCGAGGAGCTGGCGAAGAACCTGGCCCGGCAGGCCAACCAGGCCCGCCAGGCCGAGATCACCCAGGAGATCAGCGAGATCGTCGGCGGCGCCGACGCCCTCGTGTCCGCGAACGCGGACGACTGACCCACCGCACGGTCGCGGCGGCGGCACCCGCCGCCGCGACCGTGGACACCAAGAGTGCGCAGACCACCGAGCCCGAGGGCAGGAGAGCAGTACACATGACCGTCACCGAGGACCGTCCGGTCACCAGTGAGACCACCGGCGCGGGCCGCGTCGTCCGGGTCACCGGCCCGGTCGTCGACGTCGAGTTCCCGCGCGACGCGATGCCCGATCTGTTCAACGCCCTGAAGGTCGAGGTGACCCTGGCCGACCTGGGCAAGACGCTGACCCTCGAGGTCGCCCAGCACCTGGGCGACAACGTGGTCCGCACCATCTCCATGCAGCCGACCGACGGCCTGGTCCGCGGCGCCCCGGTGCGCGACACCGGCGCCTCGATCGAGGTGCCCGTCGGCGAGGCCGTCACCGGCCACGTCTTCAACGCCCTCGGCGAGTGCCTGGACACCCCCGGCTACGGCGAGGACGCCCCGCACTGGTCGATCCACCGGCACGCGCCGAAGTTCGACCAGCTCGAGGGCCGCACCGAGATGCTGGAGACCGGCATCAAGGTCATCGACCTGCTGACCCCCTACGTGGCCGGCGGGAAGATCGGTCTGTTCGGTGGGGCGGGCGTGGGCAAGACCGTGCTCATCCAGGAGATGATCCGCCGCGTCGCCCAGGAGTTCGGTGGCGTGTCGGTCTTCGCCGGCGTGGGTGAGCGCACCCGCGAGGGCAACGACCTCATCACCGAGATGACCGAGTCCGGCGTCATCAACTCGACCGCGCTGGTCTTCGGCCAGATGGACGAGCCGCCGGGCACCCGCCTGCGGGTCGCGCTGTCGGCGCTGACCATGGCCGAGTACTTCCGGGACGAGCAGAACCAGGACGTGCTGCTCTTCATCGACAACATCTTCCGGTTCACCCAGGCCGGTTCCGAAGTGTCGACCCTGCTCGGCCGCATGCCGTCCGCGGTGGGCTACCAGCCGACCCTGGCCGACGAGATGGGCGAGCTGCAGGAGCGCATCACCTCGACCCGTGGCCACTCGATCACCTCGCTGCAGGCGATCTACGTGCCCGCCGACGACATCACCGACCCGGCGCCGCACACCACCTTCGCCCACCTCGACGCGACGACCGTGCTCTCGCGGCCGATCTCGGAGAAGGGCATCTACCCGGCCGTCGACCCGCTGGACTCCACCAGCCGGATCCTCGACCCGCAGTACGTCGGGCAGGAGCACTACGACGTCGCCCGTGAGGTGCAGCGGATCCTGCAGCGCTACCAGGAGCTGCAGGACATCATCGCCATCCTCGGCATCGACGAGCTCGGTGAGGAGGACAAGGTCACCGTCAACCGGGCGCGTCGCATCGAGCGGTTCCTCTCGCAGAACATGTTCGTGGCCGAGGCCTTCACCGGGCAGCCGGGTTCGTTCGTCCCGCTGGCGGAGACCCTGCAGGCGTTCCGGGCGCTCGCCAACGGCGAGTACGACCACGTGCCCGAGCAGGCGTTCTTCATGTGCGGTGGCCTCGAGGACCTCGAGCGCAACTACGAGAAGCTCAAGAAGTCCTGAGCGGCGCCCCCGGACGGGGGCGCACCCAGCACGGCGACGGCCGGGCCTCCTCGTGGAGGCCCGGCCGTTCCGCGTCCGGGCGGGTCGACCCCTGCGTCCGCGTCCCCGGCCGGCGACGCTGCGTGGCCGACACCCCGGTGGACCGGCATCCGTTCGGGTGGTCGGGACGGGTGGGGCTCAAGTGACGGGTGGGACGGGACGATCATGTGGTCAGTGCACCCGAGCAGCGGGTGCCTGCCGCAGGAGAGACGACCGTGCCGAAGGGCCTCGCAGCCGTGCTGCGGCGCACCGCTCCGACCGACGACGCCGGGTCGGACACCCAGCCGCTCCCCGCGGACGCGATGGACTGGAGCTGGCCGCCGTACGCGCCGGTGCCGCACCCCGGCCGCGCCCAGTTCGACACCCAGGACTGGGCACCGTCGTCGGTCGTGTGGCACCCGTACGTGCGGGTGGGCCGCTGGACCGTCGTCTACCGCCGCAGCGCCTAGCAGCGGGCTTCCCCCAGGGGGCAGGCGCCGACACGCCCGGAGAGGGCGTCGGTACCATGGGGCCTGACTCGTCGCCGCGTCCGGCCGGACCGGCGGCCCGCACCGCACAGCGGTGGACCCCCGAGGAGCGTTCGTGGCGACCATGCAGGTCGAGCTCGTGGCCGTGGAGCGGCGGATCTGGTCCGGCGAGGCCAGCATGGTGATCGCCCGGACCACCGAGGGTGAGCTGGGTGTCCTGCCCGGGCACGCCCCGCTGCTCGGCGAGCTGGCCGAGGGTGGCGTCGTCCGCATCCGCCCCGAGTCCGGGGACGACCTCGTCGTCGCCGCGCACGGCGGCTTCCTCTCCGTGAGCGACCAGGGCGTGTCGATCCTCGCCGAGACGGCGGAGATCTCGACCGACATCGACGTCGAGCGGGCCCGTGAGGCGCTGCGCCGCGCCGAGGCCGCCGGCGACGAGCCGGAGGCCAGGGCTGCCGCCCAGCGCGCCCAGGGGCGTCTGCGCGCCGCCGGCCAGGACGCCTGAGCTGCTGACCCGGACCGACTGACCGCTCCGGACGCCGCTGGTGACCACCGCGCTCCTGGTCGTGGTCGGGCTGCTGCTGGTCGGCGTGGTCGTCGCCTTCCTGCTCCGCCGCCGGTTCCTGCTCTCCGGCCTGGGCGCGGTCACCATGTGGCTGCGGCCGGAGGGCGCGCCCCGCTGGGCGGTCGGGGTGGCCTGGTACTCCGGCAACGACCTGCTCTGGTACCGGGCGCTGTCGCTGTCCGTGCGGCCCACCCAGCGGCTGTGCCGCGCGCAGTTCGCCGTCCAGGGGCGGCGCCGGCCCGGCGGGGGAGACCTCGGCCTGCCGGCGGAGAGCGTCGTGCTCGTCTGCCGCACCGCCGCCGGCCCGCAGGAGCTGGCGATGGACCCCTCGACGGTGACCGGCTTCCTCTCCTGGATCGAGTCGGCCCCGCCGGTCGACCGCTGACGAAGGACCCCGCTACCGCTTCTGCGCCCGCTGGGTGTGCGCCCCGCTGTGGGCGCCGGGCTGCCAGAGCACGTCGCCGTCCGGGTTGGCCGTGCGGGCCAGGATGAACAGCAGGTCCGACAGCCGGTTGAGGTAGCGGGCGGTCTCGGGGTTGGTGCGCTCGCCGTCGGCGTCCAGCAGCGCCCAGACGCTGCGCTCGGCCCGCCGGGCGACCGTGCGGCCCTGGTGCAGCAGCGCGGCCAGCGCCGTGCCCCCGGGGAGCACGAACGACGTCAGCGCCGGCAGCTGCTCGTTGTACGTGTCGCAGGCCGCCTCGAGCCGGGCGGTGTACGCCTCGGTGATCCGCAGCGGCGGGTGCGCGGGGGCCTCGACCACCGGCGTCGAGAGGTCCGCGCCCACGTCGAACAGGTCGTTCTGGATGCTGCTGAGCAGCTCGGTCACCTCGGGGGCGGGGGAGCCGAGGGCCAGGGCCACGCCGAGCACGCTGTTGGTCTCGTCGACGTCGGCGTAGGCGACCAGCCGCGGGTCGGTCTTCGCGACCCGGGACATGTCGCCCAGGTGGGTCTGGCCGGCGTCACCGGTGCGGGTGTAGATGCGGGTCAGCCGGACGGTCATGGTCGCGAGCCTAGGCCGACGCGCCCGGGCCGGGCGCCGGGGAGGCCGCCTCTACCCTGGACCGGGTGGACGTCTTCGAGGTGACCGGCGGCGCGGCCCTGCGCGGCCGGGTGCGGGTGACCGGTGCCAAGAACAGCGCGCTGAAGCTGATGGCGGCAGCGCTGCTGGCGACCGGGCGCACCACCGTCGAGGAGGTGCCCGACATCCTTGACGTGGAGATCATGAGCGAGGTGCTCCGGCGCCTCGGCTGCGGCGTCACCTACGAGCGCTACCCCGCCGGCAGCGGCGGCGGCGGCCGGGTGCACATCGACGTCCCGGACCAGCCCTCCAGCGAGACCGACTACGACCTGGTGCGCCGCATGCGCGCCTCGATCAGCGTGCTGGGCCCGCTGGTCGCCCGGTGCGGCACCGCCAAGGTCGCCCTGCCCGGTGGTGACGCCATCGGCTCCCGCGGGCTGGACATGCACGTCGCCGGGCTCGAGCGGCTGGGCGCCACCGTGGTCAACGAGCACGGCTTCCTCATCGCCACCGCGCCCAAGCTGGTCGGGACGTCGATCTGGTTGGACTTCCCCTCCGTCGGGGCCACCGAGAACCTGGTGATGGCCGCGGTCCTCGCCCAGGGCACCACCATCGTCGACAACGCCGCCCGCGAGCCGGAGATCGTCGACATCTGCCGGATGCTCATCGCGATGGGCGCCCGCATCGACGGCGCCGGCACCTCGACGATCACCGTCGAGGGCGTCGACGAGCTGCACCCGGTGGAGTACACGACCGTGCCCGACCGGATCGTCGCCGGCACCTGGTGCATCGGCGCGGTGATGACCCGGGGCGACGTGCTGGTCGAGCGGGCGGTGGCCGAGCACCTCACCGTGCCGCTGGACAAGCTGGTCAGCGCCGGCGCGACGGTGGAGCCGCAGGCCGACGGCGTCCGGGTGCGGATGGACGAGCGGCCGCGCGGCGTCGACGTCGTCACCCTCCCGTTCCCCGGCTTCCCGACCGACCTGCAGCCGATGGCCGTCGCGCTGGCCGCGGTGTCGACCGGGACGGCGCTGATCACCGAGAACGTGTTCGAGGGCCGGTTCATGTTCGTCAACGAGCTGGTGCGGTTGGGCGCCGACGTCCGGATCGACGGCCACCACGCCGTCGTCCGCGGCCGCGAGCGGCTGTCCAGCGCGCCGGTGCTGGCCACCGACATCCGGGCCGGCGCCGGCCTGGTGCTCGCCGGGTTGCTCTCCGACGGCGTGACCGAGGTGCAGGACGTGCGGCACATCGACCGCGGCTACCCGGACTTCGTCGAGGGGCTGCGCGGCCTCGGCGTGACCATCGAGCGCAGCCAGCGCCCCGCCGACTGACCCCTCAGCCGTCGCCGAACGTCATCGCCAGCGCGCGGGCCCGGTCGGCGTCCTCGGGGAAGACCAGCACGTCGGTGCGGTAGGGCGCGGGGGTGCGCACCGTCGAGCGGATGCCGGCGTCGGACAGCACGGCGCGCAGCGCCTGCGCCGTCTCCGGCCGGCTCACCGTCGCGACCCGGGTGAGCAGCTCCCCGCGGTCGCCGCGTCGGCGGGTGTGCGCCGGGCCGCTGAACGCCCAGCGCAGGAACAGCGAGAGGACGCCGAGCACGAGCAGGGCGATGGCCGGCCCCACCGCGAAGTGCAGGCTCCCCGCGTCGATCGGCACCGGCGCCTCCTCGGTCGTCCCCCCGAGTGTGCAGCGGATCGTGCCGCGCCGCCGCCCGCTCCGGTCACAGCCGGACGACTACACCTGGACGACGCGGCCCTCGGTGGCGCTGCGGCGCGCGGCGTCCAGCACGGTGGCCGTCGCGACGGCGTCCGCCGGGTCGACCGGCACCGGCCCCTCGCCGCGGACCGCCCGGGCGAAGGCCGGGTAGAACTCGCTCCACGCGCCCGGAAGCGTGGGCACGACCTCGGCCTCGTCGCCGCGGCGCAGCCGCCCCCAGCGCTCCTCCGGTTCGGCGCCCCACCGCCCGCCCAGGGTGGCCGGCGTGTGCCCGGCGAGCAGCTGGCTCTCCTGGACGTCCATCGGCCCGTCGACGACGTAGCTGCCGGTCGTGCCGGTCACCCGGAACCGCAGCCCCGGCGCGCCCTCGCTCCAGCTGCCGGCCAGGTGCGAGCGGGCGCCGCCGGCGTGGGTGAGCGCGACGAACACGTCGTCGTCCAGGCCGTTCTCCCGCACCCGCCACTCGGCGTACACGCCGGTGACCGGGCCGAGCAGCACCAGCGCCTGGTCGACGAGGTGGGCGCCGAAGTCCAGCAGCGTGCCGCCGCCCGCGCGGCCGGGGCCGGCGTCCGGGGTGAACCGCTCGAACCGCGACTCGAACCGGGTGACGGTGCCCAGCCGGCCGTCGTCGACCAGGGCGCGGACGGTGCGGAAGTCGGAGTCCCAGCGCCGGTTCTGGTACGGGCTCAGCGGCAGCCCGAGACGCTGCGCGCGCTCGACGCTGGCCCGCGCGGCCGCGGCATCCAGCGCGAACGGCTTGTCGCAGACGACGGCGAGGCCCAGGTCGAGGGCGGCGTCGGTCACCTCGCTGTGCGTGTCGGCCGGCGTCGAGACCGCCACCGCCTCCACCCCGGCGGCGACCAGCTCGGCCAGCGAGCCCACGGTCGCGGCGCCCGGGTGCTCCCGCCCGACGAGGGCGCGGCGCTCGGGGGAGGAGGTCACCACCGCCACCAGCTCGCACTCCGGGGCGGCGGCCAGCAGCGGCGCGTGGAACCACCGCCCGCCGAAGCCGTAGCCGACCAGGCCGAACCGGACGGGTTCCATGTGCCGCTCCTCTGCCGTGCCGACGTCGCGACCGATCATGTCGCGCGGCCGGTCAGAGCAGCGGAGCGGGGCTGCCGAACAGGTGGCCCTGCGCGTACGGCACCCCGAGGCCGTGCAGGGTGTCGGCCTCGGCGGCGTGCTCGACCCCCTCGGCGACCAGCCAGGTCGCCGTCCGCGCCGCGAAGGTGGACAGCGCGGTCACCATCGCCTGCTTGGCCGGGTCGGCGCTCACGCCGCTGACCAGACCGATGTCCAGCTTCACCGAGTCCGGCGCCAGCCGCAGCACGTGCCGGAGGCTGGCGTACCCGGCGCCCGCGTCGTCGACGACCAGCCCCACCCCGGCCCGGCGGACCTCGGCCAGCGCCGCCAGCAGCGCGCCGTAGTCGTCGACCGGGGCGTGCTCGGTGAGCTCGACCGCCAGGCCCAGGTGGCTGTGGTCGAGCAGCAGGTCGGTGACGGCGGGCGACAGCAGCGCCTGCGGCGACAGGTTGAGCCCCAGCGGCCGGCCGGCGGGCAGCCGGGGCGCCACGGCCAGCGCCGCTCGGAGCGCCAGTTCCTCCAGCTCCACGCCCAGCCCCGCGACGGCCGCAGCGCTGAACAGCGCCGCCGGGCCCTCGCCGGACTCCGGGAAGCGGGCGAGGGCCTCGTAGGCCACCGGCTCCCGGGTGGTCAGGTCGACGATCGGCTGCACGTGGGTGACGACGCTGCCCTCGTCGAGCACCCGCCGCACCCGCACCGCGGCGTCGGACGGCGCCGGGGGCAGGCTCTCGTCCAGCCGGTCGGCGATGAGGTCGGCGAGGAGCTCCAGCGTCCGGGCCGCCCCGCCGTCCAGGTGCGCCCCGTCGCCCCGGCTCAGGCAGCACAGCATCCCGGTCGGGCGGCCGTCGGGCCCGCGGACCGGCGCCCCGACGTAGGAGCCGATGCCGAGCTCCCCGGTGACGGCCAGGTCGCGGGTGCGGGCGTCCCGCTGGGCGCCGGTGACCACCGGCGGCAGCTGGTTGCTGAGCACCCGCACGCAGAACGAGCCCTCCAGCGACGCGTCCATGCCCTCGTGCACGTGCATGGCGTCGAGCTCGCCGGTGGCGGCGCGGATGCGCTGGGCGTCACCGGTGAACGTGGACAGCCAGGCGACCTCCATGTCCAGCCGGCTGCGGGCGACGTCGAGGACGCGGTGCACCCAGCCCGGCAGCGGCCGCGCGTCCGTGGGGACCGGGACCGGTGATCGACCGCTCACGCACCGATTGTGGCGTAGCTCGCACCCGGAACGGAACCACCACGGCTCGGATCGTTCAGCCGGCGCGCCAGCCCAGCGGTGGGCCGAACCGGACGGCGACACCGGCGGAGAACAGCACGCTGTCCGGCGGCCGGGCGATGCCGGGAACCCCCGCGGCCGCCAGCAGCGACTCGTCGAGGTCGAGCAGCTCCGCCGCGTGCAGCGGCCACTCGGCGTGCTCGTTGGGCCAGTACACGGGGCCGCGGCGGCCGGGCCGGTGCAGGCCCCACCGCGCGGTGAGGAAGGTGGCCAGCGGGTCGCCGGCCGGCAGCCGGTCGCCGATCCGCAGCGACACCCGGCTGTGCGCGCCGCGCGGGCCGGGCCAGCGCCGGGACGACGTGTAGGTGATCCGGTCGCCGTCGCGCTCCACCCGCATCCGCGCCCAGGTGTACGGCAGCCGGGCGGCCCACCGGGCGGTCAGCACGGTCGCCAGCCGGGAGGCCTCCAGCGACCGGAACACCACGCCGCGGCGGCCGAGCGCGTCGACGGAGTAGAGCCGCACGTTGGTCTCCGGGAACGAGCCGAAGTACGGGATCCCCGGCGCGCCGAGCAGCCCGACGCCCTGCATGCGGAACGGGATCAGGCCGACGTAGGTGGCGCCGTCCAGCACGTCGGGCACCGTGCCGGCCGGCAGCAGCGGCGCGACCAGCGCCGGGTCGACCGCCCAGTGCAGGAACGCGAGGTCCCGCCAGCGCTGGGTGAACACGGTCCGCCCCGCCGGTCGCGGCGCGGTCGGGGTGAGCTCCTCCGGCTGCTGGTCGCTCATCGGGCGAGGTCCGCGCAGCCGGTCTCGTGCGGCAGGAGCGGCCGGAACGCCAGCGACCAGGGGGTGCCGTCGGCCGCCGTCCAGGGTGTCAGCGCGTCGGCCTGCCGGGCCGCGGCGGTGACCACGCGGACGTCGTCCCCGGTGACCAGCGTGCAGCCGGCACCGCCGGCCAGCGGCTCGCCCGGCAGCGCGGGCCCCGGCCACGGCACGGCCGGCTGCCCGGCCCCCGACGGCCCGGCCTCCGGTCGCGGGTCGCCGCCCGGTGGGACGGCGAGCACGGCCACCGCGGCGGGCTCGTAGGGCTCCTCACCGGCGGGCAGGTCGCCCAGCAGGTCGAGCAGCCGCTGCCGGGCCGCCTGCTGGTCGCCGGTGAGCTGCGGGTCGCCCACTCCCTCGGTCAGCCCGTACACCTCGCGGACGGCGGCACGGCTGCCGGTCCAGACGGTGAACCGGGTGGTGGTCGCGTCGGCCAGCCCGGGCCGGCCCAGGTCACCCCGCTCCGCCGCGCCCGCCGCGACGGCCCGGTCGAGCAGGTCGCGCAGCTGCGCCCGGTCCAGCCGGGTGACCAGCACGTCCGGCCAGGCCGGGCCCGGGAACACCGCGGCCACCGGCCCCGTCGAGAACGCGCGGCCGTCGGCGTGCACGCTCACCACCGGCAGCCGCCCGGCCTGCTCAGGGAGGCCGCGGAAGCCGCCGGCGACGGCCACCTGGAGCACCAGCGCGTCGCCGTCCGCGGGCAGGTCGTCGTCCGCCGGGCCGGCGTTGCCGGCGTCCGCCCGGGCGCAGCCGGCCACCAGCAGCGCGAGGGCCAGGACGGCGGCGGTGCGCGGGGTCACCCGGTCAGGATGCCGCATCCGCGGAGGGGGCCGCCGCGGCGGACGGGTAGCGTGCTGGCCCGTGCGCCTGGTCATCGCCCGCTGCTCGGTCGACTACATCGGCCGGCTCACCGCCCACCTGCCGATGGCGACGCGGCTGCTGCTCGTCAAGGCCGACGGGTCGGTGTCCATCCACGCCGACGACCGCGCCTACAAGCCGCTGAACTGGATGACCCCGCCGTGCACGCTCAAGGAGGAGCTGACCGACGGCGCGGGCACCTGGACGGTCACGAACAAGGCCGGTGAGCAGCTGGTCATCACGATCGACTCGGTCGAGCACGACCACCGGCACGACCTGGGCATCGACCCGGGGCTGCAGAAGGACGGCGTGGAGGCCGACCTGCAGCGGCTCCTGGCGCTGCACGTGGAGACCTTCGGCGAGGGCTGGTCGCTGGTCCGCCGCGAGTACCCGACCGCGATCGGCCCGGTCGACCTGCTCTGCCGGGACGCCGACGGCGCGACCGTCGCGGTCGAGATCAAGCGGCGCGGGGAGATCGACGGTGTCGAGCAGCTCACCCGGTACCTGGAGCTGCTCAACCGCGATCCGCTGCTGGCCCCGGTGAAGGGCGTGTTCGCCGCCCAGGAGATCAAGCCGCAGGCCAAGGTGCTCGCGGCCGACCGCGGCATCGACTGCCTGGTCGTCGACTACGCCGTGCTCAAGGGCACCGACGACCCCACCCAGCGCCTCTTCTGAGCCCGGGTGGAGTCCCGGCGCTCGGGCAGCGGTGCGCTGGGACTCCACCCGGGGGGCCCGCGGCCGGGTGGGAGACTGCTGCCGACCACCGGAGCACAGGAGGACGGCAGCGTGGCCAGAGAACTGACCCAGGTCGGCGTCGTGGGGCTGGGCACCATGGGCGCCGGCATCGCCGAGGTGTTCGCCCGGGCCGGCCTGTCGGTGACCGCTGTCGAGGTGGGCGACGCCGCGCTCGAGCGCGGCCGCGAGCACGTGCTGACCTCCACCGGCAGGGCGGTCGCGCGCGGCAAGCTCGAGGAGTCCGAGCGGGACGCGGTCCTCGGCCGGATCCGGTTCACCACCGCGATGACCGACCTCGCCGAGGCGGAGCTGGTCGTCGAGGCGGTCCCCGAGCGGGTGGAGCTCAAGGCCGGCGTCCTGCACACCCTCGACGAGGTGTGCCCGCCCGGCACGATCCTCGCGACGAACACCTCCAGCCTGTCGGTGACCGAGCTGGCGGTGACCACCGGCCGCCCGGGCAGGGTCATCGGGATGCACTTCTTCAACCCCGCGCCGGTCATGGAGCTGGTCGAGGTGGTGCGCACCGTCGTCACCGAGCCGTCGGTCGTGGCGGACGTCGAGGCGCTGGCCGCCCGGCTGGGCAAGGTCGACGTGACGATCGGCGACCGCGCCGGGTTCGTCGCCAACGCGCTGCTGTTCGGCTACCTCAACCACGCCGTCGCGATGTTCGAGTCGCGGTACGCAAGCCGCGAGGACATCGACGCGGCCATGCGCCTGGGCTGCGGTCTGCCGATGGGCCCGCTCGCGCTGCTGGACCTGATCGGCATCGACACCGCCCACGAGATCCTGCTGACCATGTACCGGCAGTCGGGCGACCGGCTGCACGCGCCGAGCCCGGTGCTCACCCAGATGGTGACCGCGGGGCTGCTCGGCCGGAAGGTCGGGCGCGGCTTCTACACCTACGCCGGGCGCGGCTCCGCCGAGGTGGTGCCCGACGCGCGGACCCCCGCACCCGGTGCTGCAGCCGCGGGGGCCCGGCCGGTGCGCTCGGTCGGCGTCGTGGGCTCCGGGACCGTGGCCGCCGGCATCGCCGAGGCGGCGGGCCGGGCCGGGTTCGACGTCACCGTCGTGGCGGGCGCGCCCGACGAGCGGCTCGCCGACGCCGACCTGGTGGTCGTGGAGGCCGTCGAGGACCGGGACGACGAGGACGCGCTGTTCGCCGCGCTCGGGGCGGTCGCCCGGCCGGGAGCGGTGCTGGCCACCACGACGTCCCGCCGGCCGGTCATCGAGCCGGCGGTGGCCAGCGGGCGGCCCGGCGACGTCGTCGGCCTGCACCTCCCGGGCCGGCACCCCGCCGGCCCCGCGCCGCTCGGCCGGCTGGTCGAGGTGGTCTCCACGATCGCCACGGACGCCGATGTCACCGCCACCGGCCACGCGGTCGCCGAGGCGCTGGGCGCGCACGCCGTCGACTGCGCCGACCGCGCCGGGTTCATCGTGGACGCGCTGCTGTTCCCCTACCTGAACGACGCGGTGCGGATGCTCGAGGCGCACTACGCCACCGCAGACGACATCGACGCCGCGATGACGCTCGGCTGCGGCTACCCGGTGGGCCCGTTCGCGCTGCTGGACGCCGTGGGGCTCGACGTCGCGCTGGCCGTCCAGCGGCAGCTGCACGCCGAGTCCCGCGAGCCGGGCCTCGCGCCCGCGCCGCTGCTGGCGCACCTGGTCACCGCCGGCCGCGTGGGGCGCGCCGCCGGGCGCGGCTTCCGCGACCACACCGCGCGCTGACGTCGTGCCCCGCCGCGGCCGCTCCTCCTCGGGGCGCTCCTCCTCCGGCCGGTCCGGCCCGTCCCGGCGCGGGGCGGCCGGCGCCCGGTCCACCGGCGGCTGGCAGCCGCCGGTGGAGGAGGCCGCGGACGGCGACTGGGTGGTGCGGCAGGTGTCGGGTGCGGCGACCGACAAGACCTACCGCTGCCCCGGCTGCGACCAGGAGATCCGGCCCGGCACCCCGCACGTGGTCACCTGGCAGGCGTACGCCCGCGACTCCGACCTCGACCCGTGGGACACCGACTCGGCGATGGACTGGCGGAGGCACTGGCACACCGCCTGCTGGCGCTCCCGCAACCGCCGTCACTGAGCCAGCCGCGCGTACACCACCACGTTGTCCAGGTAGCTGCGGCGGGAGCGGTCGAAGGCGCCGCCGCAGGTGACCAGGCGCAGCTGCGGGTCGGCCGTCGGCCCGTAGACCTCGTCGGTGGCGAAGCGGTCCTTGGCGTACCGGGCGACCCGGGTGACGGCGAACTGCACGGTGCGCCCGTCGCTGCGCTCGACGGTGACCCGGTCGCCGGGCCGCAGCTCGTCGAGCCGGAAGAACACCGCGGGACCGCGGTAGGAGTCGACGTGACCGGCGAGTACCGCCGGGCCGACGTCCCCGGGCACCGGGCCGGCGGCGAACCAGCCGGCCCGGGCGAAGTCGGTGGGTGGCACGAGCGCGCCGCCGGCGTCGACGCCGAGGTCGACGAGGTCGCTGTCGACGCCGATCGCCGGGATGGTCACCCGCACCGGGCGGGCCGGGTCGGCGGAACCGGCCGCGGCGAGCACCACCGGAGCGGGGGGCACCTCCGCCCGCGCCGCCGGGGCCTGCCGGTCCTGGTGCCGCGGGTCCCCGACCAGCGCCACCACCCCGGCGGCGACCGCGAGCACGGCCAGCGCCCAGCGGGTCCAGCGCAGCGCGCGGCGGGGTGGACGGCGGTGCCGTCCGCCCGGGGGGTCGGTGCCGTCGGTCAGCGGGCCGCGTGCCGGGCCGGCCGGCCGCGGCGGGGCAGCCGGAACCGGGTGGTCAGCGCCAGGCCCAGCACTGCCACCGTCAGCACGACCAGGGCGATCCGGCCGACGGGCGCGCCCGCGGGGGCCGTGCCGCCCGCGCCGGTCTCGACGCCGCCGACCGGCACGACGCCGGGGCTCGCGGCGTCCAGCGCCGGCTCCACGGCCAGCCCGCCGCCGTCGCGGTCGAGGACCAGCAGCGTGTAGACCGATCCGTCGGCGAGCTGCACCGGCAGCTGCGCGCCCCCGCCGACGGTCAGCGTGCTGGCCCCGCCGGGGACGTCGACGTAGTCGGTGGTCTTCGCGAAGGCCAGCCCGCCGGCCAACCGGGTGCCGCCGTCGAGGGACAGGTCCAGCGACGGGGTGCCGGCGGCGGCGTTGACCACCCGCACCCGGGTCTGCCCGGCCGGGGGCGGGGTCAGGTCGTCGGGCAGGACGGCGAAGCCCAGCTCCGCGAACCGGCCGACACCGGCGACGGTGGTCGCGGTGCCGGCGGCGACGGTCACCGTGCTGGCCAGCACCGGTGGGGACTGCGGGTCGGCTCCCGCAGCGCGGGCGCTCACCGTGTACGTCCCGGCGGGCACCGACCGGTAGGCCGAGACGTCGCCGTAGCTGACGGCCGGCAGCACGACGCCGACGTCCGGGTCGGACACCGAGTCGATGTACGCGTCGACCGAGGGGGTGTCCGGCGAGAGGTGCATCATCCGGACCAGCCCGGTGTCGTCCGACGGCGCGGCGGCCGCGGGGGACAGGCCGAGCGCCGCGAGGCCCGCGCAGAGCACGGCGAGCAGGGCGCCGCGGGTGAGCCGGGCCATGTGGTGCCTCCTCGGGCGGGGACGGGGTGCACCAGGCTTACCCGTGGGAGCCGACCGGCGCATCCCGACCGGCGCGCCGCGGGTCATCATCCCCCGGCCCGGTCGACCAGCCCGTCGGGGTCCGGGTCGAACCGGTAGGCCACCCGCAGCCCGCCGTCGACCGGCTCGACCGAGTCCGGCGCCAGCGGGGCCCGCTGGGCGGCCAGCCAGGCCCGCAGCTGCTCCCGCGCCGCCGGGTCGCCGGTCAGCGCCGCCCCGTCGAAGGCATCCAGGACGGCGACCCGGCGGAGCACCCCGTCGTCCTCGCCGGGCACCACCGGGAGATCGGCCACCCCCACCCCGGCGCGAGCGGTGACCCCCGCCAGCAGCCACACCAGCCGCGCGTCGACCCGGCCCTCGCGCAGCAGCTCGGCCACCGCGGGGTCGGCGGTGGTCCGGGGGTTGGCCAGCAGCGCGTCGGCCAGGTCGCGGCGCCGGGTGACCTGCTGCTCGGGCGGGCGCTCCGGCTCCCGGACGTCGACCTGCAGCGCCTCGTCGCCGCGGCCGAACCGGGCCAGCGGCGCGCTGCCGGCGGGCGGCGGTCCGGTGCCGATCGCCAGTGCCGCGTCGCCGTCCGCGGGGGTCAGCAGCTCGGTGGGTGCGCCGGCCGCGCGCAGGGTGGCGGTGACCGCGGGGTCCGCTGCCAGCCGGGTGCCCGGCGGCAGCTGCCCGGCCGCCCAGTCGAGCAGCTCCCGCGCCGGACCCGACGCGGGAGCCGGACGGCCGTCGAGGGCCGGACGGTCCTCCGGGGCGTCGTCGCCCGGGCCGGTCAGCAGCGCCGCGACCACCGCGGCGACCGCGACCAGCGCTCCGGCGGCGGCGAGCAGGCCGCGCCGGCCGGACAGCGCGGCCCGCAGCCGCGCGGCCACCGGCGGGCGGCGGGCCAGGTGCCGCGGGGAGACGCGGCCACGCACGGTTGCGACCCTGGCACGCGGGGTCGGCTACGGCCACCGGGACCCCGCCCGGCGGCCCCGGCGGGCTCAGCCCTGCGGGGTGGGCCCGCTCGTCGGGGTGGGAGCGGCCTGCGGCTGGACCCGGGTGGCGGGCACGGCCTGCTGCTGGGGTGCCGCCTGCTGCTGGGGAGCGGCCTGCTGCTGGGGCACGGCCTGCTGGGGCACGGCCTGCTGGGGCGCGGCCTGCTGCTGGGGGGCGGGCTGGACCGCGGGCCGCGGGGCCTGCTGGGCAGGGGTGGTCGGCTGGGCGACGGGCGCCTGCTGCGGCCGGGGTGCCTGCTGCGGCGCCGGGGCCTGCGGGGCAGCGGCCGGCCGCTGCACCTGCTGCGGAGCCGGCGCCTGCTGCTGCGCCGGTGCCTGCTGCGCGGGCTGCGCGGCCTTCGTCGCGCCGGTCTGCGGCGCCGGGGCCTGAGCCGGGGCCTGAGCCGGAGCCGGAGGCTGCGCCGGGGCCTGGGCCTGCGGGCGGGCCTGGGCCGGCGCGGCAGGCTGCTGGGTGGCCGGCTTGGCCGTGGTCACCACGGTGGCGTCGGCACCGCCCGGCCGGGGCGCGGGCTGCTGGCCGGCCTGCGCGGGCTGGGCCGGCTGAGCCGCCTGCGCGGGCTGGGCCTTCGGCGCCGGCGTGCGGTCGGAGAGGTCCGGCAGCGTCGCCAGGATCTCGCGGACCCCGGTCAGCCGGCGGGTGAGCTCGTCGCGCACCTCGCGGACGGCGGCCGCCCGGGCCTCGGCGTCCTGGACCGTGCGGGCCGCGCGCGCGTCGGCGTCGGCGACGGTGCGGGTGGCCTGCTCCTCGGCCGCGGCGACGCGCTGCTGGGCCGCGGCGGTCGAGACCCGCTGGCGCTCCTCGTCCTGCCGGGCGGCCTCGGTGCGCCGCGCCCGCTGCGCGATCTCGAAGTCCTCGTCGACCTTCTCCCGGCGGGCCTGCGCGTCGGCCTCGAGCCGGGTGGCCCGCTCCTTCGCCATCGTGACCAGCTCGTCCGCGCGCGCCTGCGCCTTCACCGCGATCTGCTCGGCGTGCTGGCGGGCCTCGGCGACGACGCGCTCGGCCTCCGCGCGCGCGGCCGCGGCCCGCTCACCCAGGGCGCGCTCCTCGCCGGCCACCCGCTCGCGCACGGCCTCGGCCTCGGCGGCGACCGCCGCGCGCAGCTGCCCGGCGTGCTCCTCGGCTGCCCGGCGGATCTCGGCGGACTCCTCCTCGGCCAGCCGCAGCATGTTCGAGATGCGCTCGCCCATGCTCTCGAACGACGGGGCGCCCGCGCTCGCGACCCGGCGGCGCAGCTGCTCGACCTCCCCCTGCAGCGCGGAGAGCTGGCCACCGAGCTCGGAGGCGCGGCCCACGGCGGCGTCCCGGTCGGCGAGCGCGACCCGCAGGTCGGCGTCCAGCCGCTCGATGGTCTCCGCGACCTGGTGCCGGTCGTAGCCGCGCAGGACCACGTCGAAGGTGGCCGTGCCCTCGCGGTACGCCAGCATGTCGTGGCGGGGGTCGCTCATGGCCTCATCCTCGCAGAGCCGGGGCGCCCGGTCAGCACCTCCCAGCGACCTCCCAGGCGTCCCCCCGCGTGCGCCGGTTCAGTGCGCGGCGGCCGGTTCCACGAGCTCGACCAGCACACCGCCGGCGTCCTTGGGGTGCACGAAGTTGACCCGGCTGCCGGCCGTGCCGCGGCGCGGGGTGTCGTAGAGCAGGCGCAGGCCGCGCTGCCGCAGCGCCGCGCTGACCGCCTCGACGTCGGTCACCCGGAAGGCCAGCTGCTGCAGCCCGGGGCCGGAGCGGCCGATGAACTTCGCGATCGTCGACTCGGGCGTGAGCGGGGCGAGCAGCTGGATCCGGGTGGTGCCGTCGCCGACGGCGAGCATCGCCTCGTGCACGCCCTGCTCCTCGTTGACCTCCTCGTGCACCGAGGTGATGCCGAAGGCCAGCTCGTAGAAGGCGATCGCCTCGCGGAGGTCGGGGACGGCGATGCCGACGTGGTCGATGGTGGTGAACAGCTCGGCCGGCAGGCCGGTCTGCGCGTTCTCGGTCATGCGCCGCATCCTGCCGCCGGGCCTCCTCCGCGGGCACCCGGGTGCCCGGGCGGGGACCCGCCGCCCGGGGCAGGGGACGGCGGGTCCGCCCCGGGTTCGGTCCCCGCGCACCCCCCGGATGCCGGCAGTGACCTCTGTCACCGCCGGGGCTCGGCCGCCGGGGCGCCGCCCTATCCTGGGAGGGCTCGTGGCGCCCGTCGGTGCGCGCGCGGCGACGGACCGAGACGGCTGCCAACGGAGGTGGCCGGAGCTCCCTGGAGGCACTGATGACCCAGTCCGCACAGCCCCGCTCGGTGATCGTCGGTGGTGCCCGCACCCCGATGGGCCGGCTGCTCGGCTCGCTGAAGGAGTTCTCCGCCGCCGACCTCGGCGGCGTGGCGATCAAGGCGGCCCTGGAGCGCGCCGGCATCTCCGGCGACCAGGTCGACTACGTGATCATGGGCCAGGTCATCCAGGCCGGGGCCGGACAGAACCCGGCGCGGCCGGCCGCGGTCGCCGGTGGCATCCCGATGTCGGTGCCGTCGTTCACGCTGAACAAGGTCTGCCTGTCCGGCCTCGACGCGATCGCGCTGGCCGACCAGCTCATCCGGGCCGGCGAGTTCGACGTCGTCGTCGCCGGCGGCATGGAGTCGATGACCCGGGCGCCGCACCTGCTGCCCGGCAGCCGCACCGGCACCAAGTTCGGGGACGTCTCGCTGGTCGACGCGATGGCCCACGACGGCCTCACCGACACCTTCGACCAGGTGGCGATGGGCGCGCTGACCGAGCAGTCGAACTCCCGGTACGGGCTGACCCGCGAGGAGCAGGACGCCTTCGCCGCCGCCAGCCACCAGAAGGCCGCGCTCGCGCAGAAGAACGGCCTGTTCGACGACGAGATCACCCCGGTGCTCATCCCGCAGCGCCAGGGCGACCCCGTCGAGTTCCGCGACGACGAGGGCATCCGCGCCGACACCACCGCCGAGTCGCTGGCCCGGCTCAAGCCCGCCTTCGCGCCGGACGGCACGATCACCGCGGCGTCCGCCTCGCAGATCTCCGACGGCGCCTGCGCGGTCGTGGTCATGTCCGCGGCCAAGGCCGCCGAGCTGGGCTGCACCGTCCTCGCCGAGATCGGCGCGCACGGCGTCGTCGCCGGCCCGGACGCCACCCTGCAGACCCAGCCGTCGCGGGCGATCGCCAAGGCCTGCGCCCGCGAGGGGATCGACCCCGCCACCCTCGACCTGGTCGAGCTCAACGAGGCCTTCGCCGCGGTCGGCATCGTCTCCACCCGCGAGCTCGGCATCGACCCCGAGAAGGTGAACCCCAACGGCGGCGCGATCGCCCTGGGCCACCCGGTCGGGATGAGCGGTGCCCGCATCGTGCTGCACCTGGCGCTGGAGCTGGGCCGCCGCGGCGGCGGGGTCGGCGCGGCCGCGCTGTGCGGTGGCGGTGGCCAGGGCGACGCGCTCATCCTGCACGTCCCCGCCCGCGCAGCGTGACCGCAGGCGCCGGCGTCCCCGCCGTCCGCTCCGGACGGCGGGGACGGCGGGCGGCCGACGTCCCCGCGCTGGTCGCCGGCGCCCGGGACGGCGACGCCCGCTCGGTGGCCCGGCTGATCTCGCTGGTCGAGGACGCCAGCCCGCTGCTGCGCGAGGTCGCCACGGCGCTGGCCCCGCACACCGGCGGCGCCCGGGTCCTCGGCCTCACCGGCCCACCGGGCGTGGGGAAGTCGACGACCACCACCGCGCTGGTCCGCGCCTTCCGCGCCGCCGGCCGGCGGGTCGGGGTGCTGGCGGTCGACCCGTCGTCCCCGTTCTCCGGCGGCGCCCTGCTCGGCGACCGGGTGCGGATGCAGGACCACGCCGGCGACCCCGGCGTCTACATCCGCTCGATGGCCTCCCGCGGGCACCTCGGCGGGCTGGCCTGGGCGACGCCGCAGGCGCTGCGGGTGCTCGACGCGGCCGGCTGCGACGTGGTGCTGGTCGAGACCGTCGGGGTGGGGCAGTCGGAGCTCGAGGTCGCGTCGCTGGCCGACACCACGCTGGTGCTGCTCGCGCCGGGGATGGGGGACGGCGTCCAGGCGGCGAAGGCGGGCATCCTCGAGGTGGCCGACGTCTTCGTCGTGAACAAGGCCGACCGGGACGGCGCCGACCAGACGGTGCGCGACCTGCGCTCGATGCTGTCGCTGGGCGGCCGGCACAGCGCGGCCGGCGCGTGGCGGCCGCCGATCGTGAAGACCGTCGCCGCGCGCGACCGCGACAACGGCGTCGACGAGCTGGTGGCCCGCCTCGACGAGCACGCCGCGTGGCTGGCCTCCTCCGGCGAGCGGGAGCGCCGGCGGCTCGAGCGCGCCACCCGCGAGGTCGAGGCGATCGCGGTGGCGGGCCTGCGGGAGCGGATGGGCGACGTCGGCGGGTCCGCGGCGCTGGCGGCGCTGGCCGCCCAGGTCGCCGCCGGCGAGCTCGACCCCTACACCGCCGCCGACGCGCTCGTCGCGCAGCTCTGATCTGCACCCGCTCGGGCGGGCGGGCAGGATGACGGGGTGAACGGGACCCCGGACGCCGTCGTCGTCGGAGCTGGACCCAACGGCCTGGCCGCCGCGCTGCGGCTGGCCGCCGCGGGGCTGTCGGTGCGGGTGGTGGAGCGCGGGGAGCAGGCCGGTGGCGGGCTGCGCACCGAGGAGCTGATGCGCCCGGGCTACAAGCACGACGTCTGCTCGACGGTGCACCCCATGGCCGCCACGGCGCCGTTCTTCCGGGAGTTCGACCTCGCGTCGCGCGGCGTCCGGCTGCTGCAGCCGGAGATCAACTTCGCCCACCCGCTGGACGGCGGCCGCGCGGCGCTGTCCTTCCACGACCTGGACCGCACCGCCGACGGCCTGGGCCGGGACGCCGCGGCCTACCGCCGGCTGTTCGGCCCGCTGCTGCGGCACGCGGACGACATCACTGACTTCTTCCTCACCTCCGCGTTCCGCCGGCTGCCGCTGCGGGGTGCCCCGGCCATCGCCAGCTTCGGGCTGCAGGGGCTGCCGAACGTCAGCTCCCTGGCCAACCGGTACTTCTCCGACGACACCGCCAAGGCGCTGGTCGCCGGCGCCGCGGCGCACGGGATGCTCGACCTGTCCCGGGCGCTGACCGCCGCGCTGGGCATGTTCCTGGGCATGCTGTCCCACCACCAGGGCTGGCCGCTGGTCGAGGGCGGCTCGCAGGCGCTCGCCGACGCGATGGTGACCGCCCTGGAGCAGCAGGGCGGCGAGGTGGTCACCGGGCACGAGGTCACCGACCTGCGCGAGTTCGCCGGCGTCCCGGCGGTGCTGCTCAACACCTCACCCGGCGCCTTCGTGGCGATGGCCGGCAACCAGCTGCCCGAGGGTTACCGGCGCTGGGTGCGCAGGTACCACCACGGGCCCGGCGTGTTCAAGATGGACTGGATCCTCTCCGAGCCGGTGCCGTGGGCCAACCCCGACGTCCGGCGGGCCGGCACCATCCACGTGGCCGGCACGATCGAGGAGACGGTCGCGGGGGAGGCGGCGCCGGCGCACGGCCGGCTCGCCGACAAGCCCTACGTGCTCGCCGTCCAGCCGACCGTCGTCGACACGAGCCGGGCGCCGGAGGGCGGGCACGTGTTCTGGGCGTACGTGCACGTGCCGCACGGCTCGACGGTCGACATGACCGAGGCGATCGAGGCGCAGATCGAGCGGTTCGCGCCCGGCTTCCGCGACACGATCGTCGAGCGGCACACCATGCACGCCGGCGAGATGGAGCACTGGAACCCCAACGACGTCGGCGGGGACATCTCCAACGGCGAGGCGTCGCTGCGGCAGATGCTGGCCCGCCCGGTGCCGCGCTGGAACACGTACAAGACCCCGATCACCGGCACCTTCCTCGCCTCGGCGGCCACCCCGCCCGGGCCCGCGGTGCACGGCCAGTGCGGCGACAACGCCGCGCAGGTCGCGCTGCGCGAGGTCTTCGGCATCCGTCGGACGCCGCGGCTGAAGCCGGCCCCGGCTGCCTGACGCCCGGTGGGGTGCCCGGGGCGGCCAACTAGCCTGTCTGGTCATGGTCCGACCCCTGGGGCTCCCGTTCGACCCGATCGACAAGGCCGGGCAGACGTGGGAGCAGCGGTTCGGCCCCGCGGCCGCGATGCGCGCGGCGACGTCGGTGTTCCGCGTGCAGCAGATCCTGCTCGCCCGGTTCGACGAGGTGCTGCGCCCGCACCGGCTCACCTTCGCCCGCTACGAGGTGCTGGTGCTGCTCACCTTCTCCCGCCGCGGCGAGCTGCCGCTGAAGGTGATCGGCAGCCGGCTGATGGTGCACCCGACCAGCGTCACCAACGCGATCGAGCGCCTGGTGGCCGCCGGCTACGTGTCCCGCCGGCCCAACCCGGCCGACGGCCGCGGCGTGCTGGCGGCCATCACCGACGCCGGCCGGGACGTCGTCGAGCAGGCCACCGCCGCGCTGACCGCGCTGGAGTTCGGCCTCGGCGACCTGCCCGACGCGGAGCTGGGCACCCTGTTCGAGCTGCTCAAGCGGGTGCGGCTGGGCGCCGGCGACGTCGCCGGCAGCGAGCTCGCGGCCGACACCCCGGCGAGCGGTGACAGCAACTAGTAGGACCTCCTAGCATCGGCGCATGGGCACCGATGCGGGCAGCGCCGCCCGTCGCCGCTGGGAAGAGCGCTTCGCCGCCGCGCAGGCCGCCGGGAAGGTCCGGGACGCCGACTTCACCACGCTGTCCGGGCTGACCGTGGAGCCCGCGTACGGGCCGGCCGACGAGACCGCCGTCCCCGGCTTCGAGCGGATCGGCTGGCCGGGGGAGTTCCCGTTCACCCGCGGCCTGCACGCCACCGGCTACCGCGGCCGGGCGTGGACGATCCGCCAGTTCGCCGGCTTCGGCAACGCGCGGCAGACCAACGAGCGGTTCCGGTCGCTGCTGGCCGCCGGCGGCGGCGGGCTGTCGGTCGCCTTCGACATGCCGACGCTGATGGGCCGCGACTCCGACGACCCGCGCGCGCTCGGCGAGGTCGGGCACTGCGGGGTCGCCGTCGACTCGGCCGCCGACATGGACGTGCTCTTCGACGGCATCCCGCTCGAGGGCACCACCACGTCGATGACGATCAGCGGCCCCGCCGTCCCGGTGTTCTGCATGTACCTGGTGGCCGCCGAGCGCCAGGGTGCCGACCTCGGGAAGCTCAACGGCACGCTGCAGACCGACATCTTCAAGGAGTACATCGCGCAGAAGGAGTGGCTGTTCGCGCCCGAGCCGCACCTGCGCCTGATCGGCGACCTGATGGAGTACTGCGCGCGGGAGATCCCGGCGTACAAGCCGCTCAGCGTCTCCGGCTACCACATCCGCGAGGCCGGCTCGACCGCCGCGCAGGAGCTGGCGTACACGCTCGCCGACGGCTTCGCCTACGTCGAGCTGGGGCTCGCCCGCGGCCTGGACGTCGACGTGTTCGCGCCGGGGCTGTCGTTCTTCTTCGACGCGCACATCGACTTCTTCGAGGAGATCGCCAAGTTCCGCGCGGCCCGCCGCATCTGGGCGCGCTGGCTGCGCGACGTCTACGGCGCGCGCACCGAGAAGGCGCAGCAGCTGCGGTTCCACACCCAGACCGCCGGTGTCTCGCTCACCGCGCAGCAGCCGGACAACAACATCGTCCGGACGGCGGTCGAGGCCCTGGCCGCGGTGCTCGGCGGCACCAACTCGCTGCACACCAACGCCCTGGACGAGGTGCTCGCGCTGCCCAGCGCCAAGGCCGCCCAGATCGCGCTGCGCACCCAGCAGGTGATCATGGAGGAGACCGGCGTCGGCAACGTGGCCGACCCGCTCGGCGGCTCCTGGTACGTCGAGGCGCTCACCGACGCCCTGGAGGCCGAGGCGGAGCGGGTCTTCGCGCAGATCCGCGAGATGGGCAGCGACGGGTCGATGACCAGCGGCATCCTGCGCGGCATCGAGGACGGCTGGTTCACCGGGGAGATCGCCGAGGCCGCGTTCGTCTACCAGCGGGCCCTGGAGAAGGGCGACAAGAAGGTCGTCGGGGTGAACACGCTGACCGGCTCGGTCGAGGGCGACGACCAGCTGGAGATCCTGCGGGTCAGCCACGAGGTGGAGCGCGACCAGCGGGCCGAGCTCGCGGAGCGACGGCGCACCCGCGACGACGCCGCCGCCCGGGCCGCCGTCGTCCGGATGGTCGAGGTGGCCCGGACGAACGAGAACATGGTGCCGGCGATGCTCGAGGCCGTCCGCGCGGAGGCGACCCTCGGGGAGATCTGCGACGCCCTGCGCGCCGAGTGGGGCACCTACACCGAGCCCGCCCGCTTCTGAGCCCGGCTGTTCGCCGGTGGCGGACCGCCGACCGCGCGGCGACGCTCCCGGGCCGCCGGTGGGATGATCGAGGTCATGCAGCCCAACCGTCCCGCTCGTACCGATCCCCGCGCCGCTGCGCAGCAGGCCCGGATGGCGGCCTCGCTCGCCGGCGCGGTCGACCTGGCCGCGGTCCAGGCGCGCAACGAGGCGGCGGCCCGCGCCGCGGCCGCCCCGCCGCCGAGCGCCGCCGCCCCCGCGGGTGCGCCGGGCAGCGCGGTCGTCGACGTCACCGAGGCGACCTTCCAGTCCGAGGTGCTCGACCGCTCCTTCCAGGTGCCGGTCGTGCTGGACCTGTGGGCCGAGTGGTGCGGGCCGTGCAAGCAGCTGTCGCCGGTGCTGGAGCGGCTGGCCGCCGAGGGCGGTGGCGCGTGGGTGCTGGCGAAGGTCGACGTCGACAGCAACCCGGCGCTGGCCCAGGGGCTGCGCGTGCAGGGCATCCCCGCGGTCAAGGCCGTGTGGCAGGGGCAGCTGGTCGCCGAGTTCACCGGCGCCATCCCGGAGGAGCAGGCCCGGCAGTTCGTCACCGAGCTGGTCGCGGCCACCACCGGCGGGGCGGTGCCCGGTGCCGGCGCCCCCGACGAGCTCGTCGAGGCCGACGACCCGCGGCTGGACGAGGCGGAGGCCGCGCTCGACCGCGGTGACCTCGCCGCCGCCGAGGCCGCCTACCAGGCGATCCTGGCCGCCGAGCCCACCCACGAGGTCGCCGGCCTGGCGCTGCGCCAGGTGCAGCTGTTCCGGCGGGCGGAGGAGGCCGGGCCCGACGCCCTCGCCAAGGCCGACGCCGCCCCCGAGGACGTCGCCGCGCAGACCCGCGCCGCCGACTTCCTGCTCGGCACCGGCGAGGTCGACGCCGCGTTCGAGCGGCTGCTCGCGGTCGTCCGGCGCACCAGCGGTGAGGACCGCGACCAGGCCCGCCAGCACCTGGTCGAGCTGTTCGGCATCGTCGGTGACGACGACCCCCGGGTCGGCCCCGCCCGCCGCGCCCTGATGACCGCCCTGTTCTGACGGGCCCAGCGTTGATCAGGTGACCTGATCAGAACGCGTCCCCCTGCGCCGACGTTGGTGCGGGGGGACGCCTGTTGATCAGGGAACCTGATCGACGCTGCCGGGGGTCAGGCGTCGACGTCGCAGGCGGGCAGGCCCTCGAACACCCCGCCGCGGAAGACGTCGACCAGCTGGAACCCGGTCAGCCCGGCGTCGCCGAGCACCTCGGGCTGGGTGCCGTACTCCAGCAGGAACCGGACGCTCTCGTCGACGTCGCCGGGGGAGATGGAGATGACCTGGCTGCGGCCGGCCAGCACCGCCTGGGTGAACGCGCCGGCCAGGCAGACCGCCGAGCGCACGGCGTCCCGGTCGCCGGTCGACAGGCCCAGCTGCTCGCGGGCGGCCAGCGCGTACGGGACGGCGACCGCGGTCAGCACCGCGTAGTCGCCGACGTCCTCGTACAGCGGGCGCACGAGGTCGGTCTCGTCGTAGCCCACGCGGTCGCCGTCCTCGCAGTAGACGAGGTCCTCGCCCCGGTCGGCGGCGCAGGCGGGCGCCCGCCGGCTGAAGGGCGCCACGTCCGGGCGCTGGAAGGCCCCCCGGCCGAGCGCGGTGAAGGCGCCGGTCCAGAACTCCGGCAGCGCCTCCGGCACGAACGTGCCCACGGTGACGCGGTAGCTGGCGTCGCCGTTGCTGAGCAGGTCCTGGTCGCTGAACCGGGCCTGGGTGTACTGGCGCTGCTCACCGAAGTCGTCGCGGCACGCGGTGGGCCCGTCGTCGAAGCCCTCCTGGAACGCCGACACCCGGTCGAAGTACGAGCCGTGGGCCTCCTGCGCCCCGGCGCCGGTGCCCACCGGGTCGCGCAGCAGCAGGTACCCGCGCAGCACCTCGTCGAGCTCCGCGGGCCGGATGCTGCTGTGCTGCGCCTGGCCGAGCGCGACCCACTTCGTCCAGGCCCCGGCGAAGCAGTCGGCCTGCGTCTCGATGGCGATCGAGTACGGCGGGCGGGGGTAGCCGACCCGGCCCTGGACGGCGTGGCCGAACTCGTGCGCCATCACCAGCGCGGGGATGAACTGCACGAACCGGCCGCTGCTGCCGGCGAGCTCGCGGAGGAACGACCGGTCGTACTGGATCGCGTCGCCGTTGCGGGTGCCCTCGTCGGCCGAGCAGTAGAAGGCGTTGTCCTCCACCGCCGACGGCTCCTGGCCGCAGCCGATCTCCCCGCCCGGGTAGGCGGCCGGGTCCAGGTCGGCCGGGTCGACGGAGAAGTAGCCGCCGGCCAGCGGGGTGAACTGCCGGCGGTAGACCTCCGGGAACTGATGGGCCCAGTAGGTGTTCAGGTCGACGAGCGCGTTGCGGGCGATCCGGTCGACGTCGTCGTCGGCGGCCCCGACGATCGGGAGGTCCTGCGGTGCAACGTCGCTGACCGGCGCCTGCTTGGGGCTCGCCTCGCCGCGGACCAGCCGGGCGCCGCAGCCGGACAGCACCAGCACGGCGACGAGCGCGCCCACCAGGGCACGCAGGGCCGCCCGCGCCGGCGGGCGGCGGTCCCCGGACGCGGTGCGTCGTTGCGGCGTCATCGCGCTCCCGATCGATCGCTCCGGGTGCCGGGGCGGGAGGTGCCTGCCCTCCCGCCCCGGCCGGTGGTCAGCCCTCCAGGGCCCGGTCGGCGTCGGCCGGGGCCGGCACCGGCTCGTCGCTGCCGCCCCGCGACTCCGCGTCCCCGGACGCCTCGGCGGCGGCCTGCTGCGCGGCGTCGGCCGGCAGTGCGGGCTCGGGGCCCTCGTGCACGAACCAGACGGTGCCCAGCGGGGGAGCGGTGACGGTGGCCGACCAGGGCTGGCCGTGCCAGCTCTCCGCGACCGCCTCGACGCCGCCCAGGTTGCCCACCCCGGAGCCGCCGTACTGCTCGGCGTCGGTGTTGACGACCTCGCGCCAGCGACCGCCCCTGGGCAGCCCGATCCGGTACTCGCGGTGCGGCTCGCCGGAGAAGTTCGCCACGCAGGCGAGCACCTGGCCGTCCTTGCCGTACCGCAGGAAGGTCAGCGTGTTGCCGACCGCGTCGTTGGCGTCGATCCACTGGAAGCCGGCCGCGTCGACGTCGAGGGAGTACAGCGCCTCGGTCTCCCGGTAGACCCGGTTGAGGTCGGTGACCAGCTCCAGGACGCCGCGGTGCGCCGGGTCGTCGAGGTGCCACCAGTCCAGCGAGCGGCTCTCCGCCCACTCCGACAGCTGACCGAACTCCGAGCCCATGAACACCAGCTGCTTGCCCGGGTGCGCCCACATGTAGGCGAGGTAGGCGCGCAGGTTGGCCAGCTGCTGCCACCGGTCGCCGGGCATCTTCCGGAGCAGCGAGCCCTTGCCGTACACGACCTCGTCGTGGCTGATCGGCAGCACGTAGTTCTCGGAGTACGCGTAGACCAGCGAGAAGGTGAGCTGGTTGTGGTGGTAGCTGCGGTACACCGGCGGCCGGGACATGTAGTCCAGCGAGTCGTGCATCCAGCCCATGTTCCACTTGAAGCCGAACCCGAGGCCGCCGACGTAGGTGGGCCGGGTGACCCCCGGCCACGCGGTCGACTCCTCGGCGATCGTGATCACGCCCGGCACCTCGCGGTAGACGGTCGCGTTCATCTCCTGCAGGAACTTCACCGCGTCCAGGTTCTCGCGCCCACCGAACTCGTTCGGCGTCCACTGGCCCTCGCCGCGCGAGTAGTCCAGGTAGAGCATCGAGGCGACCGCGTCGACCCGGATGCCGTCGACGTGGAACTCCTTGGCCCAGAACAGCGCGTTCGCGACCAGGAAGTTGCGCACCTCGCTGCGGCCGAAGTCGAAGACGTAGGTGCCCCAGTCCAGCTGCTCACCGCGCCGCGGGTCGCCGTGCTCGTACAGCGCGGTCCCGTCGAAGCGGCCGAGCGCCCAGTCGTCCTTCGGGAAGTGCGCCGGCACCCAGTCGACGATGATGCCCAGGCCCGCCTGGTGCGCCCGGTCGATGAGGTAGCGCAGGTCGTCGGGGTGGCCGAACCGCGAGGTCGGCGCGTAGTACGACGTCACCTGGTAGCCCCACGAGCCGCCGAACGGGTGCTCGGCGACCGGCAGGAACTCCAGGTGGGTGAACCCGGCGCTGCTCGCGTACTCGACCAGCTCGTCGGCCAGCTCGCGGTAGGTCAGGCCCTGCCGCCACGAGCCGAGGTGCACCTCGTAGATGCTCATCGGCCGCTCGTGCCAGTTGCCGGCCGCGCGCGCGGTCATCCACTGCTCGTCGTCCCACTCGTGGCGCGAGGAGGTGACCACCGAGGCGTTCGCCGGCGGGACCTCGGTGGCGAACGCCAGCGGGTCGGACTTGACCCGCCACACGCCGTCGGCACCCAGCACGTGGAACCGGTAGCGGCTGCCCTCCTGGACGCCGGGGACGAAGATCTCCCAGACGCCGGAGGAGCCCAGCGACCGCATCGGGTAGGCGCGGGCCTCCCAGTAGTCGAAGTCGCCGGTGACCTTCACGCCGCGGGCGTTGGGCGCCCACACCGCGAAGGAGACGCCCTCGACGCGGCCCTGCGGGGTGTCGTAGCCGCGCAGGTGCGCGCCGAGCACGGTCCACAGCTGCTCGTGCCGGCCCTCGCGGATGAGGTGCTGGTCGAGCTGGCCCAGGGTGGGCAGCCAGCGGTAGGGGTCGTCGACGGTGAAGGTGTTCGTGCCGCCCTCGCCGTCGGGGTAGGCGACCTCGATGCGGTAGTCGCCGGGCTGCTGCGGCAGCCGCGCCTCGTGCACGCCGCCGCGGAAGACCTGCCGGGCCTCGTACCGCGCGCCGTCCTCGTCGACGACGGTGACCGAGACGGCGTCCGGGCGCAGCGTGCGCACCGCCCAGCCCTCGTCGAGGCGGTGGGCACCGAGCACGCCGTGCGGGTCGTAGGACCAGCCGTCGACGACCGCTGCGAACTGCTGCTCGTCGACCCCGCTGCTGGCCGGCACGGCCTCGGCGGGCACCGCGTTGGTGACCGGCAGCTCGCCGTCGGGCAGCGCCTCGACCAGCTCGGCGGCGGCCGGCTCCGGGGCCACCTCGGGCGCCGGCGGCAGGTCCTCGACCGGCGGCGCGACGTCGTCGGTGGACGGCGCCTCGGCCTGCGGCGCGGCCGGCTCGGGGGTCGCCGCGGTGCCGGTGGCGGCCGGCTCGGTGTCCGGCGCGTCGACGACGGCGGGGGTCTCCTGCGCGGACGCCGACGCCGGGGCGTCGTCCGTGCCGCCGGCGACGGTGTCCTCGGCGGTGACGCCGGCGGTCTGCGCCGGGGAGTCGCCCCCGGTGCCCGCGTGCCCGCCGTCCTCGGGCACCTGCGGGGTGCTCGGCTGGTCGGGCTCGGGCGACGGCGGCTCCGGCTGCGGGGCCGACGGCGCGGTCGGGTCACCGGGCTCGGCGATCGGCGCGGGGGCGACGACCGGCGCGGCGGTCACCTTCTTCGCCGCGGCCTTGCGGGTCCGCTTCGCCGGGGCGGGCGCGCCGTCGGCGGCCGGGGCCTCGGCGGCGGCCTTCTTCGCCGTCCGCCTGGTGGTCTTCCTCGCAGGCTCCGCGGCCTCGACGATGGTGCCGTCGGCGTCGGCGTCGGCAGCGGTGACCGTGGTGTCGGCGGCCTTCTTCGCCGTCCGCCTGGCCGGCGCCTTGGCGGCCTTCTCCGCGGTCGTCCCTGCGGCGGCCGTCTTCTTGGCGGCGGCCTTGCGGGTCGCCTTCTTCGCCGGCGGGGTGTCGCCGGCCGTCGCCGCCTGGACGGCCTCGGTCTTCTCCTCGACCCGGCGCAACAGCTCCGCCTTGTCGGCGGGCTCTCCGCCCGTCGGGGTGGAAGCGTCGTCGATGCTCATGGTCTCCGTCCTGGGTCCTTCGGGTGTGTCCGTGGTCGTGACCGCTCGGTGCCGGCCGCTCAGTCCTGCGCCGTCAGCCGCGACAGCGACTGCAACGGGATCATGAGCCAGTGCGGGCGGTTCCGCGCCTCGTAGACGCACTCGTACACCGCCTTGTCCGCCTCGAACGCCCGGACGAGTGGTGACCGGGGGTCCAGCTCGACCCCCGCGGCGGCCGAGTAGCCGGCGATGAACGCCGTGCGGTTCCGGTCGGCCCACTCCTGAGCGCGGTAGGCGCGCTGCGGGTCGCCGGGGGACTCGACGAGCATGTGCCGGGCCGCGTAGTCGAACGACCGGAGCATCCCGGCGACGTCGCGCAGCGGGGTGTCCAGCTGCCGGCGGTCGGCCAGCGGGCGGGCCGGCTCGCCCTCGAAGTCCAGCACGATCCAGCCGGTGGCGGTGCGCAGCACCTGGCCCAGGTGCAGGTCGCCGTGCACCCGCTGGCGGACGACGGGCTCCTGGGTGCCGGCCACCGCCGCGTACAGCGCGCGCAGCCCGTCGGCGTGCTCGCGCAGCTCCTCGACCACGCCGATCGCCGCCTCCAGCCGGTCGGTCATCTGCTCGGCGACGGCGGCGTACCAGGCGCGGTCGGCCTGCTCGGTGGGCAGCACCCGGGCGAGGTCGGCGTGCACGGACGCGGTGGCCTCGCCCAGCCGCTCGCTCTCCCCGGCGAAGTCGCCGCCCACCTCGTCGGCGTGCAGGTCGCCCTCGGCGTACAGGTCGCGGACGCTGGAGGTGGCCAGCCGCCACCCGTCGCTGGCGCCCTGCACGAACGTCTGCAGCATCGCGACGGTCGAGGGCTCCTCGCCCGCGGCGTTGTCGATCTCGACGTACCCGAGCAGCGGCGCGATGTGCGAGTTCTCGGTGCTGCGCAGCGCGTCGTGGATCTCGACGTCGGGGTTGAGCCCGGGCTCGAGCCGGCGGAACAGCTTGAGGATCGCGCCCTCGCCGTAGACCAGCGAGGTGTTGCTCTGCTCGGTCGAGACGATGTCGCCGGGCACGCCCTCGGGGATGTAGGCGACCCCGGCCGGGTGGAAGTGCATCGGGCCGACGGTCGAGGCGGCGACCATGTGGGTCAGCCACGGCACGGTGGCGTCCCGGTCGCGCATGGCGTCGTAGGCGTAGTTGCTGCCGCCGTTCCCGCCCGGGACGGCGCCGATGAACGCCGAGGACAGCTCCTCGGCGGGGGAGTCGCGCCACGACAGCGGGACCAGGTAGGTGTCGGTCTGCCCGTCGGTGTAGGTGATGCGCACCCGGTGCACGGACAGGACCGGGTCGGACTGGTCGAGGAAGAAGCCCTCCTCGGCCACCTCCGCCCACTCCCGGCCCTTGCCGCCGAACCAGCGCTGGCCGGGGATCCAGTCGGCGAGGATGTCGGTCAGGGCTGTCATCTCAGGCCTCTCCGTGGGGGTCGGTGGTGCTCGTCGACGCCTGCGCGCCGAGGCCGCCGCTGCCGGCCGGGGCGCCGCCGTCGCCCACCACCCCGGAGCTGAGCAGCGACTGCGCGACCGAGCTGCTGGTCTGGGTCTCCCAGGCGTCCTCGGGCTCGTCGGTCTCCGGCGTGGCCGGCTTGGACAGCTCGAACCAGTAGAAGCCGTGCCCGCCGAGGGTGAGCATGTACGGCAGGACGCCGATCTGCGGGAACTGCACCCGCCCGGTCAGCTCGACCGGCGTCCAGCCCTCGAACCGGCGCAGGTCCAGCTCGACCGGCTGCGGGAACCGGGACAGGTTGTTGACGCACAGCACCACGTCGTCGCCGAACTCGCGGACGAACGAGAGCACCGTGGGGTTGCGCGAGCCGACCTCGGTGAAGCTGCCCAGGCCGAAGGTCGGGTGCTCCTTGCGCACCTGGATCATCGTGCGGATCCAGTGCAGCAGCGACGTCGTGTTGCGCAGCTGGGCCTCGACGTTGGTGACCTGGAAGCCGTAGACCGGGTCGGCGACCAGCGGCAGGTGCATCCGCTGCGGGTCGGCGGTGGAGAAGCCGCCGTTGCGGTCCGGCGTCCACTGCATCGGGGTCCGGACGCCGTCGCGGTCACCGAGCCAGATGTTGTCGCCCATGCCGATCTCGTCGCCGTAGTACAGGACCGGCGAGCCCGGCAGCGACAGCAGCAGCGCGTTGAACAGCTCGAGGGTGTCGATGTCGTTGTCCAGCAGCGGCGCCAGCCGGCGCCGGATGCCGATGTTGGCCTTCATGCGGGGGTCCTTGGCGTACTCGGACCACATGTAGTCGCGTTCCTCGTCGGTGACCATCTCGAGGGTCAGCTCGTCGTGGTTGCGCAGGAAGATGCCCCACTGGCAGTTCGCCGGGATGTCCGGCGTCTGCGCCATGATCTCCGAGATCGGGAACCGCTGCTCCCGCCGCACGCCCATGAACAGGCGCGGCATCACCGGGAAGTGGAAGGCCATCTGGCACTCGTCGCCGTCCTCGCCGAAGTACTCGACGACGTCGCCCGGCCACTGGTTGGCCTCGCAGAGCATCACCTTGTCCGGGTACTCGGCGTCCACGACCTTGCGCACCTTCTTGAGGAAGGCGTGCGTCTTGGGCAGGTTCTCGCAGTTGGTCCCCTCCTCCTCGAACAGGTAGGGGACGGCGTCCAGCCGGAACCCGTCGATGCCCAGGTCCAGCCAGAACCGGAGCGCGTCGATGATCGCGTCCTGGACGGCGGGGTTCTCGAAGTTCAGGTCGGGCTGGTGGCTGAAGAACCGGTGCCAGAAGTACTGCTTGCGGATCGGGTCGAACGTCCAGTTGGAGGACTCGGTGTCGACGAAGATGATCCGCGCGTCGGAGTAGCCGGAGTCGTCGTCGGCCCACACGTAGAAGTCGCCATAGGGGCCCTCGGGGTCGCTGCGGCTGGCCTGGAACCACGGGTGCTGGTCCGAGGTGTGGTTCATGACGAAGTCGATGATGATCCGCATGCCCCGCGCGTGGGTGGCCTCGACGAGCTCCTTGAAGTCCTCGATGTCACCGAACTCCGGCAGCACCGCGGTGTAGTCGCTGACGTCGTAGCCGCCGTCGCGCAGCGGGGAGGCGAAGAACGGCGGCAGCCAGAGGCAGTCGACCCCGAGCCACTGCAGGTAGTCCAGCTTGCCGATCATGCCGCGGAGGTCGCCGATCCCGTCGGCGTTGCTGTCGGCGAAGCCGCGCACCAGCACCTCGTAGAAGACGGCGCGCTTGTACCACTCCGGGTCGGTGCCCGGCGCAGGCAGCGTCGACTGCTCACCCTCGCCGGGGGTCGACTGGGAGGGGACGGGGAGGGTCATGGAGAGGTGTCCTTGCGATCGAGCGGGGGCGGGCGGTGACCGGTCCGCCCCCGCCGCTCCCGGTGGGGCGGCGGGGGCGGGGCAGGCCGTCGTTCAGGCGGGGGAGACCGGGCCGGGCAGGCTGCGGTGGACGGTGAACACGTGGGCCGGCTCGCGGTACGGGTCGAGCTCCACGTAGTTGTTCTGCCCCCACTCGTAGTGGGCGCCGGTGATCTCGTCGGTCACCGAGAACCGGTCGGACCAGTCCAGCCCGAGCGCCGGCATGTCCAGCGACGTGGTGCCGATCTGGGTGTTGTGGCTGTTCAGCGACACCACCACCAGCACGCAGTCGTCGGACCCCGGGTCGGTCTTGGAGAAGCAGAGCAGGTTCTCGTTGTCGACGTGGTGGAAGCGCAGCGTGCGCAGCTGCTGCAGCGCCGGGTGCGCCCGGCGCACCTCGTTGAGCGTGCGCAGGTACGGCGCGAGGGTCCGGCCGCCGGCCTCGGCGCCGGCCCAGTCGCGCGGGCGCAGCTGGAACTTCTCGGTGTCGAGGTACTCCTCGCTGCCCGGCCGCAGCCCCACGTGCTCGAACAGCTCGTACCCCGAGTAGACGCCCCAGGTCGGGCTCATCATCGAGGCGAGCACCGCCCGGATCTTGAACATCGGCGGGCCGCCGACCTGCAGCGTCTCGTGCAGGATGTCCGGGGTGTTCACGAAGAAGTTCGGTCGCATGTAGTGCGCGTTGGCGGCCAGCTCGCGGCCGTACTCCTCCAGCTCCCACTTCGCCGTGCGCCAGGTGAAGTAGGTGTAGCTCTGGGTGAACCCGAGCCGGGCGAGCTGGTGCATCATCGCCGGCCGGGTGAAGGCCTCGGCGAGGAACAGGACGTCCGGGTCGGTCTTCTTGACCTCCCAGATCAGCCAGTGCCAGAAGTTCAGCGGCTTGGTGTGCGGGTTGTCGACCCGGAAGATCCGCACGCCGGCGGCCATCCAGTGCCGCACCACCCGCAGCACCTCGGCGTACAGGCCCTCGGGGTCGTTGTCGAAGTTGAGCGGGTAGATGTCCTGGTACTTCTTCGGCGGGTTCTCCGCGTAGGCGATCGTGCCGTCGGGCTTGGTGGTGAACCACTCGGGGTGCTCGCGCACCCACGGGTGGTCGGGGGTGGCCTGCAGCGCGAGGTCGAGGGCCACCTCCATGCCCAGCTCGCCGGTCCGCCAGACGAAGTCCTGGAAGTCCTGCAGCGTGCCCAGCTCCGGGTGGACGGCGTCGTGGCCGCCGTCCTCGCTCCCGATCGCCCACGGCGAGCCGACGTCGTCCGGCCCGGGGGTCAGGGTGTTGTTCTTGCCCTTGCGGTTGGTGTGCCCGATCGGGTGGATCGGCGGCAGGTAGACGACGTCGAAGCCCATCTCGGCGATCGCCGGCAGCCGGTGGGCGGCCTGGGCGAAGGTGCCGTGGGTGGGCGTGCCGGCGACGACCGGGCCCTCCGAGCGCGGGAAGAACTCGTACCAGGAGCCGTACAGCGCCCGGGGGCGGTCGACCCACAGCTCGACGGTCTGCGACGGGGTCACCAGCCGGCGCACCGGGTGCGCGTCGAGCACCGGGACGAGCCCGGCGGCGAGCGCCGGCGCGAGGCGCGCGGGCACCCCCAGCGAGGTGTCGCGCAGCGCGGCCGCGGCGGCGAGCAGGTCCGCCTCGTGCTCCTGGGGGGCCAGCGCGGCGACCTCCTCCATGAGCCGGGCGCCGCTCTCGAGGTCGTTGGCGAGGTCGTCGGCGCCCTGGCCGGCCTCCACCTTCACCTCGACGTCGTGGCGCCAGGTCGACAGCGGGTCGTCCCAGGCCTCGACGCGGAAGGTCCACAGCCCCTCGCGGTCGGGCACGACGGTGGTCGCCCACCGGTCGGGCTCCGGGCCGTACTTGCGCAGCCGCGCGAGCGGCGCGGCCGGGTCGGCCTCGCCGGGCTCGAGCGAACCGGGGGCTGCCGGGGGGACGAGCACGACGTTCGCGGCGACGGCGTCATGGCCCTCGCGGAACACGGTGGCCGTGATCGGCACGTGCTCGCCGACCACGGCGCGGGACGAGAACGCCCCGCAGGACACGACGGGTGCGACATCGGTGATGCCGAAACGGAGGTCAGCGCGGCCAGTCATCACGGTGAACGCTAGCGATCATCCGGTCCCCGGGCACTTCGGCGATCACCGCACTCAGCCGGGCGGGGGAGACAGCGGCGCCGGGACGACGCGCCGGACGCCTCCCGCGGCCCGCCCGCAGGGCGCCGGACGGCGTGCCTTCCGACCCGGTGGGGAGGCCCCGTCGCCGATAGTGTCGGCCCGTGCGCGCTCTCCGCAGACTCACCGTCCGCGCCTCCCTCCCGGAGGCCCTCCGGCCGCTCGCCCCGCTGGTCATGAACCTGCGCTGGTCGTGGCACCCCGAGACACGGGACCTGTTCGAGGCGCTGGACCCCGACCTGTGGGAGTCCTGCGGCGGCGACCCGGTCAAGGTGCTGGGCGAGGTCTCCGCCGAGCGGCTGGCCGCGCTGGCCGCCGACGACGGCTTCCTCCGCCGCCTGGAGCAGCTGACCGACGACCTGCGGGACTACCTGGACGCCCCGCACTGGTACCAGTCGCTGGGCGAGCAGGCGCCGCGCAGCATCGCCTACTTCTCCGCCGAGTTCGGCATCACCGAGGTGCTGCCGCAGTACTCCGGCGGGCTGGGCATCCTGGCCGGCGACCACCTCAAGGCCGCCTCCGACCTCGGCGTCCCGCTCATCGGCGTGGGGCTGCTCTACCGGTCGGGGTACTTCTCCCAGAGCCTGTCGCCCGACGGCTGGCAGCTGGAGCACTACCCGGCGATGGACCCGCACGGCCTGCCGCTGAAGCTGCTGCGCGACAGCGACCGGAACGCGGTGGTCATCAGCGTGCCGCTGCCGGAGGGGCGCACGCTGCACGCGCACGTCTGGCGGGCCCAGGTCGGCCGGGTCTCGCTGCTGCTGCTCGACAGCGACATCGAGGAGAACGAGGCCGCCGAGCGGGGGGTCACCGACCGGCTCTACGGCGGCGGCGAGGACCACCGGCTGCGCCAGGAGATGCTGCTGGGCATCGGCGGCGTCCGGGCGCTGCGCGCGTACTGCTCGCTGACCGGCACCCCGCAGCCGGAGGTCTTCCACGCCAACGAGGGCCACGCCGGGTTCCAGGGCGTCGAGCGGATCCGGGAGCTCACCGAGTCGCACGGGCTCTCGTTCCCCGAGGCGCTGCAGGCGGTGCGCGGCGGCACCGTCTTCACCACGCACACCCCCGTGCCGGCGGGCATCGACCGGTTCCCCCGGGCGCTCATCGAGCGGTACTTCGCCGGCTTCGGCGTCCCGCTGGACCAGCTGCTGGCGCTGGGGCGGGAGCCGGACCCCGGCACGTTCAACATGGCGCACATGGGCCTGCGGCTGGGGCAGCGCGCCAACGGCGTGAGCGAGCTGCACGGGCACGTCAGCCGCGACATGTTCGGCGCGCTGTGGCCGGGCTTCGACGCCGACGAGGTGCCGATCTCCTCGATCACCAACGGCGTGCACGCGCCGACCTGGACCGCGCGGGAGCTGCTGGAGCTGGGCACCCAGAGCAGCAGCCAGGGCGACCCGGTCACGCTGCACGAGGACGTGCACTTCGACGGCGTCGACCGGATCCCCAGCGGGGAGCTGTGGGCGACCCGGCGGCTGCTGCGGGCCCGGCTGGTCGACGAGGTGCGCCGCCGGGTGCGGGAGACGGCGCTGTCCCGCGGCGCCACCCCCGCGGAGCTGGGCTGGACGGCGACCGCGTTCGACCCGGACGTGCTGACCATCGGCTTCGCCCGCCGGGTCCCCTCCTACAAGCGGCTGACCCTGATGCTCAAGGACCCGGCGCGGCTCAAGGCGCTGCTGCTGGACACCGACCGCCCGCTCCAGCTCGTCATCGCCGGCAAGAGCCACCCCGCGGACGACGGCGGCAAGCAGCTGATCCAGCAGATGGTGCGGTTCGCCGACGACCCGGAGATCCGGCACCGGATCGCGTTCCTGCCGAACTACGACATCGGCATGGCCCGCTACCTGTACTGGGGTTGCGACGTCTGGCTGAACAACCCGCTGCGGCCGCTCGAGGCGTGCGGGACGTCGGGCATGAAGTCGGCCCTCAACGGCGGGCTCAACCTGTCCATCCGCGACGGCTGGTGGGACGAGTGGTTCGACGGCCAGAACGGGTGGGCCATCCCGACCGCCGACGGCGTCACCGACCACGACCGCCGCGACGACGTCGAGGCGCACGCCATCTACACGCTGCTCGACGAGCAGGTGCTGCCGCGGTTCTACGAGCGCGACCACGACGGCGTGCCCGGCCGGTGGGTGGAGATGATCCGCGACGCGCTCCGCGAGACCGGCCCGAAGGTGCAGGCCACCCGGATGGTCCGCGACTACGTCGAGCAGCTGTACGTGCCGGCCGCCGGCGCCGCCCGCGAGATGGCCACCGGCGGGTACCAGACCGCGCGGGACGAGGCCGCCTGGCGGGCGCACCTGCTGGAGAACTGGCCCGGGGTGCGGGTGGCGCACGTCGAGGCCACCGGCGTCGGGGAGACCCCGGAGATCGGCGGCGGGATCGACCTGCGCGCCGAGGTGGAGCTGCCCGGGCTCACGCCGGCCGAGGTCACCGTCGAGGCGGCGTACGGCCGGGTGGACGAGGCCGACGGGATGCACGCGGTCACCACGCTGCCGATGCGGCACGAGACGGGCGAGGGCTCCCGGCACTGGTTCACCGCCACCGTGCCGCTGACCCGCACCGGCTCGTTCGGCTACACGGTCCGGGTGCTCCCGCACTCCGAGCACCTCGCCGCCCCCGCGGAGCTCGGCGTCGTGGTCACGGCCTAGCCCCCCGGCCCCCCGGCGGCCGGGCAGGGCCGCCGGGGACGGGGCGCAGTGTCGTCCAGACGGGCGATCCCCGTGCGTCTGCTGCGACGGCTGTGACGGATCGTGCGCAATTGGCCGTGTCCGCGGCGTGGCACGCGGTGGGCGCGGCGCCGGATGCGGCCGGGCATCACTAGGCTTGCCGACATGCCCGACCGCTGTGAGGTCCTCCCCGGAGACTCTGTCGTCGCCCGCCGCGGCGGCGGCCTGCTGTGGGTGGACGCCCCCGGTTCACCCGCCCTCGTCGCCGCGCTCCACGCCTGCCTGGGTGTGTCCGGCCCGGGCGCCGAGCGGGTGCTCGCCGCCGTCGCCGGCCAGGTGGCCCGGCTGTCCGACAGCCCCGCCTCCTTCGCCCTGGTCCTGACCGACACCGTGGGGGGCTCCGGCTCGGCCGTCGCCCTCTGGTCCGGCAAGGGCCAGCCCGCCGTCGACGGCGTCCCGGTGTCCGGCTCCTCGGCCGACGGCTGCACGCTGGCGTCGGGCTTCGCGCTCGGCCAGACGCTGTACGTCGGCCCCGGCCAGCCCGCCGCCGCGATGCCCCCGGGCGTCGCGTTCGACCTGACCGAGGGCACCGTCCCCGGAGCGGGTGCGCTGCTGCAGGTGGCCGCCGCGGCGTCCGCCGGTGCCGCGACCCCGCCGCCGAGCGGTGGCTGGGCGCGCGCCGAGTCGTTCAGCGCCGGCTCCGACGCCGGGTTCGGCGCCGCCCGCACGCCGTCCGGCCCGATCGCCGAGGTCGGCGAGCAGACCGCCTTCTGGCGGCCGGAGCCGCCGGCGGCCCCGGTGCTGCGGTTCGACGACGGCATGGTCGTCACCGTCGACGAGGACCTGGTGCTCGGCCGCCGTCCCGACGGCCACGAGCTGGTCACCAGCGGCTCGGCCCGCCCGGTGCCGATCGCGGACACCCAGAACGTGCTCTCCTCGGCGCACGCCGCCATCCAGCGGCACGGCCGCGAGGTGTCGCTGGTCGACCTGGGCTCGCTCAACGGCACCCACGTCGCCGGCCCCGAGGCCACCGAGTGGACCCAGCTCGAGCCCGGCGTGGCGCACCCGCTCGCCGACGGCGACCGGCTGCTGCTCGGCTGGACCGTCATCACCTTCGAGCAGTCCGCCGAGTAGCGACCCACCAGACGACAGCGACCCCCGTGCCGGCCGGCACGGGGGTCGCTGTCGTCGCGGGGCGGTCAGCCGGGCCAGCCCACCGGGGAGCTGGCCGGTCCGCCGTCCGCCGCCGGCGGCTGCTCGGCGTGCGGCACCGGCGCCGGGGTGCGGAGCACGCGCAGCGCCCAGACGCTGTGGCCGGGCAGCTCCACCGGGCCGGGGGCGACCGCGGTCGGGCGCGGCGGGGCCCCGGTCGGGTACTCGGTCGAGACGACCAGCTCGTAGGCGTCGCCCCACGGGGCGCCGGGCAGGGCCACCTCGATCGGGTCGGGTCCGGCGTGCAGCCAGATCAGCCACGACTCGTCGACCACCGGGCGGCCCCGCTGGTCGCGGTGCCGCAGCCCGCGCCCGTCGAGGTACATGCCCAGGGTCTGCAGCCCGTTGTCGAACCAGTCGGCGCTGGTGAGCTGGCCGCCGTCCGGGGCGAACCAGGCCAGGTCGCGGGTGCCCCCGGTGCCGGGCACCTCGCCGCCCTCGAAGAACGCCTCCTGCCGCAGCACCGGCGATCCCCGGCGCAGCTCGACCAGCCGGGAGACGAACGTCCACAGGTCGGCGTCGATCGCCGCCCAGTCGATCCAGGACAGCGGGGAGTCCTGGCAGTAGGCGTTGTTGTTGCCCTGCTGGGTGCGGCCGAGCTCGTCGCCGGCGGTGAGCATCGGCACGCCGGTCGACAGCAGCAGCGTGGCCAGGTGGTTGCGCACCTGCCGGGCGCGCAGCGCGGTGACCTCGGGGTCGTCGGTGGGGCCCTCGACGCCGCAGTTCCAGTTCCGGTTGTGGCTCTCGCCGTCCCTGTTGTCCTCGCCGTTGGCCTCGTTGCGCTTGCGCTCGTAGGTGACCAGGTCGGTCAGGGTGAACCCGTCGTGCGCGGTGACGAAGTTGACCGAGGCGAACGGCCGGCGGCCGTCGGAGCGGTAGAGGTCCGAGGAGCCGGTGAGCCGGTAGGCCAGGTCCCGGACGCCGACCTTCGCGCCGGACCACACGTCGCGCACGGTGTCCCGGTACTTGCCGTTCCACTCCGTCCACGGCGGCGGGAAGTTGCCGACCTGGTAGCCGCCCTCGCCGACGTCCCAGGGTTCGGCGATGAGCTTCACCCCGCTGACCACCGGGTCCTGGTGGACGACGTCGAAGAACGCCGACAGCCGGTCGACGTCGTGCATCGAGCGGGCCAGCGCGGAGGCCAGGTCGAACCGGAAGCCGTCGACGTGCATCTCGGTGACCCAGTAGCGCAGCGAGTCCATCAGCAGCGCGAGCACCGGCGGCCGGCGGACGTCGAGGGTGTTCCCGCAGCCGGTGTAGTCGGTGTACCGCGACCGGTCCTCGCCGGTGCCGTGGCCGCCGAGCCGGTAGTACCCGCCGTTGTCGATGCCGCGGAACGACAGCGTCGGCCCGGTGTGGTCGCCCTCCGCGGTGTGGTTGTAGACGACGTCGAGGAGCACCTCGATGCCCGCGGCGTGCAGCGCCTTGACCATCGCCTTGAACTCGGTCACCTGCCCGCCGCGCGAGCCGACCGAGCTGTAGGCGGCGTGCGGGGCGAAGTAGCCCAGCGTGTTGTAGCCCCAGTAGTTGGTCAGCCCGCGGCGGAGCAGGTGCGGCTCGCTGACGAAGTGGTGCACCGGCAGCAGCTCGACCGCGGTGACGCCCAGCGAGACCAGGTGCTCGACGAACGCCGGGTGCGCGAGGCCCGCGTAGGTGCCGCGCAGCGCGGGCGGGACGTCGGGGTGCTGCATCGTCGCGCCCTTGACGTGCACCTCGTAGATGACGGTGTCCGACCAGGAGGTGTCCGGGCGGGTGTCGCCCTCCCACGGGAACGAGTCGTGGATGACCACCCCGCGCGGCACCGACGGGGCGGAGTCGGTGGGGTCGGGGGTGAACGGGTCGCCGGGCACCGAGCCGAACAGCGCGTCGGAGAGCACCAGCTCGCCGTCCACGGCCCGGGTGTAGGGGTCCAGCAGCAGCTTGGCCGGGTTGTACCGCGCGCCGGACGACGGGTCGAACGGGCCGTGCACCCGGTAGCCGTAGCGCTGCCCCGGGCCCACGCCGGGGAGCCGGCCGTGCCACACCTGGTGCGTCGTCTCCTGCAGCCGCTGGCGGTGCTCGGTGCCGTCGGCGTCGAACAGGCACAAGTCGACCGCGCTCGCGCCGGCCGACCAGAGGGCGAAGTTGGTGCCGGTGCCGTCCCAGTGGGCGCCCAGCGGGGCGGGCCGGCCGGGCCACACCTCGGCGGTCCGGCCGGGCAGGCGCGCGGGCTCGGGGGCAAGGGGTGCGCTCACGCCATGGATCGTGCCCGACCGGAGCGCGTTCGGGTGGGACGGCGGGTCGGTGGGCGGCGGGCAGGGCGGGTCGGTGCGGCAGCCGGCACCCCCGGGTTGGTTGGATGGGCGGGTGCAGAACGAGCCGGTCGTCGAGATCCGTGGCGTCGACGTCGTCCGGGGGCAGGCGCACCTGCTCCGCGGGGTCGACTGGACCGTGCGGGCCGACGAGCGGTGGGTGCTGCTGGGGCCCAACGGCGCGGGCAAGACGACGCTGCTGCAGCTGGCGTCGGCGCAGATGCACCCCACCCGCGGTGAGGTGACGCTGCTGGGCGAGACGCTCGGCTCGGTCGACGTGTTCGAGCTGCGCCCGCGGATCGGGCTGACCAGCGCGGCGCTGGCCCAGCGGATCACGCCGTCCGAGCGGGTCGGCGACGTCGTGGTCAGCGCCGGGTACGCCGTGGTCGGCCGGTGGCGGGAGCGCTACGACGTCCACGACCTGACCCGGGCCGCGATGCTCATGCAGCAGTGGGGCGTCGCCGCGATGGCGCACCGGCCGTTCGGCACGCTGAGCGAGGGCGAGCGCAAGCGCGCCCAGATCGCCCGGGCCCTGATGACCGACCCGGAGCTGCTGCTGCTCGACGAGCCCGGCGCGGGCCTCGACCTCGGCGGCCGGGAGGACCTGGTCGCCCGCCTCTCGGACCTCGCCCGCGACGCCTACGCGCCGGCGCAGGTGCTGGTCACCCACCACGTCGAGGAGATCCCGCCCGGCTACACGCACGCCCTGCTGCTGCGCGGTGGCCAGGTGCTCGCGGCCGGCCCGGTCGGTGACGTGCTCACCGCGCCGCTGCTGTCGGAGACGTTCGGGCTGCCGCTGGCGGTCTCCCGGGACGCCGGCCGCTACAGCGCCCGCCGCGCCTGAGCCGGGCCGGGCCATAGGGTGCCGGGGACGAGGACGTCGGACCCCCAGCAGGAGGCAGGCATGGCAGCGCCGGAGTTCGTCACCCTGGAGGTCGCCGACGGCGTCGGCACCATCCGGCTGGACCGCCCGAAGATGAACGCCATCGACGAGCAGCTGCACCGGGAGGTGCGGACCGCGGCGATGGAGGCGACCGAGCGGGCCGACGTGCGGGCGGTGGTGCTCTACGGCGGTGAGCGGGTGTTCGCCGCCGGCGCCGACATCAAGGCCATGTCCCAGCTGACCGGCGCGAGCATGGTCGCCTGGGGCCGGGAGCTCACGGTGTCGTTCACCCAGGTGGCCAGGATCCCCAAGCCGGTCATCGCCGCGATCACCGGCTACGCGCTGGGCGGCGGCTACGAGCTCGCGCTGTGCGCCGACTTCCGGGTGATGGGCGCCGGCGCGAAGGTCGGCCAGCCGGAGGTGCTGCTCGGGGTCATCCCGGGCGCCGGGGGCACCCAGCGGCTGGCCCGGCTGGTGGGTCCGGCCAAGGCCAAGGACCTGGTGTTCACCGGCCGGCACGTGAGCGCCGAGGAGGCGCTGGAGATGGGGCTGGCCGACGCGGTGGTGCCGGACGACGAGGTCTACGCGACCGCCGTCGCCATGGCGCGGAAGTTCGCCGCCGGCCCGCCGCTGGCGCTGGCCGCCGCGAAGCAGGCCATCGACGAGGGGCTCGACGGCCCGCTGGCCGCGGGTCTGGAGCTGGAGAGCCGGCTGTTCGCCGGGCTGTTCGACACCGAGGACCAGCGGACCGGCATGCGCTCGTTCCTGGAGAACGGCCCGGGCAAGGCCACCTTCACCGGCCGATGACGGCCACCGACACCGGCCGGTCCGACGTCGACCGGTCCGACCTCGCCGGCCGCGCCTGGGTGGACCGGGCCGTCGCGCTGGTCGAGGCCGACGCGCTGCGCAGCGCCGACACCCACCTGCTGGTGCACCCGCTGCCGCCCGAGTGGGGCGTCGACCTGTACCTCAAGGACGAGTCGACCCACCCGACGGGCAGCCTCAAGCACCGGCTCGCGCGCTCGCTGTTCCTGTACGCGCTGTGCTCGGGGCAGCTGGTCGAGGGCAGCACCGTCGTCGAGGCCTCGAGCGGGTCGACCGCGGTCAGCGAGGCGTACTTCGCCCGGATGCTCGGCCTGCCGTTCGTCGCGGTCATGCCCGCCTCGACCAGCCCGGAGAAGATCGCGCTCATCGAGTTCCACGGCGGCCGCTGCCACCTGGTGAGCGACCCCTCGACCGTGTACGCCGAGGCCCGGCGGCTGGCCGCCGAGTGCGGCGGCCACTACCTGGACCAGTTCACCCACGCCGAGCGGGCCACCGACTGGCGGGGCAACAACAACATCGCCGAGTCGGTGTTCGAGCAGCTCGCGCTGGAGCGCCACCCGGTGCCGGAGTGGATCGTCGTGGGCGCCGGCACCGGTGGCACCAGCGCCACGATCGGCCGGTTCCTCCGCTACCGGCGGCACCCCACCCGGCTGGCCGTCGTCGACCCGGAGAACTCGGCGTTCTTCGGCGGCTGGGCCGACGACGACCCCGCCCACGTGACCGGCCGGCCCGGGCGGATCGAGGGGATCGGGCGGCCCCGGGTCGAGCCGTCGTTCGTGCCGACCATCGTCGACCGCATGCTGCGGGTTCCCGACGCGGCCTCGCTGGCCGCGATGCGGCACCTGGAGCGGGTCACCGGACGGCGGGCCGGCGGCTCGACCGGCACCAACCTGTGGGGCGCCTACCAGCTGGTCGCGGAGATGGTGGCGGCCGGGCGCACCGGCAGCGTCGTCACCCTCCTCTGCGACGGCGGGGAGCGCTACGCCCACACCTACTACTCCGACGACTGGCTGGCCGCGCAGGGGCTCGACCTCGCGCCGCACACCGCCACGCTGACGCACTTCGCCGCCACCGGGGAGTGGCGCCCGGCCGGCTGACGCCGCCGCTCCACCCTCCCTCCCACCCGGGTGTTACTGGTGGGTAGCCTCGATGATCGGCAGGCGGGCGCACCCGATCGCCCGAGCCCTCGAACCACTCCGCGGAGGTTGGTCTGACGATGGACATCGTCGTTCTGGTCAAGCAGGTCCCCGACTCCGGCGGTCAGCGCGCGCTGGACCCGTCGGACAACACCGTCGCCCGCGCCGCAGCCGACAACGTCATCAACGAGATGGACGAGTACGCCATCGAGGAGGCGCTGACGGTCAAGGAGGCCCAGGGCGGCGAGGTCACGGTGCTGACCGTCGGCCCGGACTCCGCCACCGACGCCATCCGCAAGGCGCTGTCGATGGGTGCGGACAAGGCCGTGCACGTCAGCGACCCGGCGCTGCACGGCTCCGACGCGCTGCAGACCAGCGCGGTCATCGCCGCGGCGCTGCAGCAGCTGCAGTACGACCTGGTGCTCTGCGGCGCCGAGGCCACCGACAGCCAGATGAGCGTCATGCCGGCGCTGCTGGCCGAGCGGCTGGGGCTCCCGCAGCTGTCCGGTGCCCGCAAGCTGACCGTCGAGGGCACCACCGCGCGCGTCGAGCGGCAGGCCGACGGCGGCTACTGGCTGCTGGAGGCCCAGCTGCCGGCGATCGTGTCCACCTGGGACACGATCAACGAGCCGCGCTACCCGTCCTTCAAGGGGATCATGGCCGCCAAGAAGAAGCCGGTGCAGACCCTGACCCTGGCCGACCTCGGCATCGACCCGTCGACCGTCGGCCTGGCCGCGGCCGGCAGCACCGTCGTCGACTTCGCCGGCCGCCCGCCGAAGGGCGAGGGCGTGAAGGTCGCCGACGAGGGCGACGGCGCCGAGAAGCTCGTCGGCTACCTCGCCGAGCAGAAGATCGTCTGAGCGCAGGATCGAGGAGGAGACAGAAGTCATGGCAGAGGTCCTGGTCCTGGTCGAGCTCAACCCCGCCGGCCCCGGCGTCCGCAAGACGACGCTGGAGGCCCTGACCGCCGCCCGCGCGCTCGGTGAGCCCTCGGCCGTCGTCGTCGGCGCCCCCGGCACCGCTGCGGCCGTGAAGGACGCGCTCGCCGAGTACGGCGCGGCGAAGGTCTACGTCGCGGAGTCCCCGGAGGTCGACGACTACCTCGTCGCCCCCAAGGCCGAGGTGCTCGCGCAGCTGGTCGGCTCCGCGTCGCCGGCCGCCGTCGTGATCCCGTCCTCCCCGGAGGGCAAGGAGGTCGCCGCGCGCCTGGCGGTCAAGACCGGCAGCGGCTTCCTCACCGACGTCACCGCGATCGAGGCCGACGGCACCGCCACCCAGGTGGTCTTCGCGGGCGCGACGATCGTGCACTCGAAGGTCACCACCGGCACGCCGATCTACACGGTGCGCGGCAACTCGGTCACCCCGCAGCCGGCCCCGGCCGCCGCGGCCGAGGAGACGGTGGCCGTCGCGCTCACCGACGCCGCGAAGGCCACCCGGGTGGTCGACCGCGTGGTGGAGCAGAAGAGCAACCGGCCCGAGCTCACCGAGGCGTCGATCGTCGTCTCCGGCGGCCGCGGCGTCGCCAGCGCGGAGAACTTCTCGCTCATCGAGGCGCTGGCCGACTCCCTCGGTGCCGCCGTCGGCGCGTCCCGCGCCGCGGTCGACTCCGGCTTCTACCCGCACTCGTTCCAGGTGGGGCAGACCGGCAAGACCGTCTCGCCGCAGCTGTACATCGCGGTGGGCATCTCCGGCGCCATCCAGCACCGGGCCGGCATGCAGACCTCGAAGACGATCGTCGCGGTGAACAAGGACCCGGAGGCGCCGATCTTCGAGCTCGCCGACTTCGGCGTGGTGGGCGACCTGAACACCGTCGTCCCGGCGGCGACCGAGCAGATCACCGCCCGCAGGTAGCAGCGCGTCCCGGGCGCCGGTCCTCCGCGGAGGCCCGGCGCCCGTCGCGTGCCCGGACCGCTCCACTGGGCGGGAGCGCGTCGGTGCCGCCCCGGACCGGCGCCTACGCTGGGAAGGCCATGACCTACCTCGACCACGCGGCGACCACGCCGCTGCTGCCCGCGGCGCTGGCCGCGATGACCGAGCAGCTCGGCCGCGTCGGCAACGCCTCGTCGCTGCACGCCAGCGGCCGGGAGGCCCGCCGGGTCGCCGAGCAGTCCCGCGAGCGGATCGCCGCCGCGGTGGGCGCCCGCCCGTCGGAGGTGCTGTTCACCGGGGGCGGGACCGAGGGCGACAACCTCGCCGTCAAGGGGCTCTTCTGGGCCCGCCGGACCGCCGACGCCCGGCGCCGCCGGGTCGTGGTGAGCCCGGCCGAGCACCACGCGGTGCTCGACAGCGTCGAGTGGCTGGAGAAGCACGAGGACGCCGAGGTCACCTGGCTGCGCGTCGAGCCCAGCGGCCGGGTCACCCCCGAGGCGCTGGCCGAGGCGCTCGGCGACGGCACCGACGTCGCGGTCGCCAGCGTGATGTGGGCGAACAACGAGATCGGCGCGGTCAGCGACGTCGCGGCGCTCGCCGCGGCCGCGCACGCGGTCGGCGTGCCGTTCCACACCGACGCGGTGCAGGCCGTGGGCCAGCTGCCGCTGGACTTCGCCGCCTGCGGCGCCGACGCGCTGACCATGACCGGCCACAAGCTCGGCGGCCCGGTGGGCGCCGGGGCGCTGCTGCTGCGCCGGGACGCCGAGTGCACCCCGCTGCTGCACGGCGGCGGCCAGGAGCGCGACGTCCGCTCCGGCACGCTGGACGTGGCGGCGATCGTCGGGCTGGCCGCGGCCACCGAGGCCGCCGTCGGCGACCGCGCGGCGCGGACCGCCCGGGTGGCGGCGCTGCGCGACCGGCTGGTCGCCGGGGTGGTCGAGCAGGTGCCCGACGTGCAGCTCAACGGACCCGCGCTGGACGACGTGCTGCCCGACGGGACCCCCGGCCGGCTGCCGGGCAACGCCCACCTGTCGTTCCCCGGCGCCGAGGGTGACGCGCTGCTCATGCTGCTGGACGCGCGCGGCATCGAGTGCTCGACCGGCTCGGCGTGCAGCGCCGGCGTCGCGCGGCCCAGCCACGTGCTGCTGGCCACCGGCGCCGACGCGGCCCGGGCGCGCAGCTCGCTGCGGTTCAGCCTGGGCCACACCTCCACCGACGCCGACGTCGACGCGCTGCTCGCGGTCATCGCGCCGGTCGTCGAGCGCGCCCGCCGGGCGGGGCGCGGGTGAGGCGACAGCGAGTGAGCATCGCAGCGAGCGCCAGCGAGCGAGGAGCGGAGCGAGCGCGGAGCCGAACGGTGGGAGCAGCATGAGGGTCATCGCCGCGATGAGCGGGGGCGTGGACTCGGCCGTGGCCGCCGCGCTGGCGGTGGAGGCCGGGCACGACGTCACCGGCGTGCACCTGGCGCTGTCGCCGGACCGGCAGACCCTGCGCAGCGGCGCGCGCGGCTGCTGCAGCGTCGAGGACGCGCACGACGCCCGCCGGGTCGCCGACGCCCTCGGCATCCCGTTCTACGTCTGGGACCTGGCCGACCGGTTCCGCGAGGACGTCGTCGAGCCGTTCGTCGCCGAGTACGCCGCCGGCCGGACGCCGAACCCGTGCCTGCGCTGCAACGAGAAGATCAAGTTCTCCGCCGTGCTGGACCGGGCGCGGGCGCTGGACTTCGACGCCGTGGTCACCGGCCACCACGCGCGGCTGGCCGAGGGCGAGCTGCGCCGCTCGGTGGACGCGGCGAAGGACCAGTCGTACGTGCTCGGCGTCCTCACCCGGGCGCAGCTGGCCGGGGCGGTGTTCCCGCTCGGCGGGATGACCAAGGACCGGGTGCGGGCGATCGCCGCGGAGCGCGGGTACGCCGTCGCCACCAAGCCCGACTCGCACGACATCTGCTTCGTCTCCGACGGCGACACCCGCGGCTTCCTGGCCCGGCGGCTGGGCGAGCAGCCCGGCCCGGTGGTCGACGCCGCGACCGGGCAGACGCTGGGCACGCACTCCGGTGCCTACGGGTTCACCGTGGGCCAGCGTCGCGGGCTCGGGGTGACCGCGGGCGACCAGCGGCCCCGCTACGTGCTGGGCATCGAGCCGGTGTCCCGCACGGTGACGGTCGGGACCGCCGAGCAGGCGGAGGTCGACGAGGTGCTCACCGGCCCGGCGAGCTGGACCGGCCCGGTGCCGGACCTGCCGCTGCGGGCGGAGGTGCAGCTGCGCGCCCACGGGACCCCGGTGCCGTGCACGGTGACGGCCGACGGTGCCGGCGGGCTGCGGATCGAGCTTGACCTGCGGCAGCGCGGGGTCGCCCCCGGTCAGTCGGCGGTGCTGTACCTGCCGGACGCCGAGCGGGGCGACCTGGTGCTCGGCCAGGCCGCGGTCCGCGCCGCGCGGGACCGCGTGCGGGAGACGCTCCCGGTCTGAGCGACGCCAGGGGAGGCGTCGGTCGCCGGCGCGCGCCCCGGTGGCGCCCGCCGCCCGGTTGCGGTGCGGTGAACGGGTGGCGGCCGGTCACATCCGGCACTTGGGCATCGCCCAGGGAAGCGTTAGCGTGCCGTGACGGACCGGTTCCCCTCGGGAGCGGTCCGACCCGCCGACGCCGTCCCTGGAGGCCCCGTGCGCCGAACGCGCCTGTCACTCGCAGCACTGGTGGTGGCGTCGTCCGCCGTCCTGGGGCTGCCCACCGCCGCACTGGCCGACGACGCCGCGCCGGCGCCCGCGGTCGCGCAGCCGGACGCCGGGGCGGTGCCGGCGGACCAGCCGGCCGCGGACGGCCCGGCTGCAGAGGCCCCGGCCGCTGACGTCCCGGCTGCCGAGTCCGCACCGGCGCCCGCGACCGACGGTGCACCGGCGGCCGCCGCCGAGCCCGCGCCCGAGGTCGCCGAGCCCGCGGCCGCCGAGGCGCCGGTCGCCGCGGCGGCGGCAGGCGACGTCGTCCAGCTGGTCACCATGAACGACTTCCACGGCCGGATCAGCCCGCAGAGCGGCGGTGACGGCACGCTGATCACCGATCCCGGTCCCGACGGCGCCTACGGCACCGCCGACGACGTGAGCCAGACCGTCGGCGGTGCCGCGAACATCGCCACCACGCTGGCCGGGCTGCGCACGGACTTCGGCGGCCCGGCGGAGAGCTCGTTCTTCGTCGGCGCGGGCGACCTGGTGAGCGCCTCGCCGTTCAACTCCAGCGTGTTCAAGGACGAGCCGACCATCGAGGTGCTCAACGCCCTCGGCCTGGACTTCTCCTCGGTCGGCAACCACGAGTTCGACCGCGGCATCGACGAGCTGAAGCGGATCTCGGGCGCCACCGACGCGTACGAGGCCGCCCACGGCGGCGCCGTGACGGCGTGCCAGGGCGTCACCGCGGAGGACGACGGCTGCTTCACCGACAGCACCGGTCACCCCTTCGCCGGCGCGGACTTCCCGTACCTGGCGGCCAACGTCGTCGACACCGCGTCCGGCGAGCCGGTGCTGCCGCCCTACGAGGTGGTCACCGACGCCGCGGGCAACAGGATCGGCCTGATCGGCGTCGTCACCGACGACACCCCGAACATCGTCAGCCCGGACGGCGTCGCCGGCCTGACCTTCGGCGACGAGGCGGCGGCGGTCAACCGCTACGTGCCCGCGGTGGAGGCGGCCGGCGCCGAGGCGATCGTGGTGATGATCCACGAGGGCGGCACGCAGGAGGCCGGCAACGGCCTCACCTCCTGCGGGCTGGCGCCGGACTCGCCGATCCTGGCGATCAACGCCGCCATCGACGCGGAGGTCGACGCGATCGTCAGCGCGCACACGCACGTGCCCTACGACTGCACGCTCCCCGACCCGGCCGGCCAGCCGCGGCTGGTCACCCAGGCCGGCTTCTACGGCAAGGCGCTCACCGACGTCCGGCTCACCCTCGGGGCGGACGGCGACGTCGACCGGGCGCTGTCCACGGCGACCAACGTGCCGGTGCTGCGGACCGCGCCCGACCCCGCCGTGCAGGCGGTCGTCGACTACTGGGACGGTCGCGCGGCCGAGGAGGGCAGCGTCGGCGTCGGCTCGCAGACCGCCGACCTCGACCGGGCCTACCGCGGTGGGACGGCGGTCCGCGACGCCGAGTCGGGTCTGGGCAACCTGGTCGCCGACGCGCAGCTGGCCTACGCCCGGAGCGTCCCGAGCCTCGGCGGCGACGACGTCGACGTCGCCTTCATGAACCCCGGCGGGCTCCGCGCGGACATCAACTGCGCCTCCAGCGGGCCGGCCGACCCGGACGGCAACGTCACCTTCGCGGAGACCTTCGCGGTGCAGCCGTTCAGCAACACCGTGAACACCGTCGACCTCACCGGGGCGGGCATCGAGCAGGTGCTCGAGCAGCAGTGGGCCACCCGCAGCGGCTCGAACGCGATGCTGCACCTGTCGGTGGCCGGGCTGACCTACGAGTTCGACGCCCGCCGTGCGGTCGGTGACCGGGTCGACCCGGCGTCGGTGCGCATCGGCGGTCAGCCGCTCGACCTCGCCGCGACCTACCGGGTCGCCGCCAACTCGTTCCTGATCGCCGGCGGCGACAGCTTCGCCGCCTTCGTCAGCGGGCGGCCCAGCGGCGCCGCGGTGGTCACCGGCGCCAACGACGTCGACGCGTTCGACGACTACGTCCGGGCCCACTCCCCGGTGAGCCCGCCGGCGCTGGACCGGGCCGTCTCCCTCGACCCGGCCAACAGCTGGGACGACGACGGCTCGGGCACCGGCACCTGCAACCCGTCCGCCGGCGGCTCCGGCGGTGGTGGCCAGACCGGCGGTGGCGACCAGACCGGTGGTGGCGCCGGCCAGCCGGACGCCGCGGCCCCGGTGCAGGGCGTCGTCCCGGTCGCCGGCCCCGCGCCTGCCGCAGCACCCGTCGCGGCCCGGGTCGCGGGCGGCTGGGACGGCGACCGGCTGGCGCACACCGGGGTCCCGGCGGCGCAGCTGCTCGGCGCCGGTGGCGTCCTGGTGGCGGCCGGCGTCGTGCTGACCGCCGCGGGCTACCGTCGGCGGCGTGGCCTCCCCGAATGACCTGCCCGACGACCGCGGGCTGGTCCTCCCGGACCCCGCGGACGACCTGACCCCGGAGCCGGCCCCCGCACCCTGGGGGCCGGCCACCGGGGTCGGCTCGCTGCCCGGCGACGACCCGGTCGAGGCGCTGCGCACCGTCACCGGTGAGCTGCCCGACTTCCCGCACCTGCCCGAACTGCCGGGCCGGGGTGCGGGCGCCGACCTGATCGGCCGCACCGCGGCCCTCCTCGTCGACATCGCCGTCGACCTCACGCCGGCCGGCTGGCGGCTGGTCGACCGCGGCGGCGCCGACCTGCGCCGGGCCCGGGAGACGCTGGCCCGCGACCTCGACGCGCTCCACGACGTCGCCGACCGCTACACCGGCCCCTTCAAGGTGCAGGCCGCCGGCGTCTGGACGCTGGCCGCGGGGCTGGAGCGGACCCGCGGCGACCGGGCGGTCATCGACCCGGGTGCGCGCCGCGACCTGGCCCAGTCGCTGGCCGAGGGGATCGGCCGGCACGTCGCGGAGGTCACCGGGCGGGTGCCCGGCGCGCGGGTCGTCGTCCAGCTCGACGAGCCGTCGGTGCCCGCCGTCCTCCGGGGTGCGCTGCCCACCGCCAGCGGGTTCGGCAAGCTGCCGGCGGTCGAGGCGAGCACGGTGGAGGAGGAGCTCACCGCGCTGGTCGACCGGATCGGGCAGCCGGTCGTCCTGCACTGCTGCGCGCAGCGGGCGCCGCTGGAGCTGTTCCGGACGGCGGGCGCGGCCGCGCTGTCGTTCGACCTCGGCCTGGTCCAGGACCTCGACGCCGTCGGCACCGTCGTCGAGGACGGCGCCCACCTGCTGCTCGGCGTCGTCCCGGGCACCGACGCGGCGCTGCCCGCACCGAAGGCGACCGCGAGCCGGGTGCAGGCGTTCTGGCGCGAGCTCGGGTTCGCCGCCGACGAGCTGCACGAGCGGGTCACGCTCACCCCGTCGTGCGGGCTGGCCGGCGCGACGCCGGGCTACGCGCGCCGGGCGATGGGCCACGTCCGCGAGGCGGCGAAGTTCCTCCTGCCCGAGTAGCCCGCCGCCCCGCCGGTCGTGGTCGCCGCTCGATCCGGTGACGGTGCCGGGTGCGCCGTTTCCCGTCGTACCCGGCGGATACGGTCAGTCCGTGAGCACGCAGGACGACGTCGTGGAGCTGGACGCGGTCGACGGACCCGACCAGCCGCAGGTCGCGGCCGGGGTGGAGCGCGAGGACCTCACCGAGGTCCCCGACGACGCCCGCACCCGGCACCGCGACCTCTCCGAGGAGCTGGACCGGTACGCCTTCGCGTACTACGTGCAGGACGCGCCGCTGGTCAGCGACGGCCAGTACGACGAGCTCATGGGCGAGCTCAAGGCGATCGAGGCCGCGCACCCGGCGCTGGTCACCCCCGACTCGCCGAGCCAGAAGGTCAACGGCGGCTTCGGCGCCACCTTCGCCCCGGTCACGCACCCCGAGCGGATGCAGAGCCTGGACAACGTCTTCTCCTCCGACGAGCTGTCCTCGTGGGCCGACCGCGTGGCCCGCGACGCCGGCGCCGGGGTCAGCTGGCTGTGCGAGCTGAAGGTCGACGGCCTGGCCATCGACCTGGTCTACGAGCGCGGCCGGCTGGTCGGCGCCGCCACCCGCGGGGACGGCGTCACCGGGGAGGACGTCACCGCGAACGTCCGCACCCTGGCCGTCGTCCCGCAGCAGCTCACCGGCAGCTACGAGGACGGCGACGTCCCCGAGTTCCTGGAGGTCCGCGGCGAGGTCTACTTCCCGGTCGCCGCGTTCGCCGAGCTCAACGCCGCCCTCGTCGAGTCCGGCAAGGCGCCCTTCGCCAACCCGCGCAACGCCGCGGCCGGCTCGCTGCGGCAGAAGGACGCCCGGGAGACCGCGAAGCGGCCGCTGAGCATGGTCGTGCACGGCATCGGCGCCCGCCGCGGCTTCGAGCCGGCGACCCAGTCGGAGGCCTACGCGAAGCTGCAGGAGTGGGGGCTGCCGACCAGCGCCCGCTACGAGGTGGTCGGTGACCTCGAGGCGGTGTGGGCCTACATCGAGCGGTACCGCGAGCAGCGGCACTCGGTCGAGCACGAGATCGACGGCGTGGTCGTCAAGGTCGACCAGGTCGCGCTGCAGCGCCGGCTCGGCAGCACCAGCCGCGCCCCGCGCTGGGCGATCGCCTTCAAGTACCCGCCGGAGGAGGCCACCACCAAGCTCCTCGACATCCGGGTCAACGTCGGGCGCACCGGCCGGGTCACCCCGTTCGCGTACATGGAGCCGGTGAAGGTCGCCGGCTCGACCGTGGGCCTGGCCACCCTGCACAACGCCAGCGAGGTCAAGCGCAAGGGCGTGCTCATCGGCGACACCGTGGTCATCCGCAAGGCCGGCGACGTCATCCCCGAGGTGCTCGGCCCGGTCACCGCCGCGCGCACGGGCGACGAGCGGGAGTTCGTCTTCCCCACGCACTGCCCCGAGTGCGGCACCGAGCTGCGCCCGGAGAAGGAGGGCGACGCCGACATCCGCTGCCCGAACGCCCGGTCCTGCCCCGCCCAGCTGCGGGAGCGGGTCTTCCACGTCGCCGGCCGCGGCGCCTTCGACATCGAGGTGCTCGGCTACGAGGCGGCGATCGCCCTGCTGCAGAGCAACCTGCTCACCGACGAGGGCGACGTGTTCTTCCTCGACGAGGAGAAGCTGCGCGAGGCGCCGTTCTTCACCCGCAAGGACGGCGAGCTCTCCGCCAACGGCCGCAAGCTGCTCGCCAACCTGCAGACCCGCAAGGACGTCCCGCTGTGGCGGGTGCTCGTCGCGCTGTCGATCCGGCACGTCGGCCCCACCGCCGCCCAGGCGCTGGCCCGCGAGTTCCGCTCGATCGACCGGCTCATGGAGGCGGGGGAGGAGGAGCTCGCCGCGGCCGAGGGCGTCGGGCCGACCATCGCCACCGCGGTGCGCGACTGGTTCGCCGTCGACTGGCACCGCGACGTGGTGGAGAAGTGGCGGGCCGCCGGCGTGCGGATGGCCGACGAGGGCACCGACGCCGGCCCCGGCCCGCTCACCGGCGTGACCGTCGTGGTCACCGGCTCGCTGCGCGACTTCAGCCGCGACCAGGCCATCGCCGCCATCCAGGAGCGTGGCGGCAAGGTCACCGGCGGGGTGTCGAAGAAGACCGGCTTCGTCGTGGTCGGTGCCGACCCGGGCAGCAAGTACGACAAGGCCGTCCAGGTCAAGGCCCCGGTCCTGGACGACGACGGCTTCACCGTGCTGCTCGAGCAGGGCCCGGACGCCGCCCGCGCGGTCGCCACCATCGGCGACGGGACGGCGCCCGCCGAGGAGGGCTGACCGGGCGGGTCAGCCGTCGGCGGGCAGCCGGGCGACGGTCGCGGCCAGGCCGGTCAGGTGCGCCAGCCGCAGCAGCTCCGAGCGCCGGAACGCAGGCCCGCCGGAGCGGCCGAGCAGCACTGCCGTGCCGTCGTCACCCAGCGGCGCGGCCATCATCTCCACGGCCAGGTCCTGCCACCGCTCCGGCACCCACGCGTCGTCGCTGGGCAGCAGCCGCGGCGAGGTGAGCGGCAGCCACGGCATCGGCACCGCCTCCAGCGCGGGCGCGGCGTCCGACGCCGCGAGCACCCGCAGGTCGCCGTCCGCACCGGTCAGCACCGCCGCCCAGCCGCTGCGGAACACCCGGGGCAGCTCCGCGGCCAGCACCTTCGCGGTCGCCCCGCCGGGCGCCAGCGCCTCCAGCAGGTCCAGCTCGCGGTGGGTGTCCATGGGGCCGGAGAACGGCCGCAGCGACTCCACCTCCACCCCCGGGACGGAGGTGGCCGCGGTGATCAGGCTGTCGGCGACCCGGTCGGCGGGCAGGTCGACCACGATGTCGTCGACGGCGACGCCGCCGCCGCGCTCGAGCACGTCGACCGACACGATGTCGATCCCGGCGTCGCCGAGCGCCGTCGCGACGGCGCCCAGGATGCCCGGCCGGTCGGGCACGACCAGGCGCAGGAGATGGGACACGGTTCCCCCCCGGTTCCGCAGAGCTGTCGATCGGGGTGTCGATCGAGTGGTGACCGTCCCGTGCGATCGGCGTCGATCCGGGTTCCCGGGCAGCTTCCCGCATGACCTGCCCCCCGGCCAAGCCCGCCCGGCGTCCCGGCCGGCGCCCGGCCGGAGGCCGCCCACGTACAGTTGACCCGCCGTTCCAGGCGCACTGACGATCGACGACGGATGGGGTCCCACGGCAGCATGAGCAGCATCTCCCGGGAGGACGTCGCGCACCTCGCGCGCCTGGCTCGGCTGGCGGTGACCGAGGAGGAGCTCGACCTCTTCGCCGGCCAGCTCGACGTGGTGCTCAACTCGGTGGCCCGTGTGCAGGAGGCCGCGACCGACGACGTCCCGCCGATGTCGCACGCCGTCCCGCTGACCAACGTCCTGCGCCCCGACGAGGTCGTCCCGAGCCTGCCGCGCGAGGCCGTGCTGGCCGCCGCGCCCGCCGCCGAGGACGACCGGTTCCGCGTGCCGCGCATCCTGGGGGAGGGGGCGTGATGACAGCCGCGGGAGCATCGCAGGGAGCGCCAGCGACCGAGGAGCGGACCGAGACGCGGAACCACGCCGGAGGCACCGAGTGAGCGACCTGACCACCAAGGACGTCGCCGAGCTGTCCCGGCTGCTCACCGCCGGGGAGGTCAGCGCCGTCGACGTGACCCGGGCCCACCTGGACCGCATCGCGGCCGAGGACGGCGCCCTGCACTGCTACCTGCACGTCGAGGACGAGGCCGCGCTCGCGCAGGCCGCCGCCGTCGACGAGGCCCGCGCCTCCGGCGCCGAGCTCGGCCCGCTGGCCGGTGTGCCGGTGGCGCTGAAGGACCTCGTGGTCACCGAGGGCGTGCCCACCACCAGCGGCTCGAAGATCCTCGAGGGCTGGCGGCCGCCGTTCACCGCGACGATCGCCTCGCGGCTGGCCGACGCCGGCACCGTGCTGCTCGGCAAGACCAACATGGACGAGTTCGCCATGGGGTCCTCCACCGAGAACTCCGCCTACGGCCCCACCCGCAACCCGTGGGACCTCGACCGCATCCCCGGCGGATCGTCGGGTGGCTCCTCGGCCGCGGTCGCGGGCTTCCTCGCGCCGTGGGCCATCGGCACCGACACCGGTGGCTCGATCCGCCAGCCGGCCGCCGTCACCGGCCTGGTCGGGCACAAGCCCACCTACGGCTCGGTCTCCCGCTACGGGCTCATCGCGTTCAGCTCCAGCCTCGACCAGGCCGGTCCGATGACCCGCACGGTGCTGGACTCGGCGATCATGCACGAGGTCATCGGCGGCCACGACCCGCGCGACTCGACCAGCATCAGCGGCCCGCTGCCGCGGCTGGCCGACGCCGCCCGGGCCGGCGCGTCCGGCGACCTGCGCGGCGTGAAGGTCGGCGTCGTCCGGGAGCTCGGCGGCGACGGCCACACCGACGGCTACGAGCGCGGCGTGCTCGACCGGTTCACCGAGGCCGTCGAGCTGCTCACCAAGCTCGGCGCCGAGGTCACCGAGGTCTCCTGCCCGTCGTTCAGCCTGGCGCTGCCGGCGTACTACCTGATCGCCCCGAGCGAGGCGTCGAGCAACCTGGCCCGCTACGACGGCGTCCGGTTCGGTCTGCGGGTCGGCGACGACGGCAGCCGCGACCTCGACGACGTCATGGCGCTGACCCGGGAGGCCGGCTTCGGCCCCGAGGTGAAGCGCCGGATCATCCTCGGCACCTACGCGCTGAGCTCGGGCTACTACGACGCCTACTACGGGCAGGCGCAGAAGGTCCGCACGCTCATCACCCGCGACTTCACCGCCGCGTTCGAGCACCTCGACGTGCTGGTCAGCCCGACCACGCCGAGCGTGGCGTTCCCGCTGGGCGCCCGCGTCGACGACCCGATCGCGATGTACGCCGCCGACCTCTGCACGCTGCCGGCCAGCCTCGCGGGGGTGCCGGCCACCTCGGTGCCGGTCGGCCTGTCCGACGGGCTGCCGGTCGGCCTGCAGGTGATGGCGCCGGCGCTCGCCGACGACCGCTGCTACCGGGTCGCCGCCGCGCTGGAGGCCGCGCAGGACAACGCCCGCGGGCACCGGCTGCTCGACGAGCTCCCGAAGCGGGCGACGGCGTGAACGGCATCACCAAGGCCACGCTGGCCCTCGCTGCGTTCGTCGTCGTCCTGGGCGCCGTGCTCTGGGTGACCACCGACCGGCCGTACTTCGCCGCGTTCATCGTGCTCGGCCTGGTGACCGGCGCGGGCGCCTGGTTCACCCGGCCCGCCGCCCCGTCCGCGGGCCGCACCACCCCTGAGGAGAAGAAGTGACCATGACGACCGGGGACCGGCTCGTCGACTTCGACGACGTGGTCTCCCGCTACGAGCCGGTCATCGGCCTGGAGACGCACGTCGAGCTGGGCACCGCCTCGAAGATGTTCTGCGGCTGCTCGACGACCTTCGGCGCCGAGCCGAACACCCAGACCTGCCCGGTCTGCCTCGGCCTGCCCGGCTCGCTGCCGGTGGCCAACGCCGCCGCGATCGAGGCGACCATCCGGATCGGCCTCGCGCTGGGCTGCCGGATCGCCAGCTGGTGCCGCTTCGCCCGGAAGAACTACTTCTACCCGGACATCCCCAAGGGCTTCCAGACCAGCCAGTACGACGAGCCGCTGTGCACCGCCGGGCACCTGGACGTCGAGGTCGACGGCGAGACCTACCGCGTGGAGATCGAGCGGGTGCACCTGGAGGAGGACACCGGCAAGAACCTGCACGTCGGTGGCTCGACCGGGCGCATCCAGGGCGCCGACCACTCGCTGGTCGACTACAACCGCGCCGGCATCCCGCTGGTGGAGATCGTCACCCGGCCCATCCCGGGCACCGGCGCGAAGGCCCCCGAGGTCGCCCGCGCGTACGTCACCGAGCTGCGGGAGATCCTGCTCGCGCTGGGGGTCTCCGAGGTGCGGATGGAGCAGGGCAACCTGCGCAGCGACGTCAACACCTCGCTGATGCCGGTCGGCAGCCTCGAGTGGGGCACCCGCACCGAGACCAAGAACGTCAACTCGCTGCGGTCGGTGGAGCGCGCCGTCCGGTACGAGATGCGCCGGCAGGCCGCCCTCCTCGACGAGGGCACGCGGATCCTGCAGGAGACCCGGCACTTCCACGAGGACACCGGGTCGACCGCCCCCGGTCGCAGCAAGGAGGAGGCGACCGACTACCGGTACTTCCCCGAGCCCGACCTGGTGCCGCTCGCGCCCGACGCCGACTGGGTGGAGGAGCTGCGCGCCGGGCTGCCCGAGCTGCCCGCCGCCCGCCGGGTGCGGCTGACCGAGGAGTGGGGCATCTCGGCCACCGAGATGCAGTGGCTGGCCAACGCCGGCGCCCTCGGCCTGGTCGAGCAGACCGTCGCCGCGGGTGCCACCCCCGCCGACGCCCGCAAGTGGTGGCTGGGTGACCTCGCCCGCCGCGCCAACGAGTCGGGCGCCGAGCTGACCGAGCTCGCCATCACCCCGGCGCAGGTCGCCGAGCTGGCCGGGCTCGTCACCGCCGGCACGATCAACGACAAGCTGGCCCGGCAAGTCCTGGACGGCGTGCTGGCCGGTGAGGGCGACCCGGCGAAGGTGGTCGAGGTCCGCGGGCTGGCCGTGCTGGGCGAGTCCGACGAGCTGGTCGCCGCCGTCGACGCGGCGATCGCCGGGGCGCCCGACGTCGTGGAGAAGGTCCGCGGCGGCAAGGTGCAGGCCCTGGGCGCCCTGGTCGGGGCGGTCATGAAGACCACCCGGGGCAAGGCCGACGCCGGCACCGTGAAGCGGATGCTCGAGGAGCGCGTGCTCGGCAGCTGACCCGGCGGCGCCGCGGGCCCCTACCGTGGGCCCGTGGCGCTGCCGCCGGTCGAACTCCGCCCGCTCACCCGGGCCGACCTCCCGCTCGTCTCGCGCTGGCTGGCCGAGCCCCTGGTGGCCCGGTGGTGGCACGACGACCCGTCGCCGGCGGCGGTCGAGGCGCAGTTCGGCCCGAGCATCGACGGCACCGACCCGACCCGGGTGTACCTGGGGGTGCGGGACGGCGAGCCGTTCGGGCTGGTGCAGGTGTACCGCTTCGCCGACGAGCCGGGGTACACCGCCGAGCTGGCCACCGTGTGCCCGGTGCCCGACGGCGCGTTGAGCATCGACTACCTGGTCGGCGAGCCCGGCGCCCGGGGCCGCGGGCTCGGGACGGCGATGATCGCCGCCGCCGTCGCCCGCGGGTTCGCCGACCACCCGGACGCGCAGGACGTGCTGGTGCCGGTGGCGCTGGGCAACGAGCGGTCCTGGCGGGCGCTGGAGCGGGCCGGGGCGACCCGGTACGCCGTCGGCGAGCTGGTGCCCGACAACCCGGTCGACCCCCGCGACCACGTCGTCCACCGGTTCACCCGTGCCCGCGGGGACGCCGCTGCAGCGCCGGCCGTGCCAGATTGAGCGGACCACCCGAGCGCAGGGGAGCGTGCCGCATGAGCGAGCCGTCGTCCATCGACCACCAGGCGCCGGTGCTGGCGCACCACGAGATCGACGTCGCGGCGCCGCTGGACGTCGTGTGGAGCCTGCACACCGACGTCAACGCCTGGCCCGGCTGGCAGACCGACATCACCGAGGCCCACCTCGAGGGCCCGCTGGAACGCGGGACGTCGTTCGCCTGGAGCAGCTCCGGGCTCCGGGTGACCTCCACCGTCTACGCGCTCACCGACCGCGCGCGGGTGCTGTGGGGCGGCACGGCGAACGGCATCACGGGCATCCACGAATGGCTGTTCGAGGAGACCCCCGCGGGCACGCACGTGGTGACGAACGAGTCGTTCAGCGGCGGCCTGGTGTCGGCGAACCCCCAGATGGCGCAGCAGATGCTCGACGCCTCGCTGGCGGGCTGGCTCGACTCCCTCAAGCGGGCCGCCGAGGCCCGGTCACAACGGTGAGCCGGAGCCCGCGTTCGGGGGCAGGATCCGCAGCACCTTGTCGTCGCGCTCGAGGGGCGTCCCGATGCCGTCGCGGTTCGAGGTGGTGATCCACAGCGCCCCGGCCTGGTCGACGGCGACGCTGCGCAGCCGGCCGTAGCGGTCGGCCACCAGCGACGTCGGGTCGCCGTCCGGCGCTCCCTGCGGGTCGAGCTCGACGGCGGTGACCCGTTTGCCGTCCAGCGCGCCGAGGAACACCGACGGGCCGCCGACCGCGCAGCCGCCGAGCCCGGCCTCGGCATCGGCCAGCTCGACGAGCGGGCGGGTGCCGCCGGGGGAGTAGTCGCGGCCGCTGGTGAGCGCGTCGAGCTCGTCGGGTCCCGAGCGGACCGCGTCGCTGGCGTACACCTGGTTGCTCGCGCCGACGCAGAGCCCGGTGACGTCGGAGTGCCCGCGGGTGAACACCGGCGACGGCCCGGCGGGGGTGCCGAACGCGTCGACGGCCAGCACCTTGCCGGCGAGCGACGCGGGGTCGGCGGCCAGCGCCGCGTCGCCGGTGTCGCCGGTGCCGATGTACAGCGTGCCGCCGGGGCCGAACAGCAGCCCGCCGCCGTTGCCCACCTCGCCGCGCGGGATGCCGGTGAACACCGGGTTCGGGGTGCCGCCGACCGGGAAGCGGACCACCCGGTTGTCGGTGGCGGTGGAGATGTAGGCGTAGACCAGCCGGTCCTCGACGTAGGTGGGCGAGACGGCCAGCCCGAGCAGGCCGCCGTCGCCCGCGGTGTCGATCCCGGGCACGGTCATGAGCACCCGGGCCGGGGAGCGGTCGGGGAACACCTGCAGCAGCCGGCCGGTGTCGCGCTCGCCGACGATCGCGGTGCCGTCGGGGAGCACCGCGATGCCGGTCGGCACCTCGAGGTCGGTGGCCAGCACGTTCGGGTCGTCGTCGCCCTGCTCCTGCTCGGAGCCCGGCGTCGACGGCTGGGTCGGCACCGGCGCCGGCGCGCTGGGCGCCGGGGGCGCCACCTGCGGCGGCTGGCCCTGCGGGACGTCGCGGAACGGGCCGGCGGGGGAGTAGCCGCCCCCGCACGCGGTCACCAGCGCCGCGACCGGCACCAGCGCCGCGAGCGCCGCCCGGCGCGCACGGCGGTGCGGACGCTGTGCCGCGGCCCGACGTCCCACCCCGACCACAGTACGGGGGCCGCGCGCCCTAGGGTCGGGAGCCGTGCCCGACGCAACCCCCGCCCCCGTGCTCCCGCTCGGCCCCGACGACACGCTCTCCGTGCTGGTGCCCTCCCGGGCCATCGCCGCGGCGGTCGAGGCGCTGTCGCCCCGGGTCCGCGCGCACCGCCTGGACCGGGAGACCGGCCTGCCCTCCGGCGACGCCACCGGGGCCCAGGTGCTGGTGCCCGCGGGCCCGCCGGCCGACGGGCTGTTCGACGCGCTGCCCGAGCTCCGGCTGGTGCAGCTGCTCAGCGCCGGCGCCGAGCAGTACGTCGGCAAGCTGCCCGAGCGGGTGACGCTGTGCAACGCCCGCGGCGCGCACACGCCGGCCACCGCGGAGTGGGCCGTGACCGCGCTGCTGGCGGCGCAGCGGGGCATCCCGTACTTCGTCCGCGAGCAGGACGCCGGCCGCTGGTCGCCGCGGACCGAGCACAGCCTGGCCGGCGCGCGGGTGCTCGTGGTGGGTGCCGGGGACATCGGGCAGGCCATCGGCCGGATGCTCGGCGGGTTCGGCTGCGAGCTCACCTGGGTCGCCCGCACCGCGCGGGACGGCGTGCACGGCACCGACGAGCTGCCCGCGCTGCTGCCGCACGCCGACGTGGTGGTGCTCATCCTGCCGGTCACCCCGGAGACCACCGGCCTGGTCGACGCCGCGTTCCTGGCCGCGATGAAGGACGACGCGCTGCTGGTGAACGCCGCCCGCGGGGTGGTCGTGGACACCGACGCGCTGGTGGCCGAGCTGCAGTCGGGCCGGCTGCGGGCCGCGCTGGACGTGACCGAGCCCGAGCCGCTGCCGGAGGGCCACCCGCTCTGGTCGGCGCCGGGCGTCCTCATCACCCCGCACGTGGGCGGCGCGGTGCCGGCCACCCAGGAGCGGGCGACCGCGGCGGTCACCGACCAGCTGCGCCGGGTGCTCGCCGGTGAGCCGCTGCAGAACGTCGTCCACGACTACTAGGAGGACCCCCTCGCCCCCACCGCTCGCAGGCTCGCGGCGGGCCCCTGCGAGCGGGCCGTGCCAGCACGTCCCTAGCCGAGCTCCGCGTCGAGCTGGCGCCGGGCGGCGGGCAGCAGGGCGGCCGCGCAGCGCTGGTAGGCGGCCGTGCTGCGGGTCGCCGGCCAGTCCGCGGGCAGGTGCGCCGCCGGGAGCCCCGGATCGGCCCGCAGCACCTGCAGCCAGTCGGCGCCCAGCAGGGTCATCTGGCTGAGCGCGTCGGCCTCCCCGGGGCCGGCCGCCCAGCGGCGGATGAACGCCTCGTGCTGCTCGCGGATCCGGTCGACCGGCCAGGCGCGGTGCACCAGCGCCGCCATGTCCACCCCGGGCAGCGGTGCGGCCAGGAACCACTCGGCCAGGCCGGCCACCTCGGTCAGCCCGGCGTCGGCGAACACGGCGGCGACGTCCACCGTCCCGGGCGCGATCCACAGCCCGTCGCGCACCCCGCCGAACCCGGCCCAGGTGAGCGCGGCACGCAGCTGGTGCCGCAGGTCCCGGCGGCTCTCCGGCATCGAGTAGCTGAGCAGCGTCCACTCCCCGCCGGGGTGGTCGAACGGCGTCCCGGCGTTGACCCGCGCCCCGGCCTTCGCCAGCAGCGTCTCGGCGGCCGGGGTCAGCGTGTAGGCGACGGTCCGGCCGGTCGGCGTCCGCGCCAGCAGGCCCTTGCGGGACATCCGGCTCAGCGTGGCGCGGGCCGCCGCCTCGGCCACGCCCAGGCTGCCGAGCAGCCGGAGCAGCACCGCGGCCGGCACCGGCGGGAGGTCGCGGCCCTCCACCAGCCCGCCCAGGAACGACAGCAGGAGCGCCTGCGGCCGGTGCCCGGCGGAGGCGTGGCCGGCCGGGGCCTGCTCGAGGTCGGGACCTGCGGTCACGCTGCCTCCTCCCGCCTGCCGGAACTGCTCGCGGTCACGGATGTGCCACGACGATGGACAGAGTCTTGACGCTCGTCACAGCTACTTCTACGTTGCGCGTGACCAGGCTCACAACCCCTTCCCGCCTCCTCTCGGGACCTTCTGTCATCGACGACAAGGAGCTCGCCATGAAGCACCGGACCAGGACCGCGCTGGCCGTCGCCGGCTGCGCCGCCCTGCTGGCGGCCTGCAGCACCCAGGCGCCGGAATCGAGCAGCGGCAGCGGTGGGGGTGCGGACGACGTCCGCACCGGCAACGGCGTCACCGACGACACCATCAACGTCGGCATCCTCACCGACCTCTCCGGCCCGTTCGCGGTGAGCGCGCCGCTGCACGTCACCCAGATCCAGGCCTACTGGGACCAGGTCAACAAGGACGGCGGGGTCTGCGGCCGCGACGTGAAGGTGCAGGTGCAGGACCACCAGTACGACCCGCAGCGGGCGGTCGCGCTGTACCGGAGCATGGCGCCGAACGTCGCGGCGCTGCAGCAGGTGCTCGGCTCGCCCGTGGTCGCGGCCCTGCTGCCGCTGGCCCAGGAGGACGACCTCTACGTCGGCGGCATGGGCTGGTCGAGCGTCGCGCTGAAGTACCCGAACGCGCAGATCCCCGGCTCGACCTACAGCATCGAGAGCGCCAACGGCATCGACTACCTCGTCGACGAGCTGGGCCTGAAGAAGGGCGACAAGGTCGGCGTCGTCTACTACGAGGGCGACCTCGGCGGGGACTCGCTGGCCGGCGCCGAGTACGCGGCCAAGCAGCGCGGCCTGGAGATCGTTCCCCAGCAGATCACCCCGCGGGACACCGACCTGTCCGCCCAGGCCTCGGCGCTGAAGCAGGCCGGCGTCTCGGCGGTGATCCTCGGTGCGGCGCCCGCGCAGCTGGCCTCGCTCGCCGGCGTCCTGGTGTCCCAGGGGCTCGACGTCCCGCTGCTGGGCAACTCGCCCACCTACGCGCCGTCGCTGCTGCAGGGCCCGTCCGGCCCGGCGATCCTGAAGAACTTCTACTTCCTGTCCAGCATCGCGCCCTACAGCGGTGACGAGCCGGGCGTGAAGGAGGCCGCCGCGCTGCACGAGGCGGCCGCGCCCGACAAGCCCAAGGGCTGGGAGATCCCGGCCGGCTCGGCCGAGGCGCTGCTGCTGAAGACCGCGATGGACAACGCCTGCAAGGACGGCGACCTCACGCCCGCGGGCATCGTGGCCGGGATCAAGAAGACCAAGGACCTCGACACCAAGGGCATCATCTCGGCGCCGCTGGACTACAGCAAGGAGGGCCAGCCGGCGACGCGGTCGATCTACCTGCTCCGCCCCGACGCCCAGGCCCCCGGCGGCCTGCGCATGGAGGCCACCCTCGAGGGCCCCAGCGCGAAGAGCTACACCTTCGGCGGCTGACGCCCGCTGCCCCGGCCCGGGCGCCCGCCCGGGCCGGGGCACCGCCGTGCCCGCCCGCCCCCGACCCCATCGCAGAGAGGCCCTCGTGCCCGATCCCCTCCTGACGGTCGACGACCTCGCCGTCAGCTACGGCGGCGCCGTCCAGGCGCTGCGCGGCGTCTCGCTGCACGTCGACGCCGGCTCCGTCGTCGCCGTGCTGGGCAGCAACGGCGCCGGCAAGACGACCCTGCTCCGCGCGGTGTCCCGGTCCCTGGCCAGCGTCGGCGGCGCGGTGACCGGCGGCCGGATCCGCTTCGACGGCGACGACCTCGCCCGCCGCGACGCCTCGTGGGCCGTGCGCGCCGGGCTCGTGCAGGTGCCCGAGGGGCGGCGCATCTTCCGCGACCTCACCGTCGAGGAGAACCTGCAGGCCGGCGGCTACACCGTCCGCGACGCCCGGGCCCGCCAGCAGGCGCACGACCGGGTGCTGGAGCTGTTCCCGGTGCTCGCCCGCCGCCGCAGCCAGCGCGGCGGCCTGCTGTCCGGCGGTGAGCAGCAGATGCTCGCCATGGGCCGGGCGCTGATGACCGCGCCCAAGCTGCTGCTGCTCGACGAGCCCTCGCTGGGGCTCGCGCCGCAGCTGGTCGAGCAGATCGGCGACATCATCACCCAGATCCACGCCCAGGGGACGTCGGTGCTGCTCATCGAGCAGAACGCGGCGATGGGCCTGCGGGTCGCCGACCGCGCCTACGTGCTGGAGACCGGCGCGGTCACCGCCTCCGGCCCGGCCGACGAGCTCGCGACCACCGACGAGATCCGCAGCCGCTACCTCGGCGTGGCCGAGTCGCCGCCGGTCGCCGGCGACCAGCGCGCCGCGGTCGTCGCCGGCGGCGCCGGCACCGGGAGGGGCACCGCGCGGCAGCTGACCATCGACGGGCTGACCGTCCGCTTCGGCGGGATCACCGCGCTGTCCGACGTCTCGTTCACCGTGGAGGCCGGCACCGTCCAGGCGCTGATCGGGCCCAACGGGGCGGGCAAGTCGACCTGCATCAACGTGCTGGGCGGCGCCTACCGGGCGACCAGCGGCACGGTCCGGTACGGCGACGTGGAGATCACCTCGAGCCCGCCGCACCGGCTGGCCGGGCTCGGCGTCGCCCGCACCTTCCAGAACATCTCGCTGGCGCTCGAGCAGACCGTCGAGGAGAACCTGCTCGTCGGCCGGCACCACCTGATGCGCTCCGGCGCGGTGTCCGACGCGCTGCGGCTGCCCCGCGCGCGCCGGGAGGAGCGGGAGCACCGGGAGGTGGTGCACCGGACGGCGGAGCTGCTGGGCATCGAGCGGCTGCTGCAGCGCGAGGTGCACACGCTGTCCTACGGCGACCGCAAGCGCGTGGAGCTCGGCCGGGCGCTGACCGCCGAGCCGAGCCTGCTGCTGCTGGACGAGCCGGTCGCCGGCATGACCCACGGGGAGTCGGTGGACATGGCCGCCGCGATCAAGGCGGTGCAGCAGGAGCTGCGGCTGTCGGTGCTGCTCGTCGAGCACGACATGCCCTTCGTGATGGGCCTGGCCGACCGGGTCACGGTCCTGGACTTCGGCAAGCGCATCGCCGACGGCACCCCGCAGGAGGTCCAGCAGGACCCCGAGGTGCTGCGCGCCTACCTCGGGACGGAGGCGGCATGAGCTACTTCCTCACGCAGCTGGCCAACGGCATCTCCTACGGGCTGATCCTCGGCCTGATCGCCGTCGGCTTCGTCATCGTGTTCACCGCGACCGGGGTGCTGAACTTCGCCCACGGCTCGGTGCTGCTGACCGGCGCCTACCTGGTCGCGGTGCTCAAGGACCCGATCGGGTTCTGGCCCGCGGTCGTCGTCGGCGTGGCCGGTGCCGCACTGCTCGCGGTGCTGGTCAACGCCCTGCTGGTGCGCCACCTCGCCGAACCCGACCCGGGGACGGCGGCGATCCTCACCCTCGCCGTCGAGGTGCTCGTGCTGACCGAGCTGACCCGGCGGATCGGCAACCGGGTGCTCAGCATCGACGCCCCGTGGGGCGCGGACACGGTGAGCATCGGGCCGGTCAGCCTGCCCACCAGCCGCGCCGTCGCCGCCGGGGTGGCCGTGGTCGCGTTCGCCCTGCTGTGGTTCCTGTTCGCCCGCACCCGGGCCGGCGTGGGCATGCGCGCGGCGGCCGCCGACGGCGACACCGCCTCGCTGATGGGCATCCGGCTCTCCCGCACCGGTGCGACCGGCTGGGCGCTGGCCGGCGCGCTCGCCGCGCTGGCCGGCATCTTCCTCACCTCGTTCCCCGCGCCCGGGGTGGCCCCGAGCGTCGCGCTCACCGCGCTGGCCGCCATCCCGGCCTGGGTGCTGGGTGGCTTCGACTCCGTGGTCGGGGCGATCGTCGGCGGCCTGGTCATCGGCATCGCGGTGGCCATGGTGGTCGGCTACGAGTCGCACCTGGACTTCCTCGGCCGGGGCCTCGGCGAGGTCGTGCCGTACGTGGTGATGATCCTCGTCCTGCTCATCCGGCCCCAGGGGCTCTTCGGCCGCAAGGAGGCCGTCCGTGTCTGACCTCGTCCGGCGGGTCCCGGTGCTGCTCGCGCTGCTGCTCGCGCTGGCCTGCCCGCTGTTCTTCAACGACTTCTGGCTGCAGACCGGGCTGTTCTCGATGGCGGCGATCGTCGCGGCGATCGGCCTGACGCTGCTGGTCGGCACCGCCGGTCAGCTGTCGCTGGGGCACGCGGCGTTCGCCGCGGTCGGCGCCTACACCTACGCGTGGGCGGCCGGCCCCAGCGACGGCGAGGCGGCCGGGGCCGGGCTGCCCCCGCTGCTCGCGCTGGTCCTGGCCGGCCTCGTCGCCGCGGCGGCCGGTGCGCTGTTCAGCCCCATCTCGGGTCGGCTGCGCGGCATCTACCTGGGCCTGGCCACCCTGGGCCTGGTCTTCATCGCCCGGCACCTGATGCTCAACGCCGAGGACCTCACCGGCGGCTTCAACGGCCGCAGCGTCGAGCCGCTCGCCGTCCCGGGGTTCAGCTTCAGCAACCACGACCCCGACTACCTGGCGGTGGCCGGCGTGCAGTTCTCCGGGCTGCACCGGCTCTGGTACGTCTTCCTCGTCATCGCGGTGGCCGCGGCGTGGATCGGCCGCAACCTGCGGGCCAGCCGCACCGGCCGCGCGTGGGCCAACGTCCGCGACAGCGAGACGGCGGCCGCGGCGATGGGCGTGCACGTCGCCCGGTCCAAGGCCACCGCGTTCGTCGTCTCGTCGGCCTACGCCGGCATCGGCGGGGCGCTGATGGCGCTGGCCTACGGCCGGATCGCGCCGGACGTGTTCACCTTCCAGCTCTCGATCGACTTCCTCATCATGATCGTGCTCGGGGGGCTGGGCACCATCACCGGCGCGGCCATCGGCGCGGTGTTCGTCGTGACCCTGCCGCTGGTGCTGGTGCAGTACAGCGGCGAGCTGCCGTTCCTGGCGCTGCCCGGCTCCGGCGGGGTCGACGCGGCCACCCTGGCCCGCTTCCTCTACGCCGGCGCGATCATCGCCGTCCTGCTGTTCCTCCGCGGTGGGCTGATGGGCGGTCTGCGCCGGCTGCGGCGCCGCCCGGCGCCGCCGGGGGCGGGGCTGCCGCCGGTGGCCGGGCCGGCCACCGGGGCCGACGCTGCTCCCGAGCCGGTGCGGCCGGGGGTGCCCACGGCGTCGGAGTCCGGCTGAGCGGGGGAGGGGGTCAGGGAGCGGGGATCCGCCCGCCGGACACCGAGCTGAGCAGCGGCAGGTCCCGCACCCGCAGCGAGGGCAGCCGCAGCTCGGTGCCGGCGGTGGTGACCAGCCACAACTCCGAGCGCCGGCCGACCCGCAGGCCGGCCACCCGGTCCCAGGGCACGGTGCGCGTACCGGCCAGCGACCGGGCGGTCACCCCGGCGTCGTCGACGTCCACGCCGGTGCGCAGCACGCCGGCCGCCAGGACGGCCGGGACCACGAGCACGAGCAGCAGCCACGGGGTGGCCGCCGACAGCGGCAGCAGGCAGACGGCGAACGCCCAGACCGGCAGCAGCCAGGTGCGGTTCATCCGCAACCGGGCGGGCGTGCTCGGCGGGGTCACGCGACCATCCTCCCAGAGTCCCGCGGTCTCCCACTGGATGGGACGCCCGTACCAGTTCCGGGACCCGGACGCGACCGCGGCATAGCATCGCCCGACGTGACGACCGTCGAGAACCGACCCGACAGCTCCGCCTCCGGTGCCGCCCCCGGCGTGGACATCAAGCCGCGCAGCCGGGACGTGACCGACGGCGACGCCAAGGCGCCCGCCCGGGCCATGCTCCGCGCGGTGGGCCTCGGCGACGACGACTTCGCCAAGCCGCAGATCGGCGTCGCGTCGTCCTGGAACGAGATCACCCCCTGCAACCTCTCGCTGGACCGGCTGGCCAAGCGGGCCAAGGAGGGCGTGTTCGCCGCCGGCGGCTACCCGCTGGAGTTCGGCACCATCTCGGTGTCCGACGGCATCTCCATGGGCCACGAGGGCATGCGCGCCTCGCTGGTCTCCCGCGAGGTCATCGCCGACTCGGTCGAGACGGTCATGTTCGCCGAGCGGCTGGACGGCTCGGTGCTGCTGGCCGGCTGCGACAAGTCGCTGCCCGGCATGCTCATGGCCGCCGCCCGGCTGGACCTGGCCAGCGTCTTCCTCTACTCCGGCTCCACGCTGCCGGGGAAGCTCGGCGACAAGGACCTCACGCTCATCGACGTGTTCGAGGGCGTCGGCGCGTGCGCCGCCGGGAAGATCACCCGCGACGAGCTCACCGCGATCGAGAAGAACGCCTGCCCGGGCATGGGCTCCTGCGGTGGCATGTACACCGCCAACACGATGGCCAGCGTCGCCGAGGCGCTGGGCATGAGCCTGCCCGGCAGCGCCGCCCCGCCGGCGCCCGACCGCCGCCGCGACGAGTACGCGGTGAAGTCCGGCGAGGCCGTCGTGGAGCTGCTCCGCCGCGGGATCACCGCCCGGCAGATCATGACCAAGGAGGCGTTCGAGAACGCCATCACCATCGTCATGGCGCTGGGCGGCTCGACCAACGCGGTGCTGCACCTGCTGGCCATCGCCCACGAGGCGGAGGTCGAGCTGACCCTCGACGACTTCAACCGGATCGGCGACCGCACGCCGCACCTGGCCGACGTCAAGCCGTTCGGCCGGTTCGTGATGACCGACGTCGACCGGGTCGGCGGCGTCCCGGTCGTGCTGCGGGCGCTGCTGGACGCCGGCCTGCTGCACGGCGACACGCTCACCGTGACCGGGAAGACGATGGCCGAGAACCTGGCCGACATCGCCCCGCCGGACCTCGACGGCACGATCATCCACGCGATGAACGACCCGATCCACCGCACCGGCGGGCTGACCATCCTGCGCGGCTCGCTGGCCCCCGAGGGCGCGGTCGTGAAGAGCGCCGGGTTCGACACCGACGTCTTCGAGGGCACCGCCCGGGTCTTCGACGGCGAGCAGGGCGCGATGGACGCCGTCACGGAGGGCACGCTGGAGGCCGGCGACGTGGTGGTCATCCGCTACGAGGGCCCCAAGGGCGGGCCGGGCATGCGCGAGATGCTCGCCGTCACCGGTGCCATCAAGGGTGCCGGGCTGGGCAAGGACGTCCTGCTGCTCACCGACGGCCGGTTCTCCGGCGGCACCACCGGCCTGTGCGTCGGCCACGTGGCCCCCGAGGCCACCGACGGCGGCCCGATCGCGTTCGTGCGGGACGGCGACCGCATCCGGCTGGACCTCGCCGCCCGCACCATGGACCTGCTGGTCGACGACGACGAGCTCGCCCGCCGCAAGGAGGGCTGGACGCCGCCGCCGCCGCGCTACACCAAGGGCGTGCTGGCGAAGTACGCCAAGCTGGTGAGCTCCGCGGCCACCGGCGCCGTCTGCGGCTGACCCCCGCCACCGCGCCGTACCGCCCTTCCGGGTGAGGTGCGGCGCGGTGGCCTGCGGTCGGGGGCCCCGGCGGCCGACATCTCCGGGGTGGAGCAGAGACGCCGGTACGCCGCCGCGGGGTGGTTGCCGGCCGCACCGGCGCTGACCGGGGCGGCCGGTGGCACCAGCCCGCTCGCCGCCGACCTCCTGCTGCTGCTCGCCGCCGTGCTCACCGCCGGCGTCCTCTGGCGCCGCGGCCGCCGGGTCTGCCGCGGTCTGCGCGGGTGGACGCTGCTGGCCGTCGCGGTGGTCGTCGGCGTGCTGTCCCACGCCCTCGCCCAGTGGCTGTGGCCCGGGCCGAGCGGCGTGCTGCTGGCCCCCGCCCGGCTGCTGGTGCCCCTGCCGGCGCTGCTGCTCGCCCTCGCCGGCGTGCTGACCCTGCCCAGCGGGGCCGCCCTCCGCCGCGCCGGCGGCCGGCTGCTCACCGGCACCGCGCTCTTCGGCAGCGCCACCGTCGTCCTCGGCCAGGTGCTGGTCGTCGGCCCCGCGCTGCACGGCGACGGCTCCCCGCCCGTCTCCCGCCTCGCCCTCGAGCTCTCCTGCGGCGCCACTGCCGTGCTGCTGACCGCCGTGCTGGTGGTGGTCACCGTGTCCGCCGGACCCCGGCGGACCTCCGGTGCGCTGCTGCTGGCCGCGGCCGGCGCCGAGGCCACCGCGCACGGGCTGGCCGTGGTCGGCGCGCAGCGCGACGTGCCCGGCCTCGCCGTCCTCGTCCCCGCCGCCCAGCTGGCGGCGCTTCTCCTGCTGTCCCTGGCCGCGCGGCGCGACCCGGGCCGGGCGGCCGTCACCCGGCGGACCGGGCCGGGTCTGGCCGGCCAGCTGCTGCCGCACCTGGTGATGGCGGCCGCGGTGCTGCTCTACGCCGGCGCCGCGCTGCTCGGGGCCGCCCCCACCGGGGTCGCCGCGCTGGCGGCGTCCGCCGCCGTCGTGCTCACCGCCGTGCACCGGGTGCTCAGCGCCCGGCACGAGGCCCGGGTCGCGACCCGGCTGCGCAGCAGCGAGGCCTACTTCCGCTCGCTGGTGCGCGCCAGCACCGACGCGGTGCTCATCCTCGACCCCGACCTGACCGTCACCTGGGCCCCGCCGTCGCTGGCGGGCGGCCCGGCGCTCACCGGCGCCCCGCTGCCGGACGCCGTCCACCCGGACGACGCCGCCGCGGTGCGCGACTGGCTGACCGGCGCGGCCCCCACCGGGCTGCGCACCTTCCGGCTCCCCGGCGGCACCGGCTCCTGGCGCGTGCTCGAGGCGGGGGTGACCGACCTGCGCGACGACGCCGACGTGCGCGCCCTGGTGCTGCACTGCCGCGACGTCACCGCCCGGCTGCACCGCGAGGGCGAGCTGCGGTCCCTGGCCTTCACCGACCCGCTGACCGGGCTGCCCAACCGCGCCGCGCAGACCGCGGCGCTGACCGCCCGGCTCGCGCAGCCGGCGCCCGCCGCCGGCGGCGGGCTGCTGGTGCTCGAGCTGTGCGGCCTGCGCGAGGCGCAGGCCGACGCCGGCCGCGACGTCGGCGAGGTGGCCCTGACCGAGGTGGCCCGGCGGCTGCGCGCGACCGTGCGCGGCGACGACCAGGTCGCCCGGGTCGGCACCGAGCTGTTCGGCGTGCTGGCGGAGGGGGCCGACGACGAGCTCGACCGGCTGGCCGCCCGCTGCCTGTCGGCCATCGAGCAGCCGCTGGTCACCGAGCTGGGCCTGCTGGACCTCACCGCCGTCGTCGGCCTCGTGCCGCTGACCGCCGGGCTGACCGCCGCGGACGCCGTCGACCGCGCCGAGCTCGCCGTCGCCGACGCCCGCACGGCCGGGCCGGGGGCGGTGCGCCGCTGGCGCCTGGAGCTCGGCGCCGCCCGCGACCGCCGCGAGGCGCTGCGGCGCGACCTGGTCGGCGCCCGCGAGCGCGGCGAGCTGAGCGTCGTCTGGCAGCCCGTGGTCGCGCTCGCCGACTCCCGGGTGACCGGGGTCGAGGCGCTGCTGCGCTGGCAGCACCCCACCCTGGGCGAGGTGCTGCCCGAGGAGTTCCTCCCGGTCGCCGAGCAGGCGGGCCTCGTGCTCGACCTGCAGCGCTGGGTGTTCGCCGAGACCACCCGCGACGCGCTGACCCTCCCGGAGGTCGAGGGCCCGCTGACGCTGGCCGTCAACGTCTCCGTGCGGCACCTGGCCGCCGGCACCCTCGTCGGCGACGTCGGCGCCGCGCTGCGGGCGAGCGGCCTGCCCGCGCAGCGGCTGCAGATCGAGATCACCGAGTCGGCGCTGCTGACCGAGGGCGCCGCCGCCGACGCGGTCGCCGCCGACGTCGCCGCGCTGCGGCTGATGGGCGTGCGGGTCGCGCTCGACGACCTGGGCCGCGGCTGGGCCGCGCTGCCGCAGCTCGCCCGGGTACCGGTCGACGTGGTGAAGCTCGACCCCGGTTTCCTGGCCCGGATCGACCGGGACGCCGTGGTGCGCGCGCTGTGCGAGTCGGTGGTCCGGCTGGCCGACGGGCTCGGCATGGACGTCGTCGCCGAGGGCATCGAGTCGACCAGCCAGCTGGCCGCCGTCCAGGCCGCCGGCTGCACCGCCGCCCAGGGCTTCCTGCTGGCCCGGCCGCTGCCGCTGCCGGCGCTGCGCACGCTGCTGGTCGACAACGCCGGGCTGCTGTGGCCCGGCCTGGCCGGCCGGGTCGGCGCCCGGTGACCGGCACCGCCCAGGGCCCCGACGACGACGCGCGCTGGCGGACCGGGCGGCTGACCGCCGGCCTGGCCGCGCTGGCCGGGGCCGGGGGTGCCGCGGTCCTGCTGGTGCCCGGCTGGTCGGCGCACGGCGGGCCGGTCGTGCTCAGCGGGGCCACCGCGGCCGTCGCCGTCCTGGCCGCCCGGCACGCCCGCCGGCTGGACGCCGCGGCGCGGCCCGTGTGGCGTTCCTCCGTCGTCGTCCTCGGCATGCTGGCGCTCGGCCAGCTGGTCCGGGGCCTGCTCGGCGCCGGGGTCGACCCGGTCGCTACCGGCCCTGCCGACCTGGTGCTGGCCGCCACCGGCCCGGCCACCGTGCTGCTGTGCGCCCAGCTGGTCCGGGGCAGCGGCGGCCGGCTGCGCGCCCCGGTGGTGCTGGACGCGACCGTCGCGCTGCTCGCGCTCGGCGTGCTCGTCGAGTTCCTCGTGCCCGCCGCGCCGGCGACCGATCCGCTGCTGACCGTCGGCTACCCGGCCGTGACCGCCGTGCTGCTGGCCGTCGGGCTGGTGACCTTCGCCGGCGTCGGGCCGGCCCGCCGGGCCTCGGCCGGCTGGCTGCTGCTGTGCTTCGCCGCGCTGGCCGTCGTCCTCGCCAGCGGCTCGCTGGCTGCGGTGCACCCGGCGCCGGTGCTGGACCTGGTGACCTCGACGGCCTACCTGGCGGTGCTCGGCGCGGGCGCCCGGGCCCTCGCCAGCCACCCCGGTCCCCGCCGCCCCGGCGAGGAGCGCGAGCCGGCCGCCATGCCGCTGGCCGGGGTGGTGGTCAGCTACTGCCTGGCCTTCGGCGTCGTGGTGCTGCTGATGGCCGGCTGGGCCGCCGGCCGGCCGGTCGGCGCGGTCGAGTCCGCGGCGACCGTCGCGCTGCTGGTGCTCACCCTGCTGCGCACCCTGCTCTGGGCGGCCGACACCGCCCGGCTGACCCGCCAGGTGCAGCGCACCGAGAGCTACTTCCGCGCGCTCGTCGACACCGGCGCCGACCTGACCATCGTGCTCGACGCGGAGCACCGCTTCACCTGGGTCTCCAGCGCGGGTCGCACGCCGGCCAACTGGACGGCGCGCGAGCTCCAGGGGCGCCCGCTGGTCGGCAACGTGCACCCCGACGACCGGGGCGACCTGCTGCGCGCGCTCGACCGGGCCGGGGAGCCGGGCGCGGCGCGCGGGGAGGGCTTCCGGCTGCGCACCCGGGACGGGGGGTGGCGCGCCTTCGAGATCGTGCACGTCGTGACCGGTGCGGCCCTGCGGCAGGCGGGCGCGGACGCCGGGCTCGTACTGCACCTGCGCGACGTCGACGGCCGGCGCAGCAGCCGGCAGGAGCTGGAGCGGCTGGCCTACACCGACTACCTCACCGGCCTGCCCAACCGCGCCCGGCTGATGGAGGCGCTGGCCACCGCCCGCGGCCGCGCCCAGCGCGGCGCCCCCTCGTGCCTGCTGATGCTGGACCTCGACGGCTTCAAGGCGGTCAACGACGTGGCCGGCCACGAGGCCGGCGACCTCCTGCTGGTCGAGGTGGCCGAGCGGTTGCGGGTCACCGTCCGCGACGTCGACCTGGTCGGCCGGCTCGGCGGCGACGAGTTCGCGGTGCTGGTCGGCGCGGACCTGGACGAGGCGACGGCGCTGGGGGAGCGGCTGATCGCCGCGCTCGCCGGCGTGCACCGCGCCGTCCCGACCGCGGGCCCCGACCCGGACCTGGTCTTCGACGTCTCCTGCAGCGTCGGGGTGACCGAGCTGTCGCCGGCCGACGACGTGGCCACCACGATCCGGCAGGCCGACCTGGCGCTGCGCGCGGCCAAGGCCGCCGGCAAGGGCCGGGTCCGCCGGCACGGCGACACCGCCGACGCGGCCACCGCACGGCGCACCCGCCTGGCCCGCGACCTGCCCGAGGCGCTGGCCACCGGCCAGCTCCGGCTGGTCTACCAGCCGGTCGCCGGGCTGCTGGAGCGCCGCGTGCTGGGCATCGAGGCGCTGGTCCGCTGGGACCACCCGGTGCTCGGCCAGGTCTCGCCGGAGGAGTTCGTGCCGCTCGCCGAGGACGACGGCCTGATCGTCCCGCTGCAGCGCTGGGTGCTGGAGACCGCCACCACCGAGCTCGCCGGTCTGCTGGCCGAGGGCCGGGACCTGCGGCTCGGCGTCAACATCAGCGTCCGCCACCTGCAGGCCGGGTGCCTGGTGCCCGACGTCGCCACGGCGCTGTCCCGCTCCGGGCTGCCGGCCGACCGGCTGATGCTGGAGGTCACCGAGTCGCTGTTCATCGGCGAGCTGGACCGGGCCGACGGCGACCTGACGGTGCTGCACGACCTGGGCTGCGTCATCTCGCTGGACGACTTCGGGCGCGGCTACTCGACCTTCGCCTACCTCGCCCGGCTGCCGGTCGACGTGCTGAAGATGGACCGGGAGTTCCTCGCCGGCATCGGCACCGACCCGCGCAGCGCCGCCCTGGTGCGCAGCGTCATCGAGCTGGGCCGGTCGCTGGGCATCGACGTGGTCGCCGAGGGCGTCGAGACGCCGACGGAGCTCGCCGCGCTGCGCACGCTGGGCTGCCGGTTCCTGCAGGGCTACCTGCTGGGCCGGCCGACGCCGCCGGACCGGCTGCGGGCCGTGCTGGACGGCTTCGACGCCGGCCTGCTGGACGCCGGGACGCCGCCCGCGACGCTGCTCGCGGCGCCCGGTGAGCGGGTGGCGGAGCAGGCGTCGGCCTGACCCGTCCCAGGTTCTGCGCATCGCTGTCCCAACACGTGGAACGCAGATGTTGACGCACCCCGGTCGGGAGGCGCACAGTGTGGGCGTGCTGCGCGCCCGCCTGCTCTCCACCCCCGGACTCCCCGTCCTGGGTCTCGTAGTCCTCGCCTAGCGCGCCGGTCACCACCGACCGACGCGCCACCCCTCCGTGCCAGCGGCACGAGGGGTTTTTTGTTGGCCGGGGACCCGCCCGGCCGCCCCGGCAGACGTGCGCACCGCACTCCACCCGCGCCCAGGGAGACCTCGAAGATGAGCACCACCAGCAGCGTCGGCCGCTCCGGTCAGACCACGGCCCCGGCCACCACGCCCGAGTCCGCCGGCCCCACCGCGGCCGCCGCCCAGTCCACCGCCGGCGTCGAGTCCACCGCCCGCTCGGTCGCGGCCGCCGCCCACCGCCCGGCCACCGGCATCACCGGCGCGCAGAGCCTCGTGCGCTCGCTCGAGGCGGTCGGCGTCGACGTCGTCTTCGGCATCCCCGGCGGTGCGATCCTCCCGCTCTACGACCCGCTCTTCGACTCCTCGGTCCGGCACGTGCTGGTGCGGCACGAGCAGGGGGCCGGCCACGCCGCGACCGGCTACGCGCAGGCCACCGGCCGGGTCGGCGTCTGCATGGCCACCTCGGGGCCGGGCGCCACGAACCTCGTCACCCCGCTGGCCGACGCCTACATGGACTCGGTGCCGGTGGTCGCGATCACCGGTCAGGTCGCCAGCTCGCTGATCGGGACCGACGGGTTCCAGGAGGCCGACATCCGCGGCATCACGATGCCGATCACCAAGCACAGCTTCCTGGTCACCTCGGCCGACGAGCTCCCGCAGCGGATCGCCGAGGCCTTCCACCTGGCGAGCACCGGGCGGCCGGGGCCCGTGCTGGTCGACGTCCCCAAGGACGTCCTGCAGGCGACCACCGACTTCAGCTGGCCGCCGCGGATCGACCTGCCCGGCTACAAGCCGACCACCCGCCCGCACGGCAAGCAGGTCCGGGAGGCGGCCGCGCTGATCGCCGGCGCCCGGCAGCCGGTGCTCTACGTCGGCGGCGGCGTGCTCAAGGCCCACGCCACCGACGAGCTGGCCGAGCTGGCCGAGCTGACCGGCGCCCCGGTGGTCACCACGCTGATGGCGCGCGGCGCCTTCCCCGACAGCCACCCGCAGAACCTGGGCATGCCCGGCATGCACGGCACCGTCGCGGCGGTCACCGCGCTGCAGAAGGCCGACCTGCTCATCACCCTGGGCGCGCGCTTCGACGACCGGGTGACCGGCCAGCTGTCCAGCTTCGCCCCCGACGCGGCGGTCATCCACGCCGACATCGACCCGGCAGAGATCGGCAAGAACCGCCGGGCCGACGTCCCGATCGTGGGCGACGCCAAGGCGACGATCGCCGAGCTGGTCACCGCGGTGCGGGCCGAGCACGACGCCGGCCGCACCCCGGACCTCACCGCCTGGTGGGCGCAGCTCGACGACTGGCGGGCGCGGTACCCGCTGGGCTACGACTGGCCCGAGGACGGCTCGCTGTCCCCGCAGTACGTCATCGAGCGGCTGGGGAAGATCGCCGGCCCGGACACCATCTACACCTCCGGCGTCGGCCAGCACCAGATGTGGGCCGCGCAGTTCATCGACTACGAGAAGCCGGGCACCTGGCTCAACAGCGGCGGCCTCGGGACCATGGGCTACTCGGTGCCCGCGGCGATGGGCGCCAAGACCGGCTGCCCGGAGACCACGGTGTGGGCGATCGACGGCGACGGCTGCTTCCAGATGACCAACCAGGAGCTGGCCACCTGCGCGATCGAGGGCATCCCGATCAAGGTCGCCGTGATCAACAACGGCAACCTCGGCATGGTCCGGCAGTGGCAGACCCTCTTCTACGAGGGCCGGTACTCCAACACCAAGCTGCACCCCCAGAACCCCGACGGCACCCCGAAGCCGGTGCGCATCCCCGACTTCGTCGCGCTCGCCGAGGCACTGGGCTGCGTGGGCCTGCGGTGCGAGAGCAAGGACGACGTCGACGCCGTGATCGAGAAGGCCATGGCGATCACCGACGCCCCGGTCGTGATCGACTTCATCGTCGGCTCGGACGCGCAGGTGTGGCCGATGGTCGCCGCCGGCGCGAGCAACGACGACATCCAGGCCGCCCGCGGGCTGCGCCCCGACTTCAACGACAGCCAGGTGTGAACCGATGACCCGACACACGCTCTCCGTCCTGGTCGAGAACAAGTCCGGCGTGCTCGCCCGGGTCTCGGCGCTGTTCAGCCGGCGCGGGTTCAACATCGAGTCCCTCGCCGTCGGCCCGACGGAGAACCCGGACCTCTCCCGCATGACGATCGTCGCCGACGCGGAGAGCCAGCCGCTGGAGCAGATCACCAAGCAGCTGAACAAGCTGATCGAGGTGATCAAGATCGTCGAGCTCGACACCGTGGCCGTGCAGCGCGAGCTGCTGCTGGTGAAGGTGCGGGCGCCGCTGGCCGAGCGGGCGCAGGTGCTGCAGACCGCGGAGCTGTTCCGCGCCCGGGTCATCGACGTCAACACCGAGACGGTCACCCTCGAGGCGACCGGCACCTCGGAGAAGCTGCAGGCACTGCTCGCGGTGCTGGCCCCCCTGGGCATCAAGGAGATGGCCCAGTCCGGCACCGTGGCACTCGGCCGGGGACCCCGGTCGATGAGCGGCTCCGGCGGGCTCCGCCCCGTCGAGCAGCGCTCTGCTTGAGTTCGCACCACCACCCCAACCGCTTTATCGCGATAGAGCACCGACCGAAGGAGTGCACAGCCGCATGGCCGCCGAGATCTTCTACGACGACGACGCCGACCTGTCGATCATCCAGGGGCGCACCGTCGCCGTCCTGGGCTACGGCAGCCAGGGTCACGCCCACGCGCTGTCGCTGCGCGACTCGGGCGTCGACGTGCGCGTCGGCCTGCCCGAGGGCTCCAAGAGCCGCCCCAAGGCCGAGGCCGAGGGCCTGCGGGTCGTGACGCCGGCCGAGGCGGCCGCCGAGGCCGACCTGATCATGATCCTGGCGCCGGACCACGTGCAGCGGAAGCTGTACGCCGAGTCGGTCGAGCCGAACCTGCAGGACGGCGACGCGCTGTTCTTCGGCCACGGCTTCAACATCCGGTTCGGCTACATCAAGCCCCCGGCCGGCGTCGACGTCGCGATGGTCGCCCCCAAGGGCCCCGGCCACCTGGTCCGCCGCGAGTTCAGCGACGGCAAGGGCGTGCCCTGCCTCATCGCCGTCGAGCAGGACGCCAGCGGCAACGCCCAGGCGCTCGCGCTGTCCTACGCCAAGGGCATCGGCGGCACCCGGGCCGGCGTCATCAAGACGACGTTCGCCGAGGAGACCGAGACCGACCTGTTCGGTGAGCAGGCCGTGCTCTGCGGCGGCATGTCCGCGCTGGTGACCGCCGGCTTCGAGACGCTGACCAACGCCGGCTACCAGCCCGAGATCGCGTACTTCGAGTGCCTGCACGAGCTGAAGCTGATCGTCGACCTCATGTACGAGGGCGGCATCGCCAAGCAGCGCTGGTCGGTGTCGGACACCGCCGAGTACGGCGACTACACCACCGGCCCGAAGATCGTCGACGACCACGTCAAGGCCGCGATGAAGGACGTGCTCACCGCCATCCAGGACGGCTCGTGGGCCGCGGCCTTCATCGCCGACCAGGACGCCGGCGCGCCGGACTTCAAGCGCCGCCGGGCCGAGGCCGAGGCGCACCCGATCGAGGCCACCGGCCGGGAGCTGCGCGGCCTCATGAGCTGGGTGTCCTCGGACGACGACTACACCGGCACCGCCGCCCGCTGATCCACGCAGACGGCCCCCGCAGCGAGCTCGCTGCGGGGGCCGTCTGCGTGCGGGGGGCTAGAGGGACTGGCCCCGGGAGGCGAACCAGTGCCGGCTGGCCGGGTTGCGCAGCAGGCCGAGCACCACGGCACCGGCGACCAGCGTGAAGAACCCGCTGAAGGCCGCGGCGCCGGAGACCAGGGCGATCACGAACGTGACCAGCCAGAGCACCACCAGGCCGAGGCCCGCCTGGTTCAGCAGCCGGGGGTCGCGCCCGGCGAGCACCCGGATGCCACCGACGGCCAGGGCCACCGAGAGCGCGACGACCACGATCGTGATCACCACCTCCGCGATCCCGAAGTCGACGTCGAGGGTGCCGGCCGCGAGCAGCCCGACGAGGTTGAGCACGCCGACGAGCGAGCCGAACACGATGCCGACCACGGCGGCGCCGGTCACCGAGCCCGGACGCCGGGCGGGCGGGTCGCCCCAGCCGCCGCCGGGCTGCGCGGCGTTGCCCCACTGGGGTGCGTTGCCGTACTGGGGTGCGTTGCCGTGCTGCGGGCCCCAGCCGTACTGGGGCCCCGAGCCGTACTGCGAGCCCGGCGCGTAGGGCGAGCCGGGGCCCGGCTGGGGCGACCCGGCACCAGGCCCCGCGGCTCCCGGCGGCGGGCCCCAGGGCTGCTGCTCCGGTCCGGGGGTGGGGCTGGACATGGGTCCTCCTGACGTGCGGACGGGGGAACCGGTGGACCCGGCCCCGCAGCGTCCCAACGCCCGGGCCGCCGGGCGTGTCCCCGCCGCGCCGGTGGTGGCGCAGCCCGGGCCCGGGTGCTCCCCGGCCGGTGCGGCGTCCACCTGCTGGAACGCCGGACACCCGGGCTCCCGGGAGCGGCGGCGGCCCCTAGGCTCAGCACTCGTGACCACGACTGCGCCCGTCGTCCTGATCGCCGAAGAGCTGGCCCCCAGCGTGCTGGCGGTGCTGGGGTCCGACGTCGAGATCCGGCACGTCGACGGAGCCGACCGCTCCGCGCTGCTGCCGGCCCTGGCCGACGCCTCCGCCGTGCTGATCCGCTCGGCGACGCAGGTGGACGCCGAGGCGCTGGCGGCGGCGCCCCAGCTGAAGGTGGTCGCACGCGCGGGCATCGGCCTGGACAACGTCGACGTCGCCGCGGCCACCGCCCGCGGCGTGCTCGTGGTCAACGCCCCCACCTCCAACATCGTCAGCGCCGCCGAGCACGCCATCGCGCTGATGCTCGCCGCCGCCCGGCACGTGGCCGCGGCCGACGCGTCGCTGCGCCAGGGGACGTGGGCGCGGTCGAAGTTCACCGGCGTCGAGGTGGCCGACAAGACCGTCGGTGTCGTGGGCCTCGGTCGGATCGGCGTGCTGGTCGCGCAGCGGCTGGCCGCCTTCGGGGTGACCCTGATCGCCTACGACCCCTACATCCAGCCCGGTCGTGCCGCCCAGCTCGGCGTCCGGCTGGTGAGCCTGGACGAGCTGCTGCGCGAGTCGGACTTCATCACCGTCCACCTGCCGAAGACGCCGGAGACGCTGGGCCTCATCGGTGCCGAGCAGCTGGCCGCGACCAAGCGCGGCGTGATCATCGTCAACGCGGCGCGCGGCGGCCTGGTCGACGAGGCGGCGCTGGCCGACGCGCTGCGGTCGGGCCAGGTCGGCGCGGCCGGCATCGACGTCTACGCCAAGGAGCCGTGCACCGACAGCCCGCTGTTCGGCCTGCCCAACGTGGTCGTCACCCCGCACCTGGGGGCCTCCACCACCGAGGCGCAGGACAAGGCCGGCACCGCGGTCGCCCGGAGCGTCCGGCTGGCCCTGCAGGGCGACTTCGTGCCCGACGCGGTCAACGTCCAGGCGGGCGGGGTCGTGGCCGAGGACGTGCGGCCGGGCCTGCCGCTGGCGGAGAAGCTCGGCCGGGTGTTCACCGCGGTGGCCGGCGGCCTCGCCCAGTCCGTGCACGTCGAGGTGCTCGGCAAGATCGCCGAGTTCGACGTCTCGGTGGTCCAGCTGGCCGTGCTGCGCGGGGTGTTCACCGACGTCGTCGAGGAGCCGGTGACCTACGTCAACGCCCCGCTGCTGGCCCAGGAGCGCGGGCTGGAGGTGTCGCTGACCAGCGACGTCGAGAGCCCCGACTACCGCAACCTGGTGCGGGTCCGCGGCGCCATGGCCGACGGCACCGAGATCACCGTCTCCGGCACGCTGTACGGCAAGAACCAGGTGCCCAAGCTGACCGAGGTCAGCGGCTTCGAGATCGACCTGACCGCGGACGGCTACCTGCTGTTCTTCGTGTACGCCGACCGCCCGGGCATCGTCGGCACCGTCGGCGCCGCGCTGGGGGAGGCCGGCGTCAACATCGCCGGGGCCCAGGTCGGCCGGGCCAACGAGGGCGGCGACGCCCTCATGGCGGTCACCGTCGACATGCCGGTCTCCGGTGAGCTGCTCACCACGATCGCCGACCGGATCGGTGCCCGGCTCGCGCGCTCCGCGGACCTGAACCCCGCCTGACCGGCCCGCCGCCCCTCCCGGCGGCCCGACGCGCGTCCCCGGGGCCGCGCCGACCCCAGCGGCCGGCGCGGCCCTCGGCGTCCGGTCGGCCGGCACCGCCCATGGCAGCCCGTGGTCGTTGAACTCCGCAGCGTCGCGCCGTTCGCCGCCGCGGTGTCCGCCGGATGCGCGCCGCCCCGCGCGTGTCCGGGCCGGGTGCGCGGCACCCGCGTGTCCTTCCGGCCCCGGGTGCTCCGTCGGCGCGCCGGACCGGGCCCGACTGAGCCGATCGGCGGGCAGACGCACAGCGTTGACCCAGGAAACGGTTGACTCCCTCGCACCCGGCGACCGGACCCGACCGGCCGGCCGCCGGACCGGGGGGACGGAGCGCCTCCCCGGGCGGGCTCGCGCACGGTCCGTGGACAGGGGGAGCACGTGGGTTCGAGCAGAGCAGTTCCACCGCGGGTGGCGCGCCGTCGCCGCCTCGCCCGGGGCGGGGTCGTCGCGGTTGCCGCGGCACTCGCCGCCACCGGCGGGACGGGCAGCGCGGTCGCCGCGCCGGCCGGCACCGGCACGCACGGCACCGCCACGCTGACGGCGCAGCAGTTCCAGCAGCTCCAGGACGCCGTCGCGGCGCGCGCCTCGACCGCGCGGTCCGGCCGGCCCGCGGGGCTGCCGGCGAGCGGGCCGGCGTCCTTCTTCCTCGAGCTGGCCACCCCGGCCACCGCGCAGGTGTACACCGACACGCTGGCGTCGGGGACCGCCGCGCAGGCCGACCGGGCCGCGCAGGTGGCCAAGCCGGCGGTCGAGGCGGCCGCCGGCCGGGTGGCGTCGCAGCTGCCGGCCGCGGTGCCCGACGCCCGGGTGCTCTACACCGCCTCGACCGTGCTGTCCGGTGTCGCGGTGACCGCCGACGCCGGGGACTACGACGCGCTGACCGCGATCCCCGGCGTCAGCGCGGTGCACGCCATCACGCCGAAGAAGGTGGCGAACACGGGGGCCGCGGCCGTCGTGCAGGCCGTCCAGGCCTGGCAGGACCTCGGCAACACCGGGCAGGGTGTGCGGGTCGGCGTGATCGACACCGGCATCGACTACACGCACGCCGACTTCGGCGGCAGCGGCGACGTCGGCCAGTACACCGCGCTCACCGCCGCGGAGAAGGCGCCGGCCCCCGCCGGGGTCTTCCCGAGCACCAAGGTCGTGGGCGGCTACGACTTCGTCGGCAACGACTACAACGCCGACCCGGCGACCACCTCCACCGCCCACCCGTACCAGCCGGTCCCGCACGGCGACCCCAACCCGCTGGACTGCAACGGGCACGGCTCGCACGTCTCGGGCACCGCCGCCGGCTACGGCGTCAGCGCCGACGGCAGCACGTACCGCGGCGGCTACGGCGCCGGCTTCGACGCCGACGCGCTGCGGATCGGCCCGGGCATGGCGCCCGACGCCTCGCTGTACGCGCTGAAGGTCTTCGGCTGCGAGGGGTCCACCGACGTCACGGTGCAGGCGCTCGAGTGGGCCATGGACCCCGACCGGGACGGTTCGATCGCCGACCACCTGGACGTCGTCAACCTGTCGCTCGGCTCGGACTACGGGCTGGCCGACGACGCCGACGCCATGGCCGCGGACCGCGCGGTCGCGAGCGGCATGGTCGTGGTCATGTCGGCCGGCAACGCCGGGGACGCCTACGACGTCGGCGGCTCGCCGGGCAACGCCCCCCGGGGCATCGGGGTGGCCGCCTCGAACGACGGCTACGGCGTCTTCGACGGCTGGCGGGTCGACTCGCCGGCCGGCGTCCTCGACGGCGTCCGGCCCGGGCTGCGCTCGCAGGCCTACACCACCCCGGGGGACGTGACCGCCCCGCTGGCGCTGCCGGTGGCCGGTGACGACCCGACCGCCTGCGCACCGCTGGCGGGCAGCTACGCCGGCCGCATCCTGGTGGTCCAGGCGGCCGGCTTCACCTGCGGCTCGGTCACCAAGGGCGCCAACGCCCGGGCAGCCGGCGCGGCCGGCTTCCTCGTCATCGGGGACGACGACCTCCTGGAGACCGGCATCACCGGCGACCCGGTCGTCCCCGGCATCCTGGTGACCCGCACCGACGGCACCAAGGCCGCGACCGCCGCCGCGTCGGCGACCGTGACCGTCACCTTCGGCGACAGCCTCAAGGACGCCGCGCTGTTCACCGACCCGGCGCAGGTCGACCTGCTCGGCTCGTTCTCCTCGCGCGGCACCCGGCAGGCCGGCGGCCTCAAGCCGGACGTCGCGGCGCCCGGCGTGACGCTGTTCTCCGCGGCGGTCGGCACCGGCAGCCAGGGGGTCAGCGAGTCCGGCACCTCGATGGCCAGCCCGACCACGGCCGGTGTCGCGGCGCTGGTCCGGGCGGCGCACCCCGGGTGGACGCCGGAGGAGGTCAAGGCCGACCTGATGAACACCGCCGCCCACGACGTGCACACCGCCACCGGCACCGCCTACGGCCCGAACCGCCAGGGCGCCGGCCGGATCGACGCACGCGCGGCGCTGGCCAACCAGGTGCTCGCCTACGCCGACGCGGGCTCCGGGGTCGTCTCCGCCTCGTTCGGGGTGGTCGAGGTCGACCGGCCGGTCCAGGTCGAGCGGCGGACGATCACCGTCGCCAACACCTCGGGGGAGCGGGCCGGCTACCGGGTGCGCTACGAGCCGGTCGTCGAGCAGCCCGGCGTCCGGTACGCCGTCGTCCCGCCGGTGGTGGTCGTCCCGCCGGGCGGGAAGGCGACCGTCGACGTGGTGATGACGTCGGTCCGCAGCCAGCTGCGCAAGGTCGGCGACCCGACGGTCGCGCTCACCGGAGCGGCCGAGGGGCGGCAGTTCGTGGGGGAGGCCAGCGGCCGGGTGACGCTGCAGCCCACCGGCGGCAAGGCCCCGACGCTGCGGGTGCCGGTGCACAGCAACGCGAAGCCCGCGTCGACGCTGCGGGCGACCGCCGCCCCCGACGGCCGGAGCATCGCGCTGACCGGGCAGGGCGTCGCGAACGGCACGCCGGGTGAGCTGACCAGCTACACCTCGCTGGCGTCGGCCTTCGAGCAGCTGGGCAGCAGCCCGCAGCTGCCGCGGTGCACCACCGCCGCCGCCCCGGACTGCTGGAAGTCCGAGCTGGAACGCTCGGTCGACCTCGACCGGGTCGGCGTCGCCTCGGACGTGGCCACCGACCCGCAGGACCCGTACCTGTACTTCGGGATCTCGGCGCACGGGCGGTTCACCTCGGCCGAGACCGCGGTCAACTACGGCGTCTACATCGACGCCACCGGGGACGGCCGGTGGGACTACCAGGTCACCACCTACCGGGTCGAGAGCCTGGACGCCCCGCTGGTGGTCGTCACCGACCGGGAGTTCGAGCTGCTCCCGAAGGGCGCGCCGTGGATCGGCTACATGAACGTCGCCGACGGCCGGGTCGACACCAACGCCCTGGACAGCGACGTGCAGGTGCTGCCCGTCCCGCTGTCGGTGATGCCGCTGCTCACCCCGGCCGCCAGCCGGATCGGCTTCGGCGTCCAGGCGGTCAGCGCCTACGGGACGGTCGACGGGGTGGGTGCGGTCAGCGGTCCCGACGGCACCGAGCTCGACGCGCAGCGGATGAGCTTCGACCCGCTGCACCCCGGCCTGTCGTTCGGCTCCGGCGGGCAGCCGGCGGTGCTGCTCGCGGCGACCGGGCGCACCACGGTCGACGTCGCGCAGGACCCGGCGTCCTATGCCGCGGACACCGCGGTCGGGCCGGCGCCGAAGGGCGCCATGGTGGTGTTCTCGCACAACAGCACCACCGCCGGCCGCACCCAGTCGGTGCCCGTGCGGGAGCAGCCGGCCAGCCCGTGACCCCGCGCCGGACGCCCCCGCGATCACTCCTCGCGGGGGCGTCCGGCCTGGAGGTGTGCAGAACCCGCCCCGCCGCCCACTAACCTCTGGCCTCATGCGCCTGGCAGTGGTCCCTGGAGACGGTATCGGTCCCGAGGTGGTGGCGGAGGGGCTCAAGGTCCTCGGCGCCGTCGCCCCCGACGTGGAGGCGACGCCCTACGACCTGGGCGCCGCCCGCTGGCAGCGCACCGGTGAGCTGCTGCCGGACTCGGTGCTCGACGAGCTGCGCCAGCACGACGCCATCCTGCTCGGCGCCGTCGGCGACCCGGGGGTGCCCGCCGGCATCCTGGAGCGCGGCCTGCTGCTCAAGCTGCGCTTCGAGCTCGACCACCACGTCAACCTGCGCCCGGCCAAGCTCTACGACGGGGTGCGCAGCCCGCTCGCCGCCCCCGGCGACATCGACATGCTCTGCATCCGCGAGGGCACCGAGGGTCCCTACGTGGGCAACGGCGGCGTGCTCCGCCGGGACACCCCGCACGAGGTCGCCACCGAGGTCAGCCTCAACACCGCTTTCGGCGTCGAGCGGGTCGTCCGGTACGCCTTCGAGCGCGCCGTCGCCCGGCCGCGCAAGCACCTCACGCTGATCCACAAGACCAACGTGCTCACCCACGCCGGGTCGCTGTGGTCGCGCACCGTCGAGGAGGTGGCCGCCGAGTTCCCCGAGGTCACCGTCGCCTACCAGCACGTCGACGCGGCCTCGATGTTCTTCATCACCGACCCGGGCCGGTACGACGTGATCGTCACCGACAACCTCTTCGGCGACATCGTCACCGACGTCGCCGCTGCGGTGACCGGGGGCATCGGCCTGGCCGCCAGCGGGAACCTCGACGTGTCGGGCACCAACCCGAGCATGTTCGAGCCGGTGCACGGCTCGGCGCCGGACATCACCGGCCAGGGCATCGCCGACCCCACCGCGACCGTGCTGTCGGTCGGGCTGCTGCTGGACCACCTGGGCCGGCCGGAGCTGGCCAAGAAGGTCAACGCCGCGGTCGCCTTCGACCTGTCCACCCGCGACCCCAAGGCGCAGGTGCGCACCACCGAGGTCGGCGACCGGCTCGCCGCCCTCGCCGGCGGCTGATGACCGGCTCCTGGGCCGGGTCGCGGCGGGCGTTCGCCGACGCCGCGGGCTCCTTCGTGCGCACGGTCGCCCGGGTGGGCGACCGGTGGGCGGAGCCCGGCCTGGGGGAGTGGGACGTCCGGTCGCTGGTGGGCCACACCAGCCGCTCGCTGCTGACCGTCGAGACCTACCTCGCCCGGCCCGCCGCCGCGGTCGAGGTGGGCTCGGCGGCCGGCTACGTCCGGGCCACGCGGGCGATCGCGGCCGGCCCGGACGTCGCCCAGCGGGGGCGGGACGCGGGCACGGCCCTCGGCGAGGACCCCGCCGCTGCGGTGGCCGCGATCGCCGCCCGCGTCGTCCCGCTGGTCGACGGCCGGGACGGCGGGGAGCTGCTCACCACCGTGGCCGGTGGCATGCGGCTGGCGGACTACCTGCCCACCCGGACGTTCGAGCTCGTGGTGCACACCGCCGACCTCGCCGCCGCGCTGGACCTCCCGGCGGAGGTGCCGCCGGCGGCGGCGGAGGAGGCGCTGGCCGTGGTCTGCGCCGTCGCGGTCGCCGACGGCACCGCCGGCCCGCTGCTGCGCGCGGTCACCGGGCGCGGCGCCCCCGCCGGCTTCTCCGTGCTCTGAGCGACCGGGTCCGGTCAGCCCGGCTCGGTGCGCAGCAGGTCGCCCACCGGCACCGGGAGCTGCGCGCGGGCCCGCAGCTCGGCCGGCTCGGCGAACTCCGGCCGGACCGTGCAGCCGGCCGGCGACACCTCGACCAGGACGACGGACCGCCAGTCCCAGTCCGCGGGCGGGTCGGCGGCCGAGAGGACCCCGCCGGGCAGCCGGTCCGGCAGCCGGCACCACCACCGCCGGTCCAGGGCGCGCAGCCCCTGCTCGACCAGCAGCTGCGCGGCCGCCGCGCGGTCCTGGGCCGGGCCCAGCGGGGTGCCGACCAGCGTGGCCGGCACGACCAACCGCCCGGCCGGCACCAGCCAGCCCACCCGCTCGCCGTCGGCCGGCCGGCGCACGGGCTCCCACCCGGTCGGCAGCATCGCCCCTCCTCCCGCCGGCGGAGGATGCTGCCGCAGTGGGGGTGGGGCCGTCATCCGGACTACACGTCCCACCCAGTGGACGGGGCGTTCCAGATCGCGCGCGCCCGTGCTTGACTGGTCGTGATGCACACCACCGGCTCGATCATCATCGCCTAGCGCGCAGTCAGCTCCCCGACTGCGCGCCGACCCTCCGTACCCCGGGGGGTTTCTTCATGTCTGGGCCCAGAACACACCGGGAGACCCTCGTGGACACCACCGACTTCCACGTCTTCGACACGACCCTGCGCGACGGCGCGCAGCGCGAGGGCGTGAGCTACTCCGTCGCCGACAAGCTCGCCGTCGCCCGGCTGCTCGACGAGATCGGCGTCGGCTTCATCGAGGGCGGCTGGCCGGGGGCCCTCCCGAAGGACACCGAGTTCTTCGCCCGCGCCCGCACCGAGCTGCAGCTGCAGCACGCGCTGCTGGTGGCCTTCGGTGCGACCCGCAAGGCCGGGGTGCGCGTCGAGGACGACCCGCAGGTGCGCGCGCTGCTCGACTCCGGTGCCCCGGTGGTCTGCCTGGTCGCGAAGTCCGACGTCCGGCACGTGCGCGACGCGCTGCGCACCACGCTGGAGGAGAACCTGGCGATGGTCGCGGACACCGTCGCGTTCCTCGTCGGCCACGGACGCCGGGTGTTCGTCGACTGCGAGCACTTCTTCGACGGGTACGCCGCCGACCGCGACCACGGCGTCGCCGTGCTGCAGGCCGCCTTCGACGCCGGCGCCGAGGTCGGCGTGCTGTGCGACACCAACGGCGGGATGCTGCCCATGGGCGTCGGCCGGGTGGTGGCCGAGGTGCGCGAGCGGGTGACCGGCCGGCTGGGCATCCACTGCCAGGACGACACCGGCTGCGCCGTCGCCAACACCCTGGCCGCGGTCGAGGCCGGTGCCACCCACGTGCAGGGGACCGCCAACGGCTACGGCGAGCGCGCCGGCAACGCCGACACCTTCGTGCTCATCGCCAACCTGGTCACCAAGATGGGGCTGCCGGTGGTGCCGGCGGAGTGCCTGCCCGAGCTGAAGCGGGTCAGCCACGCGATCGCCGAGCTCGCCAACATCGCCCCCGACGACCACCAGCCCTACGTCGGCGCCTCGGCGTTCGCGCACAAGGCGGGTCTGCACGCCAGCGCCATCAAGGTCAGCCCCGAGCTGTACAACCACCTCGAGCCCGAGCGGGTCGGCAACGACATGCGCATCCTGGTCACCGAGATGGCCGGCCGCGCGTCGGTCGAGCTCAAGGGCCGCGAGCTGGGCGTCGACCTCACCGGCCACGCCGACGCGATCGGCCGGGTGGTCGACCAGGTGAAGGTGCTCGAGGCGGAGGGCTGGTCGTTCGAGGCGGCCGACGCCTCGTTCGAGCTGCTGCTGCGCGGCCAGCTGCCCGACGCGCCCCGGCCGCTGTTCGAGCTGGAGAGCTACCGGAGCACCGTCGAGCACACCGCCGGTGGCGCGGTGGTCAGCGAGGCGACGGTCAAGGTGCACGTCGACGGCGAGCGGGTCATCTGCACGGCCGAGGGCAACGGGCCGGTCAACGCGCTGGACAACGCGCTGCGGCAGGCCCTGGTCGGCCGGTACCCCAAGCTCGCCGAGGTCTCCCTGGCCGACTACAAGGTGCGCATCCTCGGCTGGGCCGGCGGCACCAGCGCCACCACCCGGGTGCTGGTCGAGACCACCGACCGGGCGGGGGAGTGGACGACCGTCGGCGTGCACGACAACATCGTCGAGGCCTCCTGGCACGCGCTCGTCGACGCGCTCACCTACGCCCAGCACTGCCGGTCGTGAGGCGCGGCCGCGGCCCCGCGACCGGGGCCGCGGTCACGCCGGGACCGTCGACTGCAGCAGGCAGAACTCGTTGCCCTCGGGATCGGCGAGCACGACCCAGTTGACGTCCCCCTGCCCCACGTCCACGGGCCGGGCGCCGAGCTCCAGCAGCCGCTGCAGCTCGGCGTCCTGGTCGCGGTCGGTGGCGTTGAGGTCCCAGTGCAGCCGCAGCTTTCCCGGCGTCGGCTCGGGCACCGGGGCGAACAGCAGGGTCGGCACCGGGCCCTTCGGCGCCTGGCCGGGCGGGCCGATCTCGACCGCGCCGTCGTCCTCGGTGCCGACCACCTCCCAGCCGAGCACCTCGGCCCACCACCCGGCCAGGGCGACCGGGTCGCGGCAGTCGAGCACCAGCTCGGTGATCCGGGCGGCCACCGGCGGGATCAGCGCTGCGGGGTGTCGGGGGCGCCGGCGCGGGTGGCCCCGCCGCCGGAGGAGAGCCCGCCCGGCCCGGTCCGGTCGCTGTCGCGCCCGACGGCCACCGTGTCGCGGTCCTGCGCCGCCGTGCGGTTGCCGGCGAACGCGTGGCGACGTCCGGTGGCGTCGTCGTCGCGGCCGCGGGCGTGCCGTTCGGCGGCCCGCACGTCGCGCAGCGACCGCACCGTGAACCGGCCCAGGGCCAGGGCGGCGAAGAACAGGATCACCGCGCCGAGCCCGTCGAAGAAGCTGATCTGCTCCCAGACCTGGCGGCTGGTCGAGCCCACCGGCGTGCCGGCGGCCCCCTCCGGTCCGCCCCACAGCCGGCCCAGCGTCGGGCCGACCACGAACCAGGCGCCGGCCGCGGCGGCCAGGTAGCCGGCGAAGACGCCGACCGCCCGGTTGGCCGTGGTGAGCAGCAGCAGGCCGCCGACGACCGCGGCGGCGCCGGGCAGCACCTCCAGCCAGAACCGGCCCGACGTCCAGGTCCAGGCCCGGTCGGGGGTGTAGGCGAAGTCGAACAGCGGTCCGATGAACGGGGCGAGGGCGCCCCAGGCGCCCAGCACGACGAGGACCAGGCCGCTGACCGCCCCACGGCTGCGGGCGACGCGCATCCGGCTGGCGCGCGGGGCGGAGGTGGTGTCGGTCATGACGACCTCCCGGGACGACGGACGGTGCCGCGGCGGGCGCCGCCCCCGGTCCACTACCCCTGGTGACCGCCGCGTACACCGGACGGCGGCCGCTCCCGGGCCCGCCGACTAACCTCACGACGTGCGCATCGTCCGTTTCGCCCACCCAGCCGGCATGTCGTTCGGGGTCCTCGACGGGGACGGCCAGGTCGCCCAGATCGACGGCCACCCGTTCGGCCAGATCTCCTTCACCGGTCAGCGGTTCGCCGCCGCCGACGTCCGGCTGCTGTCGCCGATCCTGCCCAGCAAGGTGGTCGCCGTCGGGAAGAACTACGCGGCCCACGTCCAGGAGATGAACACCGGCGACGCCCCGAAGGAGCCGCTGCTGTTCCTCAAGCCGTCCACCTCGGTGATCGGCCCGGGCGATGCGATCCGCATCCCGGCGGGCAGCACCAACGTGCAGCACGAGGTCGAGCTCGCCGTCGTCATCGGCGCCCGCGGCGCCCGGCAGGTGAGCCCGGAGCAGGCGATGGCCAGCGTCTTCGGCTACACGATCGCCAACGACGTCACCGAGCGGGACATGCAGCGCAGCGACGGCCAGTGGACCCGCGCCAAAGGCTTCGACTCGTTCTGCCCGCTCGGCCCCTGGATCGAGACCGACCTGCCGGGCCTGGGCAAGGACGCCGCCGACCTGGAGATCACCTGCCGGGTCGACGGCGAGGTGCGGCAGTCCGGCCGCACCAGCCAGCTGCTGTTCGGCATCCCGACCCTGGTCTCCTACATCTCCCAGGTGATGACGCTGCTGCCCGGTGACGTGGTGCTCACCGGCACCCCGTCCGGCGTCGGCCCGATCGCCCCCGGCCAGCGGGTCGAGTGCGAGATCGAGGCGCTCGGCACGCTCACCAACTCCGTCGCCGGTGCCGACCCGACGTCCACCGCGGGGAGCGCCCGATGACCTCGCTGCGCGCCCCCGAGGTCCCGGCGGGCGTCGTCCGCACCCGGTTCTGCCCGTCCCCGACCGGGATGGTGCACGTCGGGCTGATGCGCACGGCGCTGTTCAACTGGGCGCACGCCCGGCACACCGGCGGCCAGCTGGTGTTCCGGGTCGAGGACACCGACGCCTCGCGCGACTCCGAGGAGTCCTACGAGCACCTGCTGGGCAGCCTGCGCTGGCTGGGCATCGACTGGGACGAGGGCCCGGAGGTCGGCGGCCCGAACGGCCCGTACCGGCAGTCGCAGCGGCACGACGTCTACCGCGAGGTGGCCGCGGCGCTGCTGGAGTCCGGCCACGCCTACGAGTCGTTCTCCACCAACGAGGAGGTCGACGCCCGCCGCCGGGCGGCCGGCCAGGACCCCAAGCTCGGCTACGACAACGCCGACCGGTTCCTCACCGACGCGCAGAAGCAGGCCTTCCGCGACGAGGGCCGGGCCCCGGTGCTGCGGCTGCGGATGCCCGACGAGGACCTCGTCTGGACCGACCTGGTCCGCGGTGAGGTGCGCTTCGCCGCCGGGTCGGTGCCCGACTTCGTGCTGGTGCGCGGCAACGGCGTCCCGCTCTACCCGTTCGTGAACCCGGTGGACGACGCGCTGATGGGCATCACCGACGTGCTGCGCGGTGAGGACCTGCTGCCCTCCACGCCCCGCCAGCTGGCGCTCTACGCCGCCCTCACCGAGATCGGCGTGGCCAACGGGACACCGCGGTTCGGCCACCTGCCCTACGTGATGGGCGAGGGCACCAAGAAGCTGTCCAAGCGCGACCCGCAGGCGAACTTCGACGTCTACCCCGAGCGCGGCTTCCTGCCCGAGGGGCTGACCAACTACCTGGCGCTGCTGGGCTGGTCGATCGCCGAGGACCGGGACGTGTTCTCGCCCGCCGAGATGGTCGAGGCGTTCGACGTGACCCGGGTCAGCGCCAACCCCGCCCGCTTCGACGTCAAGAAGGCCGAGGCGATCAACGCCACCCACCTGCGCGACCTGCCGCTGCCCGAGTTCACCTCCCGGGTGACGCCGTTCCTGGTCGGCGCCGGGCTGGTCGCCGACCCGCCGACGGCCGACCAGCAGGCGGTGCTGGAGGCGATCGCGCCGCTGGCGCAGGAGCGGATGATCGTGCTCTCCGACGCGGTCGGGCTGCTCGGCTTCCTGTTCACCGACGAGGTGGAGATCGAGCCGGCCGCCGCGGACAAGCAGCTCAAGGCCGGGGCCGGGGCGGTGCTCGACGCCGCCACCGCCGCGCTCACCGCCCTCGGGGACTGGACGACGGCCGCCGTCGAGACCGCGCTCAAGGAGGCGCTCGTCGAGGGCCTGGGCCTGAAGCCGCGCAACGCGTTCGGCCCGGTGCGCGTGGCGGTCAGCGGCCGCACGGTGTCCCCGCCGCTGTACGAGTCGATCGAGCTGCTCGGCCGGGAGCGCACCCTGGCCCGGCTGGCCGCCGCGCGCCGGCAGGCCGCCGACTGAGCGCGCGCCGCCGATGACCGCGCCCTGGGGTGCCGGACCGCCGCCGGGTCACGGCCCGGCCCCCTACGGGCCACCCGGCTACGGGCCGCCCGCGTACGGCCCGCCCGGCTACGGCCCGCCCGGGTACGGGCCGCCGGGGTACGGCGTGCCCGGCTCCGGCGTGCTCGCCCCGCAGCCGGCGCCCCGGCCGGTCCTGCCGCCCGGGGCACCGCCGCACGACGTCCCGCAGCCCTACCCGTCGCTGATGCGCTCGCGCACGTGGCGCTGGTGGCGGCCGCTGGTGGGGCTGGTGCTGTTCGCGGTCGTCTACACGGTGGCCACCGTCGTCCTGGTGCTGGTCGCCGCGGTGAGTGGGGTGGTCCCGGACCTGCAGCTCGCCGACCTCACCGACCCGGCCGTGCTGATCGTCACGAACATCTCGCTGATCGTGGCGATCCCCCTCGTGTGGCTGTGCTGGGTCGCCGCCCACCAGATGCGCATCGGCTGGTCCTCGTCGGTGCTGGGGCGGTTGCGCTGGCGGCTGCTCTGGCCGCTGACCTGGCGCGCGCTGGCCACCCTGGGCGTCTGGATCGCCCTGCAGGTCGTCCTGGAGGTGGTCTCCGGGGGCGAGGTCGACGGTCCCGCCGACGACTACCTCTGGCTGGTGCTCGTCGTCGTCCTGACCACGCCGCTGCAGTCGGCGGCCGAGGAGTACGTCTTCCGCGGCTACCTGACCCAGGCGATCGCCGGCTGGATCCGGGCACCCCGGGCCGGGGCGGTGGTCGCCGCGGTGGTCACCGCCGCGCTGTTCTCGCTGGCCCACGCCCCCTCGGACGTCGGCCTGTTCCTCGACCGGTTCGCCTTCGGGCTGGCCGCCTCCGCCGTCGTCTGGCTGACCGGCGGGCTGGAGGCGTCGATCGTCCTGCACGCGGTCAACAACGTGCTGGTCTTCCTCCTGGCGGGGGCGCTCGGCCAGACGGTCGACGACGACGCGTCCGGCGGCGTCGGCCTGCTCGTGGTGCTGCTGGACGTCGTGGCGATGGGGGCCTACGTGGCGGTCGTGGCCGTCTCCCGCCGGCGGCTGCGCACCGAGCAGGTGAGCCCGGCGCTGGACCTGCGGAGCGCCCCGCCGCCGCCCGGGTGGGGACCACCGCCCGGGGGAGGCCCCGCGTTCCTGCCGCCCGGCTGGTACCCGCCCCACCCGGCCGGCCCCGGCTGGGCACCGCCGGCGTACGGGCCGGGCTGGGCACCGCCCGGGCCGGGCTGGGCACCGCCCGGTCCGCCCGCCCCGCCACCGGACCCGCGCTGGGCGCGCCCCGGACCAGGGCCGGGACCCGGCTGACCCGCCGGGGAGGGGGGTGCTGCAACACCCCTCCCGGGCATCGGGTACAGTTCTCTCCCGGCGCCAGTTGATGGCGCCGACAAGTGAACAGCCCATGGGGTATGGGGTAATTGGCAGCCCGACGGTTTCTGGTTCCGTTAGTCTAGGTTCGAGTCCTGGTACCCCAGCGAGGAAGCACCACCTCCTCCAGCACCACCGAGTTCTGGCCCCGTCGTCTAGCGGCCCAGGACGCCGCCCTCTCACGGCGGTAGCGAGGGTTCGAATCCCTTCGGGGCTACACCGCAGCGAGAGCCCCCGACCCACCCGGGTCGGGGGCTCTCGTCGTTCCCGGGCCCGGTCCGGTCGCGGGGTGGGTGCGCGGCCCGCGCCGGGCGTTTGGCATCATGGACCGTGCAGCACGGCCCCGTCGTCTAGCGGCCCAGGACGCCGCCCTCTCACGGCGGTAGCGAGGGTTCGAATCCCTTCGGGGCTACACGGAGCGAGAGCCCCCGACCCACACCGGGTCGGGGGCTCTCGTCGTCACGGAACGTGTCGCGTGTCGCCTCGCGCTGCGTCACCCGAACCGGTGATGCTCAGCAGGTGAGCGTGCCGGGAGCCGGTGTAGCGTCCAACTGTTGATCACCACCCACCACCGTGGGTGATGACGTCCCAGCAGGGGGACCGGGCCAGCGACATGCTCCGGCGCCCCTGACACCCGTGACCTGGAGGAGACCCCCGGTGGTCCTCGCTGCGGACGACACGTTGCGCCTCGACGCCCAGTTCGTCGACTACGCGCTCGTCGCCGTCTACTTCGCCGTCGTCCTGCTCATCGGCTTCGCCGCCCGCCGCCGGGTGTCCGACAGCCTCGACTTCTTCCTCTCCGGCCGTTCGCTGCCGGCGTGGGTGACCGGCCTGGCGTTCGTCTCGGCGAACCTCGGCGCGGTCGAGATCATCGGCATGGCCGCCAACGGCGCCCAGTACGGGTTGCCGACCATGCACTACTACTGGATCGGCGCCGTGCCGGCCATGCTGTTCCTGGGCGTCGTGATGATGCCCTTCTACTACGGCTCGAAGGCCCGCAGCGTCCCCGAGTTCATGCGCCGGCGCTTCGGCACCGGGGCGCACCTGGTCAACGCGATCAGCTTCGCGGTCGCCCAGGTCCTGATCGCCGGCGTGAACCTCTACCTGCTGGCCAGCGTCGTCAACTCGCTGCTGGGCTGGCCGCTGTGGCTGGCGCTGATCCTCGCCGCGATCATCGTGCTCAGCTACATCACCCTCGGTGGCCTCTCCGCGGCCATCTACAACGAGGTGCTGCAGTTCTTCGTGATCGTCGCGGCCCTGCTGCCGCTGACCCTCGTCGGCCTGCACAAGGTCGGCGGCTGGGACGGGCTGAAGGACAAGCTGGTCGCCTCGCCGGCCTCGAGCGTCGGCGAGCAGGCCAGCTCGTGGCCGGGCACCAACCTGACCGGTTTCGACTCGCCCTTCTGGTCGGTCGTCGGCATCGTGCTCGGGCTGGGCTTCGTGCTGTCCTTCGGCTACTGGACGACGAACTTCGTCGAGGTCCAGCGCGCGATGGCGTCGAAGAACATCTCCGCGGCCCGCAGCGCGCCCATCATCGCCTCGTTCCCGAAGATGTTCATCCCGTTCATCGTGGTGGTCCCCGGCATGATCGCCGGCGTCCTGGTCGGCTCGATCAGCGAGGGCAAGGCCAGCGGCGCGAGCGTCGACTACAACAACGCGATCCTCGAGCTGATCCGCGACACCCTGCCCAACGGCCTGCTGGGTGTGGCGCTGGCGGGTCTGCTGGCCGCGTTCATGGCCGGCATGGCGGCCAACATCTCCGCGTTCAACACGGTGTTCAGCTACGACATCTGGCAGCAGTACGTCAAGAAGGACCGGCCCGACGGCTACTACCTGAACGTCGGCCGCTGGGCCACCGTCGGGGCCACGGTCGTCGCGATCTTCACCGCCCTGCTGGCGTCTGGCTACAACAACCTGATGGACTACCTGCAGACGCTGTTCGGCTTCTTCAACGCCCCGCTGTTCGCCACGTTCATCCTGGGCATGTTCTGGAAGCGGATGACGGCGACCGCGGGTTGGGCCGGTCTGGTGTCGGGGACCCTGGGCGCCGTCCTGGTCGCCATCCTCAGCGAGGACGCGCTCGGCTCGCTGTCGACGGGGGCGCTGCCGCTGAGCGGCCAGGGTGCCAGCTTCGTAGCCGCGGGCGCGGCCTTCGTGGTGGACATCGTCGTCAGCGTCGCGGTCACCATGGTGACCCAGCCGAAGCCGGTGGAGCAGCTGGTCGGGCTCGTCTACTCGGAGACCCCGAAGGCCGACCTGCGCGACCCGGACGCCCACAAGCTGCACTGGTACCAGTCGCCGACCAAGCTGGCCGGCATCTCGCTGGTGCTCGTCATCGTCCTCAACATCCTCTTCCGCTGAGCCGGCTGAGCAAGGGAGCACAGGCATGAGCAACTCGAGCACCCAGCAGTCGGGCACCGGCACGAAGCACACCGCCGGGGCCTACGACGTCCGCACCGTCATCTCCGCGCTGATCGGCGTCTTCGGGATCGTGCTGGTCGTCATGGGCCTGATCAACAACTCCGGCGAGGAGATCGAGAAGGCCGGCGGCGTCAACGCCAACCTCTGGACCGGGATCGGGATGGTCGTCTTCGCCGTCCTCGTCGCGCTGTGGACCTGGCTGCGCCCGGTGACCGTCGACCCCTCGACGATCGAGCACGCCGACGACGTGACCAGGGCGAACCACTAGCACGACCAGCACGTCACCAGGGCCCCTCCCGGCAACCGCCGGGAGGGGCCCTGGTTCGTTCAGCGGGCGGGCTCGTTCAGCGGGCGGCGCGGGAGATCGCGACGGCGGCCTCGAGGACGGCGGTGACCACCTCGGGGCTGGGCCGGCGGCCGAGCCGCTCGACCGGGCCGGAGATCGAGACGGCGCCGAGCACGCCGCCGGCCGGGTCGCGCACCGGGGCGGACAGCGACGCCACCCCCGGCTCGCGCTCGGCGACGCTGTGCGCCCAGCCGCGCCGCCGGACGTCGAGCAGCGTGCGGGCGGTGAAGCTGGCCGCCGGCAGCAGCGGCGTGACCTCCTCCGCCGGGGCGAACGCCAGCAGCGCGTGCGCCGCGGAGCCCGCGGTCATCGGCAGCCGGGCACCCACCGGCACGGTGTCGCGCAGGCCGCTGACCCGCTCGGCCGCGGCGATGCAGACCCGGCTGGCGCCGTCGCGCACGTAGAACTGCGCGCTCTCGCCGCTGGCGTCGCGCAGCGCGACCAGGTGCCGGCCGGCCAGGTCGCCGAGGTCGGCACCGCCGCGCCCGAGCTCCGCGAGCGCCGGACCTGGTGCCCAGGCGCCCGCGGCCGTGCGGCGGACCAGGCGGTGGCCCTCCAGCGCGGTGGCCAGCCGGTGCGCGGTCGCGCGCGGCAGGCCGGTGCGGTTCACCAGCTCGGCGAGGCTGGCCGGCTCGTCGGCGACGGCACGGAGGATGGCGACCGCTTTGTCCAAGACGGCAACGGGGTTAGGCTGTCCCACGCAGCAATACTGGCATCCCAGCATGTGAGACGGCAAGCTCCATGCCGGGAACGCCCGTCGAGAACCGTCCCCGAGGAGGAGAGCCGTGGGCACGACCCTGGCCCAGAAGGTCTACGAGCAGCACGTCGTCCGCCGCACCGCCGGTGAGCCCGACCTCCTCTACATCGACCTGCACCTCGTGCACGAGGTGACCAGCCCGCAGGCGTTCGACGGGCTGCGCGCGGCCGGCCGCAGGGTCCGCCGTCCCGACCTGACGATGGCGACCGAGGACCACAACGTCCCGACCCTGGACATCCTCAGCCCCATCGCCGACCCGGTCAGCCGGGCGCAGGTCGACGCGCTGCGCCGCAACGCCGCCGAGTTCGGCATCCGGCTGGCCCCGATGGGCGACCGCGACCAGGGCATCGTGCACGTCATCGGCCCGCAGTTGGGGCTCACCCAGCCGGGCATGACGATCGTGTGCGGCGACAGCCACACCTCCACGCACGGGGCGTTCGGCGCGCTGGCGTTCGGCATCGGCACCAGCGAGGTCGAGCACGTGCTGGCCACCCAGACGCTGCCGCAGTACCCGGCCAAGCAGATGGCGGTCACCGTCGACGGCGAGCTGCCGCCGGGCGTGAGCGCGAAGGACGTCATCCTGGCGGTCATCGCCGAGATCGGCACCGGCGGCGGGCAGGGCCACGTCATCGAGTACCGCGGCAGCGCGATCGAGGCGCTGTCGATGGAGGCCCGGATGACGATCTGCAACATGTCGATCGAGGCGGGCGCCAAGGCCGGGCTGATCGCCCCGGACGACACCACGTTCGCCTTCCTGGCGGGCCGCCCGCACGCCCCGCAGGGTGCCGACTGGGACGCCGCCGTCGAGCAGTGGCGCACGCTGCGCACCGACGACGACGCCGTGTTCGACCGCGAGGTGCACATCGACGCCGCGTCGCTGACCCCCTACGTCACCTGGGGCACCAACCCGGGCCAGGGGCTGCCGATCGGTGAGCGGGTGCCCGACCCGGCCGACTTCGCCGACGAGTCCGACCGCGAGGCCGCCGAGCAGGCGCTGGCCTACATGGGCCTGACCGCCGGCACCCCGCTGCGGGAGATCAAGGTCGACACGGTGTTCCTCGGGTCGTGCACCAACGGCCGGATCGAGGACCTCCGGGTCGCCGCCGCGATGCTGCGCGGCAAGCGGATCGACCCGGACACCCGGATGCTCGTCGTCCCCGGCTCGGTGGGCGTGAAGAGCCAGGCCGAGGCCGAGGGCCTGGACCAGGTGTTCCTCGACGCCGGTGCCGAGTGGCGGGGCGCGGGCTGCTCGATGTGCCTGGGCATGAACCCCGACCAGCTGAAGCCGGGGGAGCGGTCGGCGTCGACGAGCAACCGGAACTTCCAGGGCCGGCAGGGCAAGGGCGGGCGCACCCACCTGGTGTCGCCGGCCGTCGCCGCGGCCACCGCGCTGACCGGCAAGCTCACCGCCCCCGCCGACCTGTCCGACGCCCCCGCGACCGCTGGAGTCTGAGCCCGATGGACGCCTTCACCACCCACACCGGCACCGCGGCGCCGCTGCGGCGCAGCAACGTCGACACCGACCAGATCATCCCGGCCGAGTACCTCAAGCGGATCACCCGCACCGGGTTCGAGGACGGGCTGTTCATCGCCTGGCGCACCAACGAGCCCGACTTCGTGCTCAACCGGCCGGAGTACGCGAACGCCTCGATCCTGGTCGCGGGCCCCGACTTCGGCACCGGCTCGTCGCGCGAGCACGCCAACTGGGCGCTGCTGGACGGCGGCTTCCGGGTGGTCATCAGCTCCCGGTTCGCCGACATCTTCCGCAACAACTCGACGAAGTCCGGCCTGCTGACCGTGATCCTCCCGCAGGACCAGGTCGAGGCGCTGCAGACCGCGATCGAGGCCGACCCGGCGCTGCCGGTGACCGTCGACCTGCAGGCGAGGACGGTCTCCTACGGCGGCACGGTGGTGCCGTTCGAGATCGACGACTACGTGCGGTGGCGGCTGCTCGAGGGCCTGGACGACGTCGGGCTCACCGAGCGGCACCTGGACGACATCGAGGCGTTCGAGGCGCAGCGCCCGTCCTGGAAGCCGCAGGCCCTCCCCGCTCGCTGACCTCTGCCCGCAGCTGTTGACCAGGTGACCTGATCACAGGCCGTCCCCCCGCACCAACGCCGGTGCGGGGGGACGGTCGTTGCTGCGGGGGGACGGCCCCCGGGCTCACCTCGGCTCGGCGGCGAAGTCCCGGTAGTAGTCGGCGACCAGCGCGCCCGGGCGGCCGGCGAGGGCCCACACGCTGCCCTTGGCCGACGGCGGCCACAGCGCACCGGCGGTGCCGGCCCAGCGGACGCCGAGGCTCATCAGCACCGACGGGATCGCCCCGCCCTGGCTGCAGACCACCGTGGGCCCGGCGTCCCGGCCGTCGGCGAGCAGCCGGTCGACCAGCGCGAGCCCGGCCTGCGGGTCGTCGCCGTAGGCGTCCTCGCCGAGCTCCGGCGCCGCACCCAGGGGCAGCCCGGTGGCCGCGGCGAGCGGCTCGAGGGTCTCCCGGCAGCGCACCGGCGGGGCGGCGAGCAGCCGGGACGGCGCGAACAGCGGCAGCACCGCGCGCAGCCGGAGCGCCTCGCGGCGGCCCTGGGAGTCCAGCGGCCGCTCGTCGTCGGACCCGTCCCAGTCCGACCGGCTGCCGGCCGAGGCGTGCCGCACCAGCAGCAGCCGCGGCATGCGGGGGACGTCGGTGCGGCCCAGGTCGCCGATCACCGCCCGGTCGTGCTCGTGGGTGACCAGCGCGGACGCCGCCTCGAGCGGCAGCCAGCGCAGCTCGTCGACCTCGTCGTTGGGCGTGAACGAGCCGCCGACCGCCTGCATCACCCAGTAGTCGACCCGCTTGGGCCCCTGCCGGGTCGGGTAGCGGGTCTGCACGCTGCGCCGGCCGACGACGACCTGCAGGCCGGTCTCCTCGTCGACCTCCCGCACGGCGGCGCTCAACGGGTGCTCGCCGTCGTCGAGCTTCCCCTTGGGCAGCGACCAGTCGTCGTACCTCGGCCGGTGCACCAGCGCGGTCATCAGCTCGCCGTCCGGGCCGGTCCGCCAGAGCGCCCCGCCGGCGGCGGGCACGACCCGTTGCTCAGGCAGCGTGCTCACCCCGGCCGGCCACCAGCTCCTCCTGGTAGTCGCGCTCGCCGGTGCGGGTCCAGCTGCCGTCGGCGGCCAGCTGCCAGCTGCGCACGTCGGGCGCCATGCCGTCGCGGAAGATCCGGTCCAGCTCGCGCTGGGCGCCGGCGTCCCCGACCCGCAGCAGCACCTCCACCCGCCGGTCCAGGTTCCGGTGCATGAGGTCGGAGCTGCCGATCCACCACTCCGGCGACCCGCCGTTGGTGAAGCACACCGCCCGCGAGTGCTCCAGGAACCGGCCGACGATCGACCGCACCCGGATGTTCTCGCTCAGCCCCGGCACCCCCGGCCGCAGCGCGCAGATGCCGCGGATCAGCAGCTCCACCTCGACGCCGGCCCGCGAGGCCTCGTAGAGGGCGTCGATGAGCTGCTCGTCGACCAGCGAGTTCACCTTGATCCGGATGCCGGCCGGGCGGCCCTCGGCGGCGTTGCGGGCCTCGCGGCGGATCCGCTCGACCAGGCCGGTGCGGATGCCGTTGGGCGCCACGAGCATCGTGCGGTACGTGGTCTGCCGGCTGTAGCCGGTCAGGGTGTTGAACAGGTCGGTGAGGTCGGCGCCCACCCGCGGGTCGGCGGTCAGGATGCCGAGGTCCTCGTAGATGCGCGCCGTCTTCGGGTTGTAGTTGCCCGTGCCGACGTGGCAGTAGCGGCGGATCAGGCCGCCCTCGCGGCGCACCACCAGCGCCGTCTTGCAGTGGGTCTTCAGCCCGACCAGCCCGTAGACGACGTGGCAGCCGGCCCGCTCCAGCGAGCGCGCCCAGCTGATGTTGGCCTCCTCGTCGAACCGCGCCTTGATCTCGACCAGGACGACGACCTGCTTGCCCGCCTCCGCGGCCTCGATGAGCGCGTTGACGATCGGCGAGTCACCCGAGGTCCGGTAGAGCGTCTGCTTGATGGCGAGCACGTTCGGGTCGGCGGCGGCCTGCTCGATGAACCGCTGCACGCTGGTCGCGAACGAGTCGTACGGGTGGTGCACCAGCACGTCGCCCTCGCGCAGCGTGGCGAACACGCTCTTGGGCGTCTCGCCCTCGGAGAGGCGCGGGTGGGTGGCCGGCACGAACGGCTCGTCCTTGAGCTCGGGCCGGTCGCAGTCGTACAGCGACATCAGCGCCGACAGGTCGAGCAGGCCGGGCACCGACACGACGTCGGAGGCGCTGATCTCCAGCTCGGACACCAGGACGTCGAGGATCTGCGGGTCGATCGACTCGGCGACCTCCAGCCGCACCGCGGGGCCGAACCGGCGCCGGGCCAGCTCCCGCTCCAGCGCCTGCAGCAGGTCCTCGTCGCGGTCCTCCTCGACCTCCAGGTCGGCGTTGCGGGTGACCCGGAACAGGTGGTGGTCGAGCACGTCCAGGCCGGGGAAGAGCATCGGCAGGTGGGCCGCGATGAGGTCCTCGAGCGGGAGGAACACCGACTCGTCCGGGCCGCCCTCGACCGGCACGAACCGCGGCATGTTCGAGGGCACCTTCAGCCGGGCGAACCGCGGCGTCCCGCTCTCCGGGTCGCGCACCGAGACGGCGAGGTTCAGCGACAGCCCGCTGATGTAGGGGAACGGGTGCGCCGGGTCGACCGCCAGCGGGGTGAGCACCGGGAACACCTGGTCGCGGAAGTGCTCGCGCAGCCGCGCGGTCTCGCCGTCGTCGACCTGGTCCCAGTGCACGATGCGGATGCCGGCGGCCTCCAGCCGGGGGACGACGTCCTTGTCGAAGACGTTGCCGTGCCGGTGCACCAGCTGCTGGGTGCGCTCGGTGACGCGGGCCAGCTGCTCGCGGATGGTGAGGCCGTCGGGGGAGCGCACGGACAGGCCGGTGCTCAGCCGCCGCTTCAGCCCGGCGATGCGGACCATGAAGAACTCGTCGAGGTTGCTGGCGAAGATCGACAGGAACTTGACCCGCTCCAGCAGGGGCAGGGTCTCGTCCTCGGCGAGCTCGAGCACCCGGGCGTTGAAGTCGAGCCAGGACAGCTCGCGGTTGAGGAAGCGGTCGGCGGGCAGCGTCGTCTCGCTGCTCGGGGTCTCTCGGGGCACCCGCGCATGGTGCCCCAGCAAGGTGAACGGCGAACGTCAGCGCCGGCCGGTCACCGCCGCGCCCGCGGTGCGCGGCAGGCGGGCGGCCGCGACCACCGGCACCAGCAGCACGGCGGCCAGCGCGGCGAAGGCCACCCGGTAGGCGTCCCCGCCCTCGCCCACCAGCCCGCCGGCGCGCACCAGCAGCGCGCCCAGGGCCACCCCGAGCCCGCCGCCGAGCTCCTGCAGCGTCGAGAACAGCGTGTTCGCCGAGGTCAGCCGGTCCGGCCCGACGTCGGCGAACGCGACGGTGTTGTAGGCGGTGAACCCGATCGACCGCGCGACCCCGCTCGCGGCGAGCACCACGACGAGCACGGGCACCGCCGTCGACGCGTCGAAGGCGGCCATCGCGGCCAGGCAGGCGATCGAGCCGGCGAGCGCGCCCAGCAGCACGCCCCGGATGCCGAAACGGCGCAGCAGCGGGGTGGTGGCGGGCTTGATCCCGACGTTGCCGAGGAACAGCGGCACCAGCGCCAGCCCCGCGGCCGCCGCGGACCAGCCCGCCACCAGCTGGAGGAACAGCGGCACCAGGAACGGGACGGCGGTGATCACCGCGCGGAAGACCGAGCCGCTGGCCACCGTCAGCCGGTAGGTGGCCACCCGCAGCACGCGCAGGTCCAGCAGCGGCCGGGGCGCCCGCAGCAGGTGCCGGGCGGCCAGCGCCAGCACGGCAGCGGCGGCGGCGAGGGCGGGCGCCCACACGGCGGCGGAGGGCGTGGCCGACCCGACGTCGGTCAGGCCGACGACCAGCGCGCCGACCCCGACGGCGGTGAGCGCGAAGCCGCGCGCGTCCAGCGGTGCCGCGTCGGCCGCCCGGACGTCGGGCACCAGCCGCCGCGCCGCCGCCCAGGCGAGCACGCCCAGCGGCAGGTTGAGCACGAAAACCCAACGCCAGCTCGCGTAGCTGGCCAGCACCCCGCCGAGGGCCGGCGCGACCACGGGCGCCAGCAGCGAGGGCCAGGTCAGCCAGGCGACCGCCCGGATCAGGTCCGACTTCGCGGTGCCGCGGAGCACCGCCGCCCGGCCGACCGGCACCATCATCGCGCCGCCGATCCCCTGCACGACCCGGGTCGCGGTGAGCACGGCCAGGCTCGGCGCGAGCGCGCACCCGGCCGAGGCGACGGTGAAGACCGCCACCGCGGCGCCGAAGACCCGGCGCGCGCCGTACCGGTCGGCGAGCCAGCCGCTGACCGGGACGAGGACCGCCAGGGTGAGCACGTAGGCGGTGACCAACCCGCCGACCGACAGCGCGGGCACGCCGAGGTCGCGGGCGAGGGCCGGGGCCGCGGGGGCGATGACCGTCGCGTCCAGGTTGCTCATGAACAGCGCGCCGGCCACCAGCAGCGCGAGCCGCCGGTCGACGCTCCCCGGTGCCGGGGTGCTCACGCGAGCAACCGGGCGGCCAGGGCGGCGGTCCGCGGGCCCAACCCCAGCACGGCCGCCGCGGCCAGGTCGGCGGCGGTGTCGACGTCGCGGCGCAGGCCCGGCCAGCCGCCGTCCAGCGGCACCGCCCCGGACGCCGCGTGCGCGGCCGCCGAGCCGCGGCCGAACCGCGGGTCGAGGTCGCCGCCGGTGACGGCCAGCAGCGTCGTCCCGGTGCCCTCGGCGTCGGCGACGAAGCTGCGGGGGTGCCCGGCGGCCCGGTCCAGCGCCGCGGTCAGCTCGGCCGTGCGCAGGGCGGCCAGGTCCGACGACAGCGCCGCCACCCGGGCCGCGCCGGTGCTGCGGGCCCCGTGGGCCAGCGCCGGGTTGAGGCCGGCGTCCGGCTCGTCGGGCACCGTCCGCGCGCCGAGCGCGGTGACCACCGCGGCCGCCCGCGGGTCGTCGGTGACCACGACCAGACCGGCCACCGCGGGGCTGGCCACCGCGGCGGCGACGGTGTCGGCCAGCAGCGCGAGCACCAGCTCGGCGTGCGGCAGCCCCGGCGCCGCGTCGGTCAGCGGGGTGAGCCGGGACTTGGCCTGGGCGAGCACCTTCGCCGGCACCACGACCGCCCACCCCGACACCGGGTCATGTGAGCACACCGCGGTGGACGAGGATCGCAGTCCCCCCTCCACCGAGCCCCGGGAGCGTCCGTGCCGCCCACCCCGCCCGATCCCGCCGCCGTCGCCGAGGTGGCCGCCGCGGCGGCGCCGTACCTGGAGAGCTGGCTGGAGCTGCAGCGCCGGCGCGGCCGGGTGCCCGGCGTGCAGGCCGCGGTGCGGGTGGGCGACCGGCTGGTGCTGTCGACCGCCCTCGGCGTCGCCGACGTGACCTCCGGGGAGCCGCTGACCACCGGGCACCTGTTCCGGATCGCGTCGCACTCCAAGACGTTCACCGCCGTGGCGGTGCTGCAGCTCGTGGAGGCCGGCCGGATGCGGCTGGACGACCCGATCGCCCGCTGGGTGCCCGAGGTGCCCGCGCCGCTGGCCGCGGTCACGGTCCGCGAGCTGCTCGGCCACCAGGGCGGCGTCGTCCGCGACGGCCGGGACAACGACCACTGGCAGCTGCTGCACGCCTTCCCGGACGCCGACGAGCTGCTGGAGCTGGCCGGCGACGGCGGCGCGGTGTTCGGCCGCAACGAGCACTTCAAGTACTCCAACATCGGCTACTCGCTGCTGGGCCTGGCGATCGAGGCGGTCACCGGCACCGGGTACGGGGCGCACGTGCAGGTCGCCGTCGTCGACCGCCTGGGGCTCAGCGACACCGGGCCGGAGCTCGACCCGGCCCGGGCCGGCGAGTACGCGGCCGGGCACACCGGCCTGCTGGACGGCGAGGACGCCCGGCTGACGATCCCGCACGTCGACACCCGGGCGATGGCGGCGGCCACCGGCTTCCACTCCACCGCCGAGGACCTCACCCGGTTCGGCGCCGCGCACGTCCGCGGCGACGAGCGGCTCCTCACCGAGGGCAGCAAGCGGCTGATGCAGCGCGCCGAGAGCGAGATCAGCGCGCACGGCGAGGAGGTGCGCCGCTACGGGCTCGGGCTGGACCTGCTGCGGCTGCGCGAGCGGCAGCTGGTCGGCCACAGCGGCGGCTACCCCGGGCACATCACCCGCACCTGGGTCGACCCGGTCGGCCAGGTGGTGGTCAGCGTGCTCACCAACGCGATCGACGGCCCGGCCGACGTGCTGGCCCGCGGTCTGCTCGCGCTGCTCGACCTGGCGCTCGACGCGCCGTCCCCGGCGGCCGACCCGGCCGGGGAACTGGCCCGGTACACCGGCCGGTTCGCCAACCTGTGGGGAGTGCTGGACGTCGTCGAGCTCGGCGGCCGGCTGGTCCTGCTGCACCCGGCGTCCCCGGCGCCGACCGAGGGGTACGTGGAGCTCACCGTCGAGCGGCCGGACGTGCTGCGGCAGGAGGCGGTGGCCGGGTTCGGCTCGGCGGGAGAGACCGTGGAGTACGACCGGGCCGCCGACGGCCGGGTGACCGCCGTCCGGTTCGGCGGGATCACGGCCTGGCCGGTGGAGGAGTTCCGCGCGCGGCGCGCGGGTCAGGTGGCCGCGCCGGGCGCGTGACCGGGGGCGCCTGCTGGCCGGCGCGGGCGGCCAGGCACGATCATGAGCTGGCTCACCCCGGCGCGGGCGGGCGACGGTCGAGGAAGAGGTGCGGGGTGGCGCGAGACGGGCACGGGCCGGCAGCGGCCGGCACGGCGGGGTCCCGGCGGCCACCGCACTGGCAGACCCGGCGGCCGGTGCCGTGGGCCCTGTGGCTGTGCGTGGTGTTCATCTACCCGGTCACGCTCCTCGTGTTCCGCACCCGGTACCGCAACGCCGACCGGATCCCGCCGACCGGCGGCGTGCTGGTGGTGGCCAACCACGTGTCGGTGCTGGACCCGCTGGCCTGCGCCCGGCTGCTGTGGGACAGCGGCCGGTCGCCGCACTTCCTGGCCAAGGCCTCGATCTTCAAGGGGTTCGTCGGGTTCGTGCTGCGCGGCGCCGGCCAGATCCCGGTGTCGCGGGGCACCAGCGCCGCCCGCTCCTCGCTGTCCGAGGCCCAGCAGGCGCTGACCGACGGGCACGCGGTGGTCATCTACCCCGAGGGCTCGGTGACCCGCGACCCCGACTGGTGGCCGATGCAGGCGCAGACCGGGGTGGCGCGGCTCGCGCTCACCACCGACGCCGTCGTGCTGCCGGTCGCCCAGTGGGGGCCGCAGCGGATCCACGACTACCACGCGAAGAAGCTGCACCCGCGGCTGCGCACCCGCTCGGAGTACCTGGTCGGCGAGCCGGTCGACCTGTCCGCGCTGCGGGCCGAGGTGCGCGCCGGGCGGCCGCTCACCGGCGACCTGCTGCGCGAGGTGACCGACCTGCTGATGACCCAGGTGCGCAGCCAGCTGGGCGAGCTGCGCGGCGAGGAGCCCCCGGCGGCCTTCCACCCGCGGCCGGGCCGGCCCGCACCCGGCACCGACCGTCCCGGCGACCTCGTCGGCGAGCGGCCCGGCGACTTCCCCGAGGACGGCGCCGCGTGACCCGCGCCGCGGTCCTGGGGGCCGGCAACTGGGGCACCACCTTCGCCAAGGTGCTCGCCGACGCCGGCAGCGACGTCGTCCTGCACGCCCGCCGCACCGACCTGGTCGAGGGCATCACCGCGACCCGGGAGAACGCCGAGTACCTGCCGGGCATCCGGCTGCCGGAGCCGGTGCGGGCCACCACCGACGCGGCCGAGGCGCTGGACGGCGCGGACGTCGTCGTGCTCGCCGTCCCGTCGCAGACGCTGCGCGGCAACCTGGAGACCTGGGCGCCGCTGCTGCCCGCCGGCGCCTCGCTGCTGTCGCTGATGAAGGGCGTGGAGCTCGGCACGACCAAGCGGATGAGCGAGGTCATCTGCGAGGTCACCGGCGCCGGCGCGGACCGGGTGGCGGCGCTGTCGGGCCCCAACCTGGCCCGGGAGATCGCCGAGGAGCAGCCGTCGGCGACGGTGATCGCCTGCGCCGACACGGCCCGCGCGGCGGCGCTGCAGGCCGCGTGCCACACCCGCTACTTCCGCCCGTACACCAACCCGGACCTGATCGGCTGCGAGCTGGGCGGGGCGGTGAAGAACGTGATCGCGCTGGCCTGCGGCATCGCCGAGGGTCTCGGCTACGGCGACAACACCCGCGCCTCGCTGATCACCCGCGGCCTGGCCGAGACCGCGCGGCTGGGGGCGGCGCTGGGCGCGGAGCCGGCCACGTTCGCCGGCCTCGCCGGGCTCGGTGACCTGGTGGCCACCTGCTCCTCGCCGCTGTCGCGCAACCGGACGTTCGGCGAGCGGCTGGGCCGCGGCATGTCGCTGGCCGACGTGCTGGCCACCACCCGGCAGGTCGCCGAGGGCGTGAAGACCTGCGAGTCGGTGCTGGACCTGGCCCGCGCGCACGGCGTCGACGTGCCGATCACCGAGGCCGTGGTGCGGGTCTGCCACGAGGGCGAGTCACCGGCCCGGATGGTGCGCGAGATGATGGCGCGCGAAGCCAAGCCCGAGTAGCCGTCCCGCGCCGGGCCCCGGATCCACGAGAGGCCCGCACGCGTGAGCAGCCCCGACCCCCAGGCCCAGCACCTCGACCTCCAGCAGCTCGGCGACGGCACCCGGCTGGTGCACGCCGGCGACGAGCCGGCCGTCCCGGGCGCCCCGTTGCGCCCCTCGCCGGTCTTCGCCGCCCCGTACCACCTGGGCGACCAGGCCCCCGGCTGGCAGGGCGCCGACGGGTACGCCCGGCCGGACAACCCGACGCTGCGGGTGTTCGAGCGGGCCGTCGGCGAGCTGGACGGCGGCGACTGCCTGTCCTTCGCCACCGGCATGGCGGCGATCAGCTCCGCCGTCCTCGCGCTGGTGCGGCCCGGCGACCGGGTCGTGCTGCCCTCGGACGGCTACTACGCCACCCGGGTGCTGGCCCGCGAGGAGCTCGAGCGGCTCGACGTCCGGGTCGAGCTGGTGCCCACCCTGCAGATCGAGGACGTCGCCGCGCGGGGTGACCTCGAGGGCGCCCGGCTGGTGCTGCTGGAGACCCCGAGCAACCCGCAGCTGGACATCTGCGACATCGCCGCCGTCGCCCGGGCCACCCAGGCCGCCGGGGCGGTGCTGGCCGTGGACAACACCACGGCCTCGCCGATCGGGCAGCGCCCGCTGGCGCTGGGCGCCGACCTGACCGTCGGCTCGGACACCAAGGCGCTGACCGGGCACAGCGACGTCCTGCTCGGGCACGTGAGCTCGGCCCGCACCGACCGGGGGCGCGAGCTGCGCACCCGGATCGCGGCCTGGCGGAAGACGACCGGCAACACGCCCGGGGTGTTCGAGGCGTGGCTGGCGCACCGGTCGATGGGCACGCTGGACCTCCGGCTGGCCCGTCAGGCGGCCAACGCGGCGGCGGTCGCCGAGCTGCTGGCCGCGCACCCGGCGGTCACCGGCGTCCGCTGGCCCTGGCGGGCGCAGGACCCCTCGTTCGCGCTCGCGCAGCGGCAGATGCTGCGCCCCAACGGCGTGGTCTCCGCCGAGCTCGCCGACGAGGCCGCCGCGGCGCAGCTCGTGCGCGGCAGCCGGCTGATCGCCGCCGCGACCAGCTTCGGCGGCATCCACACCACCGTCGACCGGCGCGCGCAGTGGGGCGGGGACGCCGTCCCCGGGGGCTTCGTGCGCTTCTCCTGCGGTATCGAGGACACCGCCGACCTCGTCGCCGACCTCACCGGGGCGCTGGACTCCCTCACCTGAGCTCCCGGCGGACTCGGTTAGGGTTCCCCCGATGAGCGGGCAGGCGCGCAAGACCAGGGTCGCTGTCGTCTTCGGTGGCCGGAGCGCGGAGCACGCGATCTCCTGCGTCTCGGCCGGGAGCGTGCTGGCCGCGCTCGACCCGGACCGCTACGAGGTGGTGCCGGTGGGCATCACCCGCGACGGCCGGTGGGTGCTCACCGACGGCGACCCGGCCCGGCTGTCCATCGACGGCGGCACGCTGCCCGAGGTCACCGACGGCACCGCCGTCTCGCTGGTCGGCGACCCCGCCGGCCGCGGCCTGGCGGTGCTGGACGCCGGGCAGGCGATCGGGCGGCTCACCGAGGTCGACGTCGTCTTCCCGGTGCTGCACGGCGCCTACGGCGAGGACGGGACCATCCAGGGCCTGCTGGAGATGAGCGGCCTGCCCTACGTGGGCTCCGGGGTGTTCGCCAGCGCGGCCTCCATGGACAAGGAGTTCACCAAGAAGCTCCTGGCCGCCGCCGGGCTGCCGCAGGGCGACCACGTGGTCCTCCGCGACGCCACCGGCGCCGTGTGCCCCGACCCGGCGCTGCTGGACGACGCCGCGCGCGAGCGCCTGGGCCTGCCGGTGTTCGTGAAGCCGTCCCGGGCCGGGTCGAGCATCGGCATCACCCGGGTGACCGACTGGGCGCAGTTCCCCGAGGCGGTCGCGACCGCGGCCGCCATCGACCGCAAGGTGGTCGTGGAGGCCAGCGTGCCCGGCCGCGAGGTCGAGTGCGGCGTGCTCGCCGGCCCGGCCGGCGGCCTGCCCGAGGCCAGCCTGCCGGCGGAGATCCGGCTGCGCCCGGGCACCGACTGGTACGACTTCGACGCCAAGTACCTCGACGACGCGGTCGACTTCGACGTCCCCGCCGGGCTGACCCCGGAGCAGACCGCGGCGGTGCAGGAGCTGGCCCGCCGCGCGTTCCTCGCGCTGGACTGCCGCGGGCTGGCCCGGGTCGACTTCTTCCTGGGCACCGACCCGGCGACCGGCGAGGACCGCTGGGCCGTCAACGAGGTCAACACGATGCCGGGCTTCACGCCGATCTCGATGTACCCGCGGATGTGGGCGGCGACCGGGGTCGGCTACCCCGAGCTGGTCGACCGGCTGGTCGCCAGCGCGTTCGACGGGGACGGCAGCGCCCCGGGGACCGGGCCGCGGACCGGCGGGTGAGGTCGCTGCTGGTCCCGGTGGCCGGGGCCGTGCTGCTCCTGCTCACCGGGACCGGCTGCACCTCCGGCGGCCGGGCGCAGGACGCCGCGCCCTCGGCGCCCGCCCGGCCCACGTCGGCCGCCGGGCTGGAGCGGCTCCTGCTCACCGAGGTCCCCTCCGGGCTGCCCCGGGTGCCCGACCACGAGCTGGAGCCCGCCGCGGGCCGCAAGACGGCCGCGGACCTGGCCGGCTACGCCCCCGACCCGGCGCACCAGCGGGAGGTGCTGGAGGACTACGGCTACCAGTGGGGCTGGGAGCGGTTCTGGCGCTCGGGCGACGAGCTGACCAGCGTCTTCCTCGACCAGTTCAGCCGTGCGGAGGGCGCCGGCAACTACGCCGCGGACCTCGCCGGCAACGACGAGGAGTACTACGGCGGCGAGCTGGACACCAGCCCGGCGCGGCTGCCACCCGGCTGCACCCTGCTCACCGTCGACGACCCCGGGACGAGCGGCCGGCTCACCGGGCCGTCGGCGATGTCCTGGTGCGCCGCCGGGCCCTTCACCCTGCAGGTGGCCGCGGTGTCCACGTCACCGGAGGCCGCGCTGGCCGAGCTGGAGGCGGTCACCACCGCGCAGCTGGACCGGCTGCCGGCCGGCTGAGCCCGGGTCAGCCCGCGGGCGTCGGGTCGACGTAGGGGATCGCGGTGCCCACCAGCTTGCCCAGCGCGGTCACCGAGGCGCTGTCGGCGCTCGCGGGCACCCGCACCTGGACGGGCACGTTGCGGTCGACCGTCGTCCAGACCGTGGTGTCCTTCGTCGACGTGGTGTCGACGAACCACTGCACCTGGTCGATCTGGATCGTCGAGGACCCCACGACGTACCCGGCCGGGGGCTCGGCGCCGCAGATCATCACGACGGCCGGGTCGCCCCACGCGTAGACGTAGGGGGAGTCGGACCTCACCAGCCGCGACTGCTCGCCGTCGAGCTCCAGCGGCAGCTGCTGCATGAGCACCGGGCAGGCCAGCTCCGCCGCCGGGGTCACCGGGGGGACGTCGACCTGCAGCGTGGGCAGGTCCTCGGCGCGCTGCGGCGTCCGGCTGCCGGACAGCTGGGCGACGCCGCCGTCGCCCTTCCCGTCGTCGTCGGACGAACCGCCCAGCACGTTGATCAGCACGATCAGGACGACGACCACCGGGACGGCGACCGCGGTGGCGATGAGCGCCGCCCGGCGGGTGATGTCGTCGGGGCGGCGCGGGCCCTCGGTGCCGTCCGGGGCGGGCGGCTCGGGAGCGGGCGGACCGGGGGAGGCGGGGCTGGTCACGGACCTCAGATGTTGACGACGGGGCAGGTCAGGGTGCGGGTGATGCCGTCGACCGACTGGACCCGGGCGACCACGAGGCGGCCGAGCTCGTCGACGGTGTTCGCCTCGGCCCGCACGATCACGTCGTAGGGACCCGTCACGTCCTCCGCCTTGGTCACCCCGGCGATCTCGCTGATGGTCGCCGCGACCGCGGCTGCCTTGCCGACTTCGGTCTGGATCAGGATGTAGGCGTGGACCACGGGTTGACCTTCCTCGGGCGCTCCCATGCAGGGAACGGCGGGGGACACGAGCAGGCACCGCGACAGCGGGCCGAACGGCAACGTACCCCAGCGGCCGGAGCCGGCTCGTGACTCGGCCCCGGCCCCGGCCCGCACCCGGTGGGCAGGGTGAGGCGGCCGACACCATCGGCGCGGTCGGGGAGTTCGCGCTCATCGACCGGGTCACCGCCCGCGCCGGCGCAGCCCGGCTGGCCGAGGTCGGCCCCGGCGACGACGCCGCGGTGCTGCGCGCCCCCGACGGCCGGGTCGTCGCCTGCACCGACGTGCTGGTCGAGGGCCGGCACTTCCGGCGCGACTGGTCCTCGGCCGAGGACGTCGGGCACAAGGCGGCCGCCGCGAACCTCGCCGACGTCGCCGCGATGGGCGCCACCCCCACCGCGCTGCTCGTCGGCCTGGCCTGCCCCGCGGACACCCCTGCGTCGTGGCTGGAGGGCGTCGCCGCCGGGATGGCCGCCGAGTGCGCCCCGTTCGGGGCTGCGGTCGTGGGCGGCGACACCTCGGCGAGCGCGCCGGACTCCGCGGCCGTGGTGCTGTCGGTGACGGCGCTGGGCGACCTCGGCGGGCGGGCGCCGGTGCTGCGCTCGGGAGCCCGCCCCGGCGACGTGCTCGCGGTGACCGGCCGGCTGGGCTGGTCGGCCTGCGGCCTCGCAGTGCTCCAGCACGGCTTCCGCTCGCCGGCGGCCGCGGTCGCCGCGCACCGCCGGCCGGCCCCGCCGTACGCCGCGGGACCGGAGGCCGCCGACGCGGGCGCCACCGCGATGTGCGACGTCAGCGACGGGCTGCTCGCCGACGCCGGGCACCTCGCCGCCGACAGCATGGTGCGCATCGACCTGGACCTGGCCGCGGTGCGGGAGACCTTCCTCACCGGCCGGGGTCCGCTGCTGCAGGTGGCCGCGGCGCTCGGCGGCGACCCGCTGGCCTGGGTGCTCACCGGTGGCGAGGACCACGCGCTGGTGGCCACCTTCCCGCCCGGTGCGGCGCTGCCGGAGGGGTGGGCGAGGATCGGTGCCGTGGGCGCCGGTCAGGGGGTCCACGTCGAGGGCGTGCCGGCTGACCGGTACGCCGCGGAGAGGGGAGGGACCCCGGGGCATGTCCACTTCGGCTGAGGTGACGTTCCGGCAGGTGGGCTACGCGGACCCGGTGGCGCAGCGGCTGGTCGAGGCGGTGCAGCAGGAGTACGTCGTCCGCTACGGCGGCCGCGACGACGCCGTCGTCGACCCGGCCGAGTTCACCGCGCCGCTGGGCTGGTTCGTCGTCGCCGAGGTGGACGGCGTCCCGGCCGGCTGCGCGGGCTGGCGGGTGCACCCGTACGGCGACGACCCGGGGGTGGTCGAGCTCAAGCGGATGTACGTCGAGCCGGCGTTCCGCGGGCAGGGGCTGGCGAAGCTGCTGCTCGCCGAGACCGAGCGCACCGCGGCCGCCGCCGGTCACCACCGGGTGGTGCTCAACACCGGCCACCGCCAGCCGGAGGCGATCTCCCTGTACGAACGTGCTGGTTACCGGCCCGTTCCGGGGTACGGGGTGTACGCCGCAGCGCCGGACGCCGTGTTCCTGGGCAAGGACCTGACCGCCGGCGGGCGCGGCCCCGAGCTGGAGGAGGACGCATGGGCGTCGTGACGGTGTCGGCGTCGTTCGGAGCGGGCGGTGCGGAGATCGCCCCCGCCGTCGCCCAGCGGCTGGGCCTGCCCTTCTACGACCGGGCCATCCCGGCCGAGGTGGCCGGCCGGCTGGGGGTGCCGCTGGAGGAGGCGGAGGCCAACGACGAGACGGTCGCCCACGGGCTGTGGCGGCTGATCTCCTCGCTGGGCACCATGCCCGACATCGGGACCACGGGCGTGGGCAGCGCCCCGGACGAGCGGGCCTACAAGGTGCAGACCGAGCGGGTGCTGGCCGAGATCGCGGCCGGCCCCGGCGGGGTGGTGCTCGGCCGGGCCGCGGCGATGGTGCTGCGCGACCGGTCCGACGCGCTGCACGTGCGGCTGGACGGCGCCCCCGAGCGCCGGCTGGCCGCGGCGGTGCGGCACCTGGACGCCGCGGAGGACGTGGTGCGCAAGGAGCGGGACGCCGCCGACGCCGCCCGGGTCGCCTACGTCAAGCACTTCTACCGCTGCGACCCGACGCACGCCCGGCACTACCACCTGGTGGTGGACAGCACGGTGCTGCCGCACGACGTGGTCGTCGAGTTGGTCGTGCAGGCGGCCCGCGCCCGGGGCATCGGCGCCGTCTGACGCCGGCTCGCCGCCGTTGATCATGGGCGGATCGCCGCCGACACGCCGGTGGACGGCGTGGCGGGCGACCACGCGCCCATGATCAACGGGGCGGACGGGCGGGCGCACGAAAGAGCCCGGAGGTCGGTGACCTCCGGGCTCTCGTCCCGGCCGGGGCCGGGTCAGTCGGTGGGGAGCGTCAGCCCCGCACGACCTTGCCGGCGCGGATGCACGAGGTGCACACGTTCATCCGCTGACGGCCACCACCGGCGAGCATGGCCCGCACGGACTGGATGTTCGGGTTCCAACGGCGCGGCGTACGACGGTGCGAGTGCGACACCGACATGCCGAAACCGGGGCCCTTGCCACACACGTCGCACACGGCAGCCACGGTCGATCACTCCTAGATTTGTCCAGCTGAAGTCGAAGCGCGGCGCGGATCGTCGTCCCGAGGGCACGACTCAGCTCCGCACACGCAGGGCACCACTGTAACCGGTCTTCCGCGCAGGTGTCCGACCACCCCGGGAGAGGCTGCGCACAGCCGGGGTCCGTCGGTGCCCGCAGGTACATTCCCGGGCGTGCTGGAGGCGCTGGACGAGGCCGCGGTCGGCCGGTGGAGCCGCGCCGTGGTCGATGCGCTGTCCGCTGCCCGCGGCCGGCTGGACGAGCTGAACGTCTTCCCGGTCCCCGACGGCGACACCGGCACCAACCTGCTGCTCACCGCGGAGGCCGGCCACGCCGCGCTGGAGGCCGACGGCGGGGCCGCCCCCTGGACGGCGCTGGCCCGGGGCGCCGTGCTCGGCGCCCGGGGCAACTCCGGGGCGATCCTCGCCCAGCTGCTGCGCGGGCTCGCCGACGCGCTGGCCGGCGCGCACCGGGTCGACGGCCCGGCGTTCGCGGCCGCGCTCACCGACGCCGCCCGCGCCGCCTACACCGCCGTCGCCGACCCCGCCGAGGGCACCTTCCTCACCGTCGCCCGGGCCGGGGCGGATGCCGCCGCCGGCGCGGTCGCGACCGGCCCGGCGGCGCTCGCCGAGGTGGTCCGCGCCGCCGCCGACGGCGCCCGCGCCGCGCTGCACGCCACGCCGGGGCAGCTGAGCGCCCTCGCCGACGCGGGGGTCGTCGACGCCGGCGGCGCCGGCTGGTGCCTGGTGCTCGACGCCCTGGTCGGCACCGTCACCGGGGAGCCGCCCGCACGTGCCCCGCTGCCCGGGCGCCCCAGCCGGGCCGGCCGTCCGGCGGCGCCGCTGGTCGCCGAGCCGCCGGCCGGGCCCGGCAGCGAGGTCCAGTTCCTGCTCGCCGACTCCGACGAGGCCGCCGTCGCCCGGCTGTCGGAGCGGCTCGCCGCGCTCGGCGACTCGCTGGTCGTCGTGGGCGTCGACACCCCGGGCGGGCGGGAGTGGAACGTGCACGTGCACGTCTCCGACGTCGGGGCCGCGATCGAGGCGGGCATCGAGGCCGGCCGCCCGCACCGGCTGACGGTCAGCCCGCTGGCCGCGCCCCGCCCCCCGGCCGCCGCGCCCGGCACCCGCGCGGTCGTCGCGCTGGCCTGCTCCGCCGGTCTGGCCGACCTGTTCGGCGGCGAGGGGGTCACCGTGCTGCCGGCCGCCGTCGACGAGCTGTCCGAGGAGCTGGTGCTCACCGCGGTGCTGGGCACCCGCGCCGCCCAGGTCGTCGTCCTGCCCAACCACGCCGATGCCGTCGCGCCGGCCACCCGCGCCGCGGAGCGGGCCCGCGCCGACGGCCGCGACGTGGTGGTCGTGCCCACCCGCTCCGCGGTGCAGGGGATGGCCGCGGTGGCCGTCACCGACCCCGCGCGCCGGTTCGGCGACGACACCGTGGCGATGGCCGAGGCGGCCGCCGCCACCCGCTGGGCGGAGGTCACCGTCGCCGACCAGGAGGCGCTCACCTCCGCGGGTCGGTGCGGGCCCGGCGACGTGCTCGGCTCGGCGGAGGGCGACGTCGTCGTCCTCGGTGCCGACGCCGCCACCGTCGCCCGCGACCTGCTCGACCGGCTGCTGTCGGCCGGCGGCGAGCTGGTCACCCTCGTCGTCGGGGAGGACGCCTCCCTCGGCGAGGCCGTCTGCGCCCACCTGGCCGCGGTCCACCCGACCGTCGAGGTCGACCGGCACGCCGGCGGTCCCGGGGCGCTCCCGCTGCTCATCGGAGTCGAGTGATGGTCTCCCCGGACACCGACCTGGCCAAGGTGCTCGGTCCCAAGACGGCCAAGGTTATGGCCGAGCAGCTGTCGCTGCGGACCGTGCGCGACCTGCTGCGCCACTACCCCCGCCGCTACGCCCGGCGCGGCGAGATGTCGAAGCTCGACGACCTGGAGGTCGGCGACCGGGTCACCGTGCTGGCCGAGGTGCGCCAGGTCAGCACCCGGCCGATGCGCCAGCGCCGCGGCATGCTCACCGAGGTCACCGTGGGCGACGGCGCGGGGTCGATGCGGCTGGTGTTCTTCAACAACAAGCACCCGAAGCTGGCCGTCGGGGCGTGGGGGCTGTTCGCCGGCACGGTCGGCAAGTGGCAGGGCGCCCTGCAGTTCACCCACCCCGACTGCCACGTGATCACCGGGGACGACGACGACTGGGCGCGCGCCCTGGTGCCGATCTACCCGGCGAGCAAGGACGTCTCCAGCTGGGTGATCCAGAAGTCGGTGAAGATGCTGCTCGACGACCGGCACTCGCTCGACGCCCTGCTCGCCGACCCGATCCCCGAGCCGGTGCGCGACCGGCACGGCCTGCCGCCGCTGGCCACCGCGCTGGTCTACAAGCACCGCCCCGAGTCGATGGCCCAGGTCGAGTACGCCGACGAGCGGCTCAAGTGGGACGAGGCGCTGGTGCTGCAGTGCACGCTCGCCGCCCGCCGGCGCGCGGCGGCGCTGGAGCCCGGCATCGCCCGGCCCCGCCGCAGCGGTGGGCTGCTGGACGCCGTCGACGCCGCCCTGCCGTTCACCCTCACCGAGGGGCAGCGGGTGGTCGGCGAGGAGCTGGCCGAGGAGCTCGCGCACGAGCAGCCGATGAACCGGCTGCTGCAGGGCGAGGTCGGCGCGGGCAAGACCGTGGTGGCGCTGCGGGCGATGGCCCAGGTGGTCGACGCCGGCGGCCAGGCCGCGCTGCTCGCGCCCACCGAGGTGCTCGCCGCCCAGCACGCCCGCAGCCTCTCGGCGATGCTCGGGCCGCTCGGCCGGGCCGGCGAGCTCGACGGCGACCCGGCCGGCACCCGGGTGGTGCTGCTCACCGGCTCGCAGAAGGCCGCCGTCCGGCGGGAGGCGCGCGCCGCGATCGCCGACGGCAGCGCCGGCATCGTCGTGGGCACCCACGCGCTGCTGCAGGAGGGCGTGGAGTTCGCCGACCTCGGCCTCGTCGTGGTCGACGAGCAGCACCGGTTCGGTGTCGAGCAGCGCGACGCCCTGCGCGCCAAGGGCAACCGCCCGCCGCACGTGCTGGTCATGACCGCCACCCCCATCCCGCGGACCGTCGCGATGACCGTCTACGGCGACCTCGAGACCTCGGTGCTGCGGCAGCTGCCGGCCGGCCGCGGCGGGGTGTCCAGCTCGCTGGTGCCGGCGGGGGAGAAGCCGGCCTGGCTGGACCGGGCCTGGGAGCGGCTGCGCGAGGAGGTCGCCCACGGCCGGCAGGCCTACGTCGTCTGCCCGCGGATCGGCGACGAGGAGGGCAGCGGCGGCAAGGACGAGGACGGCCCGGACGCCGAGGACGCCCCGCCGCCGGAGGAGGGCAAGGGCGGCAGCGACCGGCGTCCGCCGCTGGCGGTGCTCGACGTCGCCGAGGCGCTGCGCACCGGCCCGCTGGCCGGCCTGCGGGTCGAGGTGCTGCACGGGCGGATGACCCCGGAGGACAAGGAGGCCCGTATGCGCGCCTTCGCCGCCGGGGACGTCGACGTGCTGGTGGCCACCACCGTGGTCGAGGTCGGCGTCGACGTGCCCAACGCCACGGTGATGGTGGTCATGGACGCCGACCGGTTCGGCGTCAGCCAGCTGCACCAGCTCCGCGGCCGGGTGGCCCGCGGCAAGCACGCCGGGCTGTGCCTGCTGGTCACCGAGGCGTCCAGCGCCTCGGCCACGGGCCAGCGGCTCACCTCGGTCGCGGCCACCACCGACGGCTTCGAGCTGGCGCGGCTGGACCTGGAGACCCGCCGGGAGGGCGACGTCCTGGGTGCTGCCCAGTCCGGCCGCCGGTCCGGTCTGCGGCTGCTGTCGCTGCTGGACGACGAGCACCTGATCGCCGAGGCCCGCGAGGAGGCCACCCGGCTGGTCAGCGAGGGCGGCGGGCTGGCCGACCACCCGGAGTTGGCCGCCGCGGTGGCCGCGATGGCGCTGGACGACCGCGCCGACTACCTGGAGAAGACCTGATGACGCGGCTGATCTCGGGGGAGGCGCGGGGGCGGCGGCTGAAGGTCCCGGCGTCCGGGGTGCGGCCGACCGGTGACCGGGCCCGCGAGGGGCTGTTCAACTCGCTGGGCTCGCTGGTGGACCTCGACGGCGCCCGGGTGCTCGACCTCTACGCGGGCTCCGGCGCGCTGGGCCTGGAGGCGCTGTCGCGCGGCGCGACCGAGGTGGTGCTGGTGGAGTCCGGCCCGAAGGTGCTCCCGGTGCTGCGCGACAACGTCGCCACCGTCGGGCTGCCCGGCGCCCGGGTGGTCGCCGGCTCCGTGCCGGCGGTCGTCGCCGGGCCCGCGCCGGCCGACTTCGACCTGGTCCTGCTCGACCCGCCCTACGCGGTGCCGGTCGAGGAGGTGCTCGGCGTGCTCGGGGCGCTGGCGGCGGGCGGCTGGTGCGCCCCGGACGCGGTGGTCGTGGTGGAGCGGTCCAGCCGCGAGGAGCCGTGGCCGTGGCCGACACCCTTCACCGGGCTCCGCGATCGCCGCTACGGCGAGGCCGTGCTCCGGTACGGTCGCAAGTCGTGAGGCGAGCGGCGGTCTGCCCGGGTTCGTTCGACCCGGTCACCAACGGGCACGTCGACGTCATCGAGCGGGCGGCGGCGCTGTACGACGAGCTGGTCGTGGCGGTCCTGGTGAACCCCGGCAAGGCCGGGATGTTCGGCGTCGAGGACCGGATGGCGATGCTGCGCGAGGCGCTGGTGGAGCTGCCCAACGTGCGGGTCGACAGCTTCTCCGGGCTGCTGGTCGACTACTGCCGCCGCAACGACCTGCCGGTCGTGGTCAAGGGCCTGCGCGCGGTCGGCGACTTCGAGTACGAGCTGCAGATGGCGCAGATGAACCGCGAGCTGGCCGGCGTCGAGACGCTGTTCGTGCCGACCGCCCCGCAGGTGGGGCACCTGTCCTCGAGCCTGGTCAAGCAGATCGCCCGGTTCGGCGGCGACGTCTCCTCGCTGGTGCCCAAGGCCGTCAACGACCGGCTCGTCGCGCAGCTGGGGGAGGAGGCACCGTGACGGAGGTGGTCTACCGGCTCTACGAGACCGTCGACGAGCTGACGACGGTCATCGAGAACGCCCGCAGCGTGCCGATGTCCGGCTCCTGCATGGTCCCGCGCGACCACCTGCTCGACCTCCTCGACGAGCTGCGCGAGACGCTGCCGCAGGAGGTGCAGCAGGCCGGCCTCATCGTCGAGCAGCGCACCGAGATCCTGCAGCAGGCGCAGGCCGAGGCCGAGCGGCTGACCGGCCGCACCCGCAGCGAGAGCGAGCAGGTCGTCGCCGCCGCCCGCCGGCAGCGGGAGGAGCTGGTCGGCACCGCGCGCCGGCAGCGCGACGAGCTGCTCACCGACGCCCAGGCGCAGGCCGACGACCTGCTCGCCCGGGCCGAGGCGGAGGCCGAGCGGCTGGTCGCCGAGGCCCGCCGGCACCAGGACCAGCTCCTCGCCGCCGCCCAGGCGCAGGCCGACGAGCTGGTGGCCGCCGGGCAGGCCGAGCACGAGCGGCTGCTCGTGGAGACCGAGGTGTGGCGGACCGCCGTCGCCCGGGCCGACGAGCTCGGTGCGCAGAGCCAGGCCGAGGCCGCCCGGCTGCGCGCGGAGACCGACGAGTACGTCGACACCCGGCTGGCCGACTTCGGGAACACGCTGGCCCACATGGCGCGTTCGGTCGAGCAGGCGCGGGCGAAGCTGCGCGCCTGACCCCTCCTCCCGCCGCCGGAGAGCTCTCCGCCCGGGATCAGGTAACCTTGACCGTCGCCGGCTGCCGCCGCCCTCCGGGCTGTGCGCCGGCCACCACTGGAACGACACCCACCATGAGCTCGAGTACGGACATGTCTGCTGCCTCCTCGCCCCGCCGCGGCGCCGCGCCCTCCGACGCGCAGCGCCCTGTCGGCGACCCCGCGACGACCGGCAGCCCGACGACCGGCAGCCCCACCGTCGGCAGGGCCGACGCCAAGGCCTGGAAGGTCGACCTGCGGGAGCTCGGCCGCCGCGCCGGCTCGCTGCGCGAGTGGGACAAGACGATCCCCGCGGCCGCCCGCTGGGGCAACGAGATGATCGCCGTCGAGGAGGGCGCGCCGGTCGAGCTGCGCCTGCGCCTCGAGTCGGTCATGGAGGGCGTCCTCGTCTCCGGCGAGGTCGACGCCCCGGTCACCGGCCAGTGCTCGCGGTGCCTGGAGCCGCTGGAGGACACCCTCCAGCTCGACGTCCAGGAGCTGTACGCCTACTCCGGCAGCACCACCGAGGCCACCAGCGGCGAGGACGAGGTCCGGCGCATCGAGGGCGAGCAGCTCGACCTCGAGCCGCTGGTCCGCGACGCCGTCGTCCTGGCCCTGCCGCTGTCGCCCACCTGCACCCCGGACTGCGCCGGGCTGTGCGTCGACTGCGGTGAGCGGCTCGACGACCTGCCCGCCGACCACTCGCACGAGGTGATCGACCCCCGGTTCGCCGGGCTGGCCGCCCGCTTCGCCGACCTGACCGACACCACCGGGGGTGCCCAGCCGGGCGCTCGCGGCACCGACACCGAGGAGAACTGACCATGGCCGTCCCGAAGCGGCGGATGTCGCGCGCGAACACCCGCTCCCGCCGGTCGCAGTGGAAGGCCACGGCCCCCACGCTGGCGCCGTGCCCGAACAAGGCCTGCGGCGAGCTCAAGCCCCCGCACCAGGCCTGCCCGACCTGCGGCCAGCACGACGGCCGCCAGGTCGTCGCGGTCTGACCCGAGCACCACACCCCCCCGGCGTGAGCACCACCTCCGCTCCGGCGTCCCCGGCCGGCCGGTCCCTCTTCGGGACCGCTCCGGCCGCGGACGCTGCACCGGACGGTGCGGCCACCTCTCCCGCCGGGGAGGAGCACGCCCGCTCCGCAGCCCGCTGGCTGGCCGACGCCCTCGGCGTCGTGCTGCCCGGCGGGCTGCTGGCGTTGGCGCTGACCCACCGCTCGTACGCCTACGAGCACGGCGGCCTGCCCACCAACGAGCGCCTGGAGTTCCTCGGCGACTCGGTGCTCGGGCTGGTCGTCACCGACGAGCTCTACCGCGGCCACCCCGACCTGCCGGAGGGGCAGCTGGCCAAGCTGCGCGCCTCGGTGGTGAACATGACCTCGCTGGCCCGGGTCTCCCGGGCGCTCGGCGAGGGCGGCATCGGCCCGCACCTGCTGCTGGGCCGCGGCGAGGAGACCACCGGCGGCCGGGAGAAGGACTCGATCCTCGCCGATGCCCTCGAGGCGCTCATCGGGGCGGTGCACCTCGGCGCCGGCCTGGAGGTCGCCGCGGCGATCGTGCACCGGCTGTTCGACCCGCTGCTGGCCGAGTCGGCCACCCGCGGCGCCGGCCTGGACTGGAAGACCAGCCTCCAGGAGCTCGGTGCCGCCCAGGGGCTGGGCGCGCCGCACTACGCGGTCGAGGACGACGGTCCCGACCACGCCAAGACCTTCACCGCCGTCGTCTTCCTCGCCGGCGAGCCGCGCGGTCGGGGCACCGGCCGCACCAAGAAGGCCGCCGAGCAGGAGGCCGCCGAGGCCGCCTGGCGGGCGCTGTCGGCGACCGCCGACGGCGACGGGGCCGACGCCGCGGAGGCCTGACGTGCCCGAGCTGCCCGAGGTCGAGGTCGTCCGGCGCGGGCTGGACCAGTGGGTGACCGGCCGGCCCATCGCCGAGGTGCAGGTCCTGCACCCGCGGGCCGTGCGCCGGCACCTCGAGGGCGCGGAGGACTTCGTCGCCGCGCTCACCGGCCGCACGTTCACCGCCGCCCACCGGCGCGGCAAGTACCTGTGGCTGCCGATGGCCGAGGCCGACGGCACGCCGTCCGGGCAGGCGATGGTCGGCCACCTGGGCATGAGCGGCCAGCTGCTGGTGGAGAAGTTCCGCGAGCCCGACGAGGTGCACCTGCGGGCCCGCTTCCGGTTCACCGACGGCGGCCGCGAGCTGCGGTTCGTCGACCAGCGGACCTTCGGCGGGCTCGCCGTCGAGGAGACCGGGCCCGGTGGCACCGTGCCGCCGCGCGTCGCGCACATCGCCATCGACCCGCTGGACCCCGCGTTCGACGCCGACCGGTTCGCCGCCGCGCTGCGCCGCCGGCGCACCGAGGTCAAGCGGGCGCTGCTGGACCAGACGCTCATCGGCGGGGTCGGCAACATCTACGCCGACGAGTCGCTGTGGCGCGCGAAGCTGCACGGCGCCCGGCCGACCGACAAGCTGACCCGCGCGCAGGTCACCGACCTGCTGGAGGGCGTGCGCGACGTGCTCACCGAGAGCCTCGCGCAGGGCGGGACGTCGTTCGACTCGCTGTACGTCGACGTCAACGGGCAGAGCGGCTACTTCTCCCGCCACCTCGCGGTCTACGGCCAGGAGGGCGAGCCCTGCCCGCGCTGCGGCACGCCCGTGGTGCGCGAGCAGTTCATGAACCGCTCCAGCTACAGCTGCCCGCACTGCCAGCCCCGGCCGCGGGCCCGCCGGTCGTGAGGGTCGTCGCCCTGGTGGCCGGGCACGTGCAGGGCGTCGGGTACCGGTGGTTCGTCCGGCAGCAGGCCGGCGCCCGCGGGCTGGCCGGGTCGGCCACCAACCTCGCCGACGGCCGGGTCGAGGTCGTGCTGGAGGGACCGGCGGACGACGTCCGCACGGTGCTCGCCGCGCTGGACGGTCCGCAGGCGCCCGGCCGGGTGTCCGGCGTCGACGTCCGGGACGAGCCGGAGCAGGGGCTGAGCGCGTTCACCGTCAGGTGACGAAGACGACATCACCCCGACACGGGAACGCTGTAGTCGAGCCGTTGACCCAGGTCGCTGGCGGTGTCACCCTGAGAGTGCCAGCCCGCGCAGACCGCCTCCGGCGGTGCGACGGGGCACATCCCGCAGCCACAGAAAGGCCGCTCAGCCATGGCCAAGGCCCTGTTCGGTTCCGTCGTCGCCCCCTCGGAGCTGCTGGCGGCCGAGAACGCAGCGCTGCGCGCCCAGGTACGCCGGCTCCAGGCCGAGCTGGCCACCGCCCGCGAGGAGCGCGACGCCGTGATCGCCCGCGAGCTGCTCACCCTGGCCGACGACTCGGCCGCCGCCCTGGCCTGACGGGCACGACCCCTCACGAGGGGCCGGCGTGTCGGTGACCGCGGCTAGATTTCCCTCGTGCACCTCTCCAGCCTGACGCTCAAGGGCTTCAAGTCCTTCGCGTCCGCGACGACGCTGCGGCTGGAGCCCGGCATCACCGCCGTCGTCGGCCCCAACGGGTCGGGCAAGAGCAACGTCGTCGACGCCATCGCCTGGGTGCTCGGCGAGCAGGGCGCGAAGAGCCTGCGCGGCGGCAAGATGGAGGACGTCATCTTCGCCGGCACCGCCGGCCGCGCGGCGCTGGGCCGCGCCGAGGTGACCCTCACCATCGACAACGCCGACGGCGCCCTGCCGATCGACTACACCGAGGTGTCGATCACCCGCCGCATGTACCGCTCCGGCGAGAGCGAGTACGAGATCAACGGCGACAAGGTGCGCCTGCTCGACGTCCAGGAGCTGCTGAGCGACTCCGGCATCGGTCGCGAGATGCACGTCATCGTCGGCCAGGGGCAGCTCGACGCCGTCCTGTCCGGCCGCCCCGAGGACCGCCGCGCCTTCGTCGAGGAGGCCGCCGGAGTCCTCAAGCACCGCAAGCGCAAGGAGAAGGCGCTCCGCAAGCTCGACGCGATGCAGGCCAACCTCGACCGGCTGGCCGACCTCACCACCGAGCTGCGCCGCCAGCTCAAGCCGCTGGGCCGGCAGGCCGAGGTGGCCCGCCGCGCGGCCGGCGTCCAGGCCGACCTGCGCGACGCCCGGCTGCGGCTGCTCGCCGACGACCTGGTCGCGCTGCGCGACGCGCTGGACAAGGACGTCGCCGACGAGACCGCCGCCCGCGCCCGCCGCACCGTGGTGGAGGCCGCGCTGGCCGAGGCGTCGCGCAGCGAGTCGGCGCTGGAGTCCGCGCTGGCGGCCGACGCCCCGCAGCTCGCCGCCGCCCAGGAGGCCTGGTACCGGCTGTCGGCGCTGGCCGAGCGGTTCCGCAGCGTCGGCCAGCTGGCGGGGGAGCGGCACCGGCACCTCACGGCGGCACCGCAGGCCGGCCCGGCCGGCCGCGACCCCGACCAGCTGGACGCCGAGGCCGACCGGGTCGAGGGCACCGAGCGGGAGCTCGCCGACTCGCTGGCCGCCGAGCGCGAGCGGCTGGGCGGCGCCGTCGCCACCCGCACCGAGGTCGAGCAGGCGCTGGTCGAGGCCGAGCGCGCGCTGATGGCCGCCGCCCGGGCGCTGGCCGACCGCCGCGAGCAGCTGGCGAAGCTGTCCGGCCAGGTCGCCGTCGCGCGGTCGCGGGCCGCCGCCGGGCAGGCCGAGATCGAGCGGCTGGCCGCGTCCGCGACCGAGGCCGGTGACCGGGCCACCGCCGCCGAGGAGCGGCTGGCCGCCCGGCGCGACGAGCTCAGCGCGGACGCCGGCGGCGACTCCGACCACGCCGCGGCCCACGCCGACGCGGTCGCCGCGCACAAGGACGCCGTCCGGCTGGTCAACGAGCTGGTCCAGGCCGAGCGCGCCGCGGAGCGCGACCGGGCCGGCTGGCAGGCCCGCCGCGAGGCGCTCGCGCTGGGGCTCGCGCCGGCCGACGGGGCCGCCGCCGTGCTCGCCAGCGGGCTGCCCGGCGTGGTCGGCCCGGTGGCCGACCGGCTCACCGTGCACCCGGGCGACGAGGTCGCCCTGGCCGCCGCGCTGGGCGCGATCGCCGACGCGGTCGTCGTCAGCGGGCCGGCCGAGGCCGCCGCCGTGCTCACCCACCTCGCCGGCAGCGACGGCGGCCGGGCCGGGCTGGTCGTGACCGGCGGGCTGCCGCCGGTCGGCCGGGACGGCTGGCCCGAGCTGCCCGTGGGTGCCCGCTGGGCGCTGGACCTGGTCACCGCCCCCGCCGAGCTGGGCCCGGCGCTCGCCCGGGCGCTGGAGCGGGTCGCGGTCGTCGCCGACCTGCCCGCCGCCGTCGCGCTGGTGCGGGTGCACCCGCGGGTCCGCGCGGTCACCGCCGCCGGGGAGCTGCTGGGCGCCGACTGGGCCTCGGGCGGCCAGCAGAACGCGCCGTCCGGGCTCGAGGTGCGCGCCCGGGTCGAGGAGGCCGCCGGCGAGCTGGCCCGCGCCGAGGCGCACGCCGCCGGGCTCGCCGACCAGCTGGCCGCGGCCCGGCAGGCCGCCGCCGAGCGGTCCGCCGACGTCGACACCGCGCTGACCGCCCGCCAGGCCGGCGACCGCGCCCGGTCCGTGGCCGCCGCGGAGCTCGCCGAGCTGGGCGCCGCGGCGCGCTCCGCCGTGGCCGAGGCCGAGCGGCTGGACGCCGCCCGGGTGCGCGCCGAGCAGGCGCTCGAGCAGTCCGCCGCCGGGCTGGCCGCGCTGGAGCAGCGGCTGGCCGACGCCGAGGCCGCGCCGGTCGAGGACGAGCCCTCCACCGAGGACCGCGACCGGCTGCGCGCCGAGGCGGCCGCCGCGCGCCAGGCCGAGACCGAGGCGCGGCTGGCCGTGCGCACCGCCGAGGAGCGGGCCCGCTCGCTGTCCGGGCGGGCCGAGTCGCTGCGCCGGCAGGCCCGGCAGGAACGTGCCGCCCGCGAACGGGCCGCCGCCGCCCGGGCCGCCCGCGAGCGCGGGGCCGCCGTCGCGGCCGCCGTCCGGGACGGTGCGGCGGCCGCGCAGGCCGCGCTGGCCACGTCGCTGGCCCGCGCCGCCACCGAGCGCGACGCCCTCGCCGAGGCCCGCACCGGGCGGGAGGCCGAGCTGCTCGCCGTCCGCACCAAGGTGCGCGAGCACACCGCCGAGCTGGACCGGCTCACCGACGAGGTGCACCGCGACGAGGTGGCCCGCGCCGAGCAGCGGCTGCGGATCGAGGCGCTGGAGGGCCGGGCCGCCGAGGAGTACGGCGTCGACCTGCCCACCCTGCTCGCCGAGTACGGGCCGACCGCGCCCGTGCCGCCCACGCCCGCGCAGCTGGCCGCCGCGGAGACGGCGGGGGAGCCCGAGCCGCAGCCGGTGCCCTACGACCGCGCCGCGCAGGAGCGCCGCGCCGCCCGGGCCGAGCGCGACCTCGCGGCCCTGGGCAAGGTCAACCCGCTCGCGCTGGAGGAGTTCGCGGCGCTGGAGGAGCGGCACACGTTCCTGGCCACCCAGCTGGAGGACCTCAAGACCACGCGCCGGGACCTGCTGACCGTCGTCCGGGAGGTCGACGCCCGCATCCACGAGGTGTTCGCGCAGGCCTTCGCCGACACCCAGCGCGAGTTCACCGAGGTCTTCGCGACCCTGTTCCCCGGCGGTGAGGGTCGGATCTTCCTCACCGACCCCGAGGACCTGCTCACCACCGGCGTCGAGGTGGAGGCGCGCCCGCCGGGCAAGAAGGTCAAGCGGCTGTCGCTGCTGTCCGGTGGCGAGCGGTCGCTGACCGCCGTGGCGCTGCTGGTGGCGATCTTCCGGGCCCGCCCCTCGCCGTTCTACGTGCTCGACGAGGTCGAGGCCGCGCTGGACGACGTCAACCTCGGGCGGCTGCTCACCCTCGTCGAGCAGCTCCGGAGCACCTCGCAGCTGATCGTCATCACCCACCAGAAGCGCACGATGGAGATCGCCGACGCGCTCTACGGCGTGAGCATGCGCGGCGACGGCATCACCGGCGTGATCAGCCAGCGGCTGCGCGAGCAGCAGCCCGCCTGAGCCGGGGCCGGCGGCGGTGCGGATCGGACTGGACCAGCTGGTCGACCCCCGCCTGCTCCCGCTCGTCGCGGAGACCCGCGCCTTCTACGCGCAGCGCGGTCCCCGGCGCGGGCCGGGCAGCTGGGCGGAGCTGCAGGCCGTGCGGGCGGCCCTGCCCCCGGCCGTCCCGGCGAACCCGCCAGCGGTGAGCGAGGTCGTCGGCGTCGGCGACCGGAGCGTGCGGGTGCGGGTGCACGAGCCCGCGGGCCCGGCGGCGGGGGTGCTGCTGCAGGTGCACGGCGGGGGCTTCACCCTCGGCACGGCCGCGGCAGCCGACGTCCGCGACCGGGAGCTCGCGGACGCCCTGGGCGTCGCGGTGGTCAGCGTCGACCACCGCCTCGCCCCCGAGCACCCCTGGCCGGCCGCACCCGACGACTGCGAGACGGCGGCGCGCTGGCTCGCCGCGCACGCCAGGGCACGCTTCGGGACGACGCAGCTCGCGCTCGCCGGCACCTCGGCCGGCGCCACGCTGGTGGTGACCACGCTGCTGCGGCTGCGCGACCGGGGCGTGGCCGCGTTCGGCTCGGCCGTGCTGCAGTTCGGCACCTACGACCTGAGCGGGCAGACCCCGGCCGGCCGGCTGATCGCCGACGAGTGGTTCCTCGAGGCCTACGCGGGGGCCGCGCCGGACCGCACGCACCCCGACCTCTCCCCGGTGTTCGCCGACCTCGCGGGGCTGCCGCCGGTGCTGGTGGTCGTCGGCGCCGACGACGTCCTGCTCACCGACAACCTGGCGATGGCCGCGCGCCTGTCGGCGGCCGGGGTGGACGTCGACCTGCGGGTGTACCCGGGGGCGCCGCACGGGTTCACCGGCCACCCGACCCCGATGGCCCGGGCCGCCCGCGCGGACCTCGAGACCTGGCTCCGGGCCCACCTGCCGGCGAGCTAGACGCCGGAGACGACGTCCAGGTCGACGACGAGCGGGTGGTGGTCGGAGGTGCCCGAGCCGTCGACGACGGCGGCGTCGCGCACCGTCACCCCGGCCGACACCCACACCTGGTCGATGCGCACCCGCGGGTGACCCGTCGGGTGGGTGAGGCCCTGCGCGCGGCGCAGCGAGAACCGCCCGCCCTGGTCGCTGCGCGCCTGCGCGAGGTGCCAGGCGTCGGTGAACCGCTCCCGCAGCACGTCCAGCTCGGGGGCGCCGGCGTCCGCGTTGAGGTCGCCGACGACCACACCGGTCTCCATCGCCCCGGTGTGCAGCGCCGCCACCGCGGCGGCCTGCGCGGCGCGGTCGGCGGCCGAGCGGCTGGACAGGTGGGTGTTGGTCACCCACAGCGCGGCGCCGTCGAGCTCGACGAGCGTGCGCATCGCGGTGCGCCGCTCGCCGCCGCCGGGGAGCGGGTGCACGTCGGTGACGAGGATCGGCAGCCGGGACAGCAGCGCGTTGCCGTACTGCCGCCGGTCGTCGTCCCCGCCCGACGGGCCGGGCTCGTCGATGGAGGGGGCGAACTCCAGCTGCATGTCGAGCGCCCGGGCCAGCAGCAGCGACTGGTCGACGCCCTCGCTGCGCGGGCCGAAGTGCCGGTCGACCTCCTGCAGGCAGATGACGTCGGCGTCGAGCGAGGCCAGCAGCCGGGCCAGCCGCGGGAGGTCGTGCCGGCCGTCGGCGCCCACCCCGTGGTGGATGTTGAAGGTGACCAGCCGCACCGGGATCGGCGGCTGGTCGGGGCCGGGGGCGGGCTTGGTCTCCTCGAACCCGAAGTGCTCGCTCACGACAGACGAGTGTCCAGCACCTGGTCGAAGCGCGGCGCGCCGGACTCGTCGCGGCTGGTGGCCCACAGCAGGAAGCGGGCGTCCCGGCCGTCGAGCACCAGCTCGCCGAGCTCGTTGCCGAAGAACGGGCCGGCGTTCTTCCGCCACTGCACCGGGCTGGCGGGCACCCGGGCCAGCCGGGTGACCACCCCGGTGAGGGCCCGCGCCCAGCGGCTCCAGCCCAGCCGGAAGCCGATCTCGATCGCGTGCGGTGCGGCGTTGTGCAGCGGGGAGACCGTCAGCTGGTGCACCCGGCCGGTCAGCCCGCCGGGGTGCACCAGCTCCGCCGCGTAGGCGTGGTGGACGTCGCCGGACAGCACCAGCGCGGTGGCCGGCGCAGGGCCGAACTCGCCGCGGGCGGTCCCGGTGAGCAACCGGCCGAGCCGCTCGAACGAGTCGTTGAACGCCGCCCAGTGCTCGAGGTCCGCGACCTGCCGGAACTTCTCCGCCAGCCGGCCCAGCAGGCGGCCGGAGTGCCGCGCGGCGACGGTCTCGTCCCACCGTTCCAGGTCGTGCACCGAGTGGGGGAGGAGCCAGGGCAGCGAGGTGCCGACGAGCACGTGGTCGACGCCGTCGTCCACGGCCTGCCGGACGGCGGCCTCGATCCAGCTGAACTCGTCGTCGTCCACGATCTTGCGCTGCTGCTCGTCCAGCACCCGCCCGGCCCGGCTGTCGACCATGACCATCCGCACGTTGCCCCAGTGCCGCACGTAGCTCCAGCGGACGGTCTTCGGCTCGACGTCGGCGGCGCGCGCCATCTCGTCCAGCATCGGGCCGGCGTCGTCCGAGGGGCTCTCCTGGATGCCCTGCCAGGTCGCGTTGTCGGCCAGCTCGCGCGGCGAGAGGTTGCCCAGGTGCTGGTAGACCCAGTAGCTGACCAGCCCGCCGCAGATGCGCCGGTGCCACCAGTCGGTGCCGGTCACCTCCGCGCGCCAGGCGGCCGAGGTGTTCCAGTCGTCGATCATCTCGTGGTCGTCGAACACCATCGAGGACGGGATGGTCGACAGCAGCCAGCGCACCTGCGGGTCGCCCCACGACTCGCTGTAGAGGCGGGTGTACTCCTCGAAGTCCGCGGCCTGGGCGCCCGGCGGCTGCGACAGGTCGCGGCGGCCGGCCATCCACGCCCGGGTGCCCGGGGTGACCTCGTCGGCGTAGACCTGGTCGCCGAGCAGCACCAGGGCGTCGGGCCACTGGTCCTCCGGCAGCTCCAGCGCCTGGCGGGCGTAACCGTCCAGCGCGTCGGGGGCGATGCCGTCGCGGGTGTCGGCGGTCGTGGGGGTGGCGTACCGGCACGAGCCGAACGCAATGCGCACCGGCCCGGGGCGGCCGACCGTGCGGATCCGGCTGGGCGGGAGCGGGCTGCCCGCCAGCGGCCACACCCGGTCGCCGTCCAGGAGCACCTCGTAGGGCGTGCTGCTGCCCGGCTCCAGGCCCTCGACGACGACCAGCGCGTAGTGGTGGCCGTTGACGCAGAACGTGCGGGCGGTGCGGCCGAGCACGTCGACGGTGCACGGCCGGTCGGTCTCGACCCACACGGTGGCCGACACCGGGTCGACGTGCCGCAGCAGCGGACCCAGCAGGAGGAGCGGGCGCAGGCCGGGGGTGTCGGGCATGCCGCACAGCCTGCCGCACGCGGCAACGGTCGCGCTGCGAGACTGACCTGCATGGAGTACGTGCTGATCGCGGTCGCGATCGTCGTCGTCGCCCTGATCGTCGGCGTCAGCCTCCTGGTGGGGCGCGGACGCCGGACCACGCGGCTGGACTCCGACGCCGCGGCCGGCACCACGCTGACCCGGCCGCAGCCCCCGCGGACGACCGCGCCCCCGGCCGGGGACGAGCGACCCGCCGGGTCCGGGGCGACCGCCGCGGACCTGGTCGAGCCGCCCGCGCCGCCGGTCGAGCTGCCGCCGGCCGAGCCGGAGCCGGGGCTGGTCTTCGAGACGCCGCCGCCCTCGGCCGGCCGGCTGGTGCGGCTGCGGTCGCGGCTGGCCCGGTCGCAGTCGTCGCTGGGCCGTGGCCTGCTGACCGTCCTGGCCCGGGAGAAGCTGACCGAGGACGACTGGGAGGAGGTCGAGGAGACCCTCCTGGCCGCCGACGTCGGCGTCGCCGCCACCACCCAGATCGTGCAGCGGCTGCGCACCCAGAGCCTGGTGCTGGCCACCGCCTCGCCCCAGCAGCTGCACGACCTGCTGGTGTCCGAGCTGGCCGCGGTGCTCGGCCCGGACCTGGACCGCACGCTGCGCACCGAGCGGCACGACGGCCGCCCGGCGGTGGTCCTCGTGGTCGGCGTGAACGGCGCGGGCAAGACGACGACGGTCGGCAAGATCGCCCGCTCGCTGGTCGGTGACGGCAAGAGCGTCGTGCTCGGTGCGGCGGACACCTTCCGCGCCGCGGCCGCCGACCAGCTGGAGACCTGGGGCGAGCGGGTCGGGGTCATGACGGTGCGCGGCCGCGAGGGCGGCGACCCGGCGTCGGTCGCGTTCGAGGCGGTGCGCACCGGCGCCGAGGCCGAGGTCGACGTCGTGCTGGTCGACACCGCGGGCCGGCTGCACACCAAGACCGGCCTGATGGACGAGCTGGGCAAGATCAAGCGGGTCGTGGAGAAGCAGGGCCCGGTCGACGAGGTGCTGCTGGTCCTCGACGCGACGACCGGCCAGAACGGCGTCGTCCAGGCCCGGGTGTTCACCGAGGCGGTCGAGGTGACCGGCGTCGTCCTCACCAAGCTCGACGGCACCGCCAAGGGCGGCATCGTCGTCTCGGTGCAGCGCGACCTCGGCATCCCGGTGAAGCTCGTCGGGCTGGGCGAGGGTCCGGACGACCTGGCGCCGTTCGAGCCGGTCGCCTTCGCGGAGGCGATCGTCGGCTGACGCCGCGGTGAGCATCGCAGGGAGCGCCAGCGACCGAGGAGCGGAGCCGGGGCGGAAGCCGACCCGTGCGATCGTCGGCTGACGCCGCGGTGAGCATCGCAGGGAGCGCCGGCGACCGAGGAGCGGAGCCGGGGCGGAAGCCGACCCGTGCGATCGTCGGCTGACGCCGCGGTGAGCATCGCAGGGAGCGCCGGCGACCGAGGAGCG
>NZ_JBFAOG010000002.1:472356-476923 GCF_040659695.1 Modestobacter sp. NPDC049651
GCGGAGCCGGGGCGGAAGCCGACCCGTGCGATCGTCGGGTAGGCGAGACGCTCCTGCCGCGGAGCGGCTCCGACCGCACGAGTGGGGCCGGAGGCTCCGCGAGGAGGACGGGCAGCGGCTCCACGGCGGTGGGGGACGGAACCTGGTCGCGGTGCGGCCCGGAAGGGCCGCAATCCCATGCAGTGGGCGAGGAAACGCGGCGGAAACAGTCGTGACCGACACGCTGCCGCGTGTTCACGGCGGCGAAACACGGTCACGCCGCTCGCGGAAACACGAGGTCGGCACGGTTGTCGTGCGCTGCCGGACCCGGTGGCGCAACGCCCCTGCGCAGCCCTCGCGGCGCAGCCGGGCTGCCCGCACGTGGCCCCCGCCACACCGACAACCTCAGGAGGTTGCCGTGGTCAACACCGGCGACACCGCCTGGGTCCTGGCCAGCGCCGCCCTGGTGCTGCTGATGACCCCGGGTCTGGCGCTCTTCTACGGCGGCATGGTCCGCGCGAAGAGCGTGCTGAACATGATGATGATGAGCTTCGGGGCGCTGGCGCTGATCAGCGTGCTGTGGGTCCTGTACGGCTACTCGTTCGCCTTCGGCGACGACGCCGGCGCGGGGCTGATCGGTGACCCGAACCAGTACCTCGGGCTCAAGGGCCTGATGGAGGACACGACCAGCGAGGCCGGTGGGCTGCCCACCATGGCCTTCGTCGGCTTCCAGGCGGTCTTCGCGATCATCACCGTCGCGCTGATCTCCGGCGCCATCGCCGACCGCGCCAAGTTCTCCGCCTGGATGGTGTTCTCCGGCATCTGGGCCTCGATCGTCTACTTCCCGGTCGCCCACTGGGTGTTCGACTTCGACGCCGACGGCCACGTCGGCGGCTGGATCGCCAACGACCTCAAGGCGATCGACTTCGCCGGTGGCACCGCGGTGCACATCAACGCCGGTGCCGCGGGCCTCGCGCTCGCCCTGGTCCTGGGCAAGCGCCGCGGCTTCGGTCGCGAGCCGATGCGCCCGCACAACCTGACCCTGGTCATGGCCGGGGCCGGCCTGCTGTGGTTCGGCTGGTTCGGCTTCAACGCCGGCTCCGCGCTCGCGGCCAACAACACCGCCGCGGTCACCTGGGTCAACACCATGGTCGCCACCGGCGCTGCGGCGCTGGGCTGGCTGCTGCTGGAGAAGATCCGCGACGGCCACTCGACGTCGCTGGGTGCGGCCTCCGGTGTGGTCGCCGGCCTCGTCGCCATCACGCCGTCCTGCTCGGCGGTCTCGCCGATCGGCGCGATCATCATCGGGCTGATCGCCGGTGTGGTCTGCGCCCTTGCGGTGGGCCTGAAGTACCGGCTGGGCTTCGACGACTCGCTCGACGTCGTCGGCGTGCACCTGGTCGGCGGCCTGCTCGGCACGATCCTGATCGGCTTCCTGGCCACCGCGGACGCCCCGGCGGGTGTCGACGGCCTCTTCTACGGTGGGGGTGTCGACCAGCTCTGGCGCCAGGTCGTCGGTGCGTTCGTCGTCCTGCTGTTCTCCTTCGTCCTCACCTGGGTGATCGGCATGGCCATCCACAAGGCGATGGGCTTCCGCATCACCGAGGAGGAGGAGATCTCCGGCATCGACAGCGCGGAGCACGCGGAGACCGCCTACGACCTCAACTCCCTCGGGGGCGGCGGCGGGGCATCATTGGTCGGCCAGGCGCACGCCGAGGCCCGCAACAGGGAAGGAGCCCAGGCGTGAAGCTCGTCACCGCGATCGTCAAGCCGTTCAAGCTCGACGACGTCAAGAACGCCCTCGAGCTGATCGGCATCGCCGGTCTGACCGTCAGCGAGGTGCAGGGGTTCGGCCGCCAGCGCGGCCACACCGAGGTCTACCGCGGCGCGGAGTACCAGGTGGACTTCGTGCCCAAGGTCCGCATCGAGGTGGTCGTCAGCGAGCACGACGCCGCCCGGGTGGTCGACGCCGTCGTCGAGGCGGCCTCCACCGGCCAGATCGGCGACGGCAAGGTGTGGGTCACGACGATCGACGAGATCGTCCGGGTCCGCACCGGGGAGCGCGGCGCGGACGCGCTCTGAGCTGAGCTGCACGCGTCGGCCGGGGCCGCGGGGCGACCCGCAGCCCCGGCCGACGCCCTTCCCGTCCCTGATCGCGAAGAGGTGCCCGTGCCGCAGCCGCCCACCCCGCCCGCCCTCGCCGGGCTGCCCCGCGCCGAGCGGGTGCAGGTGCTCGACGACTGGCTGGGCGGCCTGCTCACCGAGGCGCTGGCAGGCACGCCCCGGACCGGCCGCCGCGGGGCGGACGCCGGCGGGCCGGCCGACGCCGGGATCGCGCTGGTCGCCGTGGGCAGCCTCGGCCGCCGCGAGCTGCCGCCGCTGGGCGACCTGGACCTGGTGCTGGTGCACGACGGCCGGCCGGAGATCGCCGCGCTGGCCGACGCGCTCTGGTACCCGGTGTGGGACGCCGGGCTGCGGCTGGACCACTCGGTGCGCACGATCGCCGAGGCGGTGTCGGTCGCCGGCGACGACGTCAAGGCCGGGCTCGGGCTGCTCGACGCCAGGCACGTCGCCGGGGACGCCGAGGTGACCGCCGAGCTGCGGACGACGACGCTCGCCTCCTGGCGCCAGCACGCCGGCCGGCTGCTGCCGCAGCTGCGCGAGCTGCGCCGGGCCCGCGCCCGGCAGGTCGGCGAGCTCGGCTTCCTGCTCGAGCCCGACCTGAAGGAGGCCTACGGCGGGCTGCGCGAGGGGCAGGTGCTGCGCGCGCTGGCCGCCGCCCAGCTGGCCGACGCGCCGCCGGCTGACGCGGGGGAGGCGTACGCGTTCCTGCTCGACGTCCGGGACGAGCTGCGCCGCAGCAGCGGCCGCGCCGGCGACGTGCTGGTGCGGCAGGAGCAGGCCGCCGTCGCGGCCGCCCTCCAGCTGGCGGACGACGACGCGCTGCTGCGCCAGGTGAGCCTCGCCGGCCGCCGGCTGGCGTTCGTCGCCGACGAGACCTGGCGGCGGGTGGACGCCGCCCTGGTGCGCCGGCCCCGCGCCCGCTACCGGCGGGTGCGCCGGGAGCCGCTGGCCGAGGGGCTGGTCCGGCAGGGCGACGAGGTCGTGCTCGCCCGCGACGCGCGCCCCGCCGTCGACCACGGCCTGGTGCTGCGCGGGGCGGCCGCCGCTGCGCGCGCGGACCTACTGCTGTCGCCGTACACGCTCAAGGTGCTGGCGGTGCACGCGCCGCCGCTGCCCGAGCCGTGGCCGCCGGAGGTCCGCTGGTCGTTCCTGCGGCTGCTGGCCAGCGGGCGCAGCGCCGTCCCGGTGCTGGAGCAGCTGGACCAGGAGGGGCTGCTCGCCCGGATGCTGCCGGAGTGGGACCGGGTGCGGTCGCTCCCGCAGCGGCACCCGTGGCACCGGTTCACCGTCGACCGGCACCTGGTCGAGGCGGCGGCCGCCGCGGCGGAGCTGACCCGCGACGTCGACCGGCCCGACCTGCTGCTGGTCGGCTCGCTGCTGCACGACATCGGCAAGGGCTGGCCCGGTGACCACAGCGAGGTCGGCGCGGTGGTCATGGAGGACATGGCCACCCGGATGGGGTTCAGCCCGCCGGACGTCGAGACGCTGGTCACCCTGGTGCGCCACCACCTGCTGCTGCCGGCCACCGCGACCCGCCGCGACATCGACGACCCCCTGACGGTCGACCGCGTGGTGGAGGCGATCGGCGGCGACCCGGCGGTGCTGCAGCTGCTGCACGCGCTGGCCCAGGCCGACGGCGCGGCCACCAGCACCTCCGCGTGGTCGCCGTGGAAGGCGCACCTGGTCGCCGCGCTCGTCGCCCGGGTCGCCGCCCGGCTGGGCAGCGCGCCGGTGCCCGAGCCGGTGCTGGAGCCCAGCGACCCGCAGGTGGCCACCCCGGCGCCGGAGATCCCGGGGCCGACCGCGCCGGTGACCGTGGGCGTGGAGGACGTGCTCGACGGGCAGCAGGTGACCTTCGGGGCCGCGGACCGCCCGGGGCTGTTCAGCCTGTGCGCGGGGGTGCTGGCGCTCAACCAGCTCGACGTCCGCGCCGCCCGGGTCAACGTGCGCGACGGCCACGGCACGCTGGTGTTCGCCGTCCGGCCCCGGTTCGGCCGGCCGCCGGTGCCGGAGATCCTCGCCGACGGCGTGCGCGCCGCGCTGGAGGGCACCCTGCCGATCGCCGAGCGGCTGCAGCAGCGGGAGCGGGACTACAGCCGCGGCGCCACCGCCGGGGCCGTGGCGGGGCCGCCGCCCCGGGTGTCGTGGTTCGACGCCGAGGCCACCGGCACCACCAGCCTGGTGGAGGTGCGGGCCGCCGACCGGGCCGGGCTGCTGCACCGGCTCACCGCGGCGCTGGCCGGCACCGGGCTGGACATCAGCTCGGCGACCGTCGAGACCCTCGGTGCCGACGCCGTCGACGCCTTCTACGTCTGCGACCCCTCGGGCACCCCGCTGGACCCTCCCCGCCGGGCCCGGGCCGAGCAGGCGCTGCTCGCAGTCGGTGTCGTCACCGCAGGTGGGGCACGCCCAGCTCATCAGGTCCGCCACGGGTCTCCCCCTCGCATCGGGTCGTGGCGGGCCG